>CAIUGU010000142.1 GCA_903898785.1 uncultured Pseudomonadota bacterium | reverse complement strand
GTCATCCTTAACCCAAAAAGTACATATTAAAAGCCATATATGGTCCGTTTGGACCATATATGGTATTTATGCCATAAGGCGTCAGGATGTGCCAAGCCGGGAAACCGGCCGCGCGGGACGTCGTTGCCACCCCCGGAACGCGACCAGAGGACAGGGAGTCCCGCTTTGCGTGTCACCGATCACCGCTATTCCCGCGACCTCGAGCGCCATCACCTCGCGCTCAGGATGATTCGCCACGAAGCCCGGACCTGCACGATCCGGTTGTGCACGACCCTCACGGACGACCGGATCCGCAAGCTCTACAGGAGCTACGTCTCCGCGGGTCCCGCGGCCCAGGCGGTACGGCGCAAGCGCGGCAAGTCGCCGCGCAGGACCGCGTACTTCCTGCGCAATGCCTCCGCCCATCTCGAGGCCTCCCTGCTGGCGGGGCTGTTCGCGGCCGTCGGCCTGATCGAGGACGAAGGCGCACGCAACCCGGCCCAGCGCGGCATCGAGTTCGGTGCATTGTTCTGCGACGCGTTCGAGACCTACCAGTCGCTCTGGCGCAGCGGTCACCTGTCCTTCGAGCACGCATGGTTCCTGCTGATGGCGCTGGCGAGCGGCGAGGATCTCCAGGTGGATGGCTGCCCGGAATGCGGCGGTGCTTTCGTGCGCGACACGCTGTCCCTCTCCCCGGGCCGGTGCCCTTTATGTCGCATGAAGACCGACACCCGGGGCGTTCGCAGGCTGCTCGCGGAGCGCCGCAACCTGGCAGATCCGCGCTCCTGAGCACCAGTTCCCCGGGGCACCCTGGGGCCGCGAGGCGCGCCCCGTCCGCCGCGGAGGTACACTTGCGGGCCAGACGGCCCGGGTTGCCAGCGCCCTGCCGGCAGCCGGATAATGTTATTCTTCAATGTACAAGTCGTTTCCATTAGGAGAAAAGCCATGAGCATGCCCGAACGCGCCGCCGCCCCCGACAACGAGATCAGCAGTCTGGTTGCGAAGGCACGCGCCGCGCAGGCCATCTACGAAGGCTTCTCGCAGGAACAGGTCGACGCGATCGTGCGCGACATGGCGAAGTACGTGTACGACAACGCCGAGATGCTCGCCCGCATGGCGGTCGACGAGACGGGCATCGGCAACTTCGAGGACAAGGTCCTGAAGAAGAAGGGCAAGGCGCGCGTCATCTGGAACAACCTGAAGGGCAAGAAGTCGCGCGGCATCATCGGCGAGGACGCAGAGAACAACCTCGTGTTCGTCGCCAAGCCGATGGGCGTCGTGGGCGCCGTCTGCCCCGTCACGAACCCGGTCGCGACACCGATGTGCAACGGCATGTTCGCGCTCAAGGGCGGCAACGCCGTCATCTTCGCGCCGCATCCCAAGGCACAGAAGTGCACCGAGCTGCTGACGAACGAGTTCATGAAGATCGTCAAGCACCACGGCGGCCCGGACAACCTGATCCAGACCGTGCGCAACGGCTCGGTCGAGAAGACGCAGGACCTGATGAAGTCCGTCGATGTCGTGGTCGCCACGGGCGGCGGCGCGATGGTGAAGTCGGCGTACTCGTCCGGCAAGCCGTCGTACGGCGTGGGCGCCGGCAACGTGCCGGTCATCATCGACCGCGACGTGGACCTGAAGGACGCCGTCGGCAAGATCCTGACGGGCGCGTCGTTCGACAACGGCATCATCTGCTCGCACGAACAGTTCGTGCTGACGCCCGAAGAGAAGTACAACGAGACGATCGACCTCTTCAAGCAGACCGGCAAGGTCTGGTTCACCGCCGACGAAGGCCACATCCAGAAGCTGCGCGACGTGGTGTTCCCCGGCGGCCACCTCAACAAGGACGTCGTCGGCAAGACGCCGCGCGAGATCGGCGCACTGGCCGGCATCGACGTGCCCGCGACGGCCCGCATCATCCTCCTGCCCGCGAAGGGCGCCGGCACCGCGGACATCCTGGCCAAGGAAAAGCTGTGCCCGGTGGTGGCGATCCTGCCGTACAAGACCTTCAAGGAAGCCGTCGCCAACGCGAAGGCCAACCTGATCGTCGAGGGGGCCGGACATTCCGCGGCGCTGCACTCGAACACGGAAGCGCACATCCGCGAGGCGGGCGTCGAATTGCCGATCAGCCGGCTGGTCGTCAACCAGGCCAGCGCCCTCACGGCAGGCGGTTCGCTCACCAACGGCTTCGCGCCGACCACGACGCTGGGCTGCGGCTCGTGGGGCGGCAACTCGATTTCCGAGAACCTCGACTACAAGCACCTGATCAACGTGTCGCGCATCGGCAAGGTCATCACCACCAAGAAGGTGCCCACCGACGACGAGATCTGGGCAGCCTGAGACTCCTCCGGCCTGATGCAAGAGGCTATCCGTGCCTTTTGCATCGGGAGCCGGCGAAAAGCGTCGTTTTCGCCGGCTCCCGAAATCAACGAACTGGAACTCGTTGATTTCACCGAGCCATCCCTGACTCGGAATAGATCAGGGGGCTGCCATGAGTCTTGCAGCGTCCTGTTAACCCGGGCGGCGGGGCATTGCTACACTGCATGCCCCGCCCTCCCGGAAGCGCCCCGCCCGATGTCAGGTCCGCCGCGCCAGCCCAACATTTTCGCCGGCCCCTATCTGGACCGGACGGCCCACCCCCGGGAAGACACGGCATGGCTCGACGTCCTGCGTGACCAGGGCAACGCGTGGCTGGTGCCGGTCTGGCAACTCCGCAACCTGATTGCACCGGGCGGCGACACACCGACAGCCCGGCTGCTCGAGTGGCACGAGGCCGCCCCCCATATCGAGCGCTCCGAGGACCTGATCCTGCTGGGGGAATTCCGCAGCCGCCCCTGCTTCGCCGTTGAATTCACCGGCGATCCGCCGCCTGCGTTGCCGGGCGACGCCGAGTTCCAGGACCTCCGCAGCCTGGGAAGCCTGCTGCCCGGTGACGAAGCCGGCCTGCTGGCCTATGCCAGGGCCATGGTCCACTGGCGGGCGCGCCACCGCTTCTGCGGTTCCTGCGGCGCACCGACCGCCAGCAGCCGCTCTGGCCACCTGCTCAAGTGCACCGAATGCGGGACGGCGCAATTCCCGCGCATCGACCCGGCGATCATCGTCCTCGTGAGCCGGGGCGAAGGGCAGGACGAGCGGGCGCTCCTCGGCAGGCAGGCGATCTGGCCGCCGGGACGCTATTCCACCATCGCGGGCTTCGTCGAACCGGGCGAGAGCCTCGAGGACGCCGTGCTGCGGGAGGTACTCGAGGAAACCGGCATCGAGGCCACTGCCCCGACCTACCACTCCTCGCAACCGTGGCCGTTCCCGTCTTCGCTGATGCTGGGATTCACGGCTCGCGCGCTCAGCACCGACATCGCCTGCCGCGACGGGGAACTCGAGGACGCCCGCTGGTTCAGCCGCGAGGACCTGGCCTCGGGCAGGATCCTGCTGCCGCCCCCGCAGTCGATCTCGTACCGGCTGATCCAGGACTGGCTGAACGCCCCGCAGGCAGGTGGTCAGCAGGGGCGGGCGACTGGCGACTAGCGACTGGCCTGATCCGGGTTCCAGCCAAGTCGATGTCGGTCTTCTCCAGCCCCTCGCCAGTCGCTAATCGCCAGTCGCCTGGACCCCGGTTGCCGTTACAATCTGCGGCATGTGCCTCCTCCTGATCGGCTGGAAAAGCCACCCGCGTTACCGACTCGTCCTTGCGGCCAACCGCGACGAGTTTCATGACCGCGCCGCCGCGCCGCTCAACTGGTGGCAGGACGACCCGCGCATCCTGGGCGGACGCGATCTGCAGGCGAACGGCACGTGGCTCGGCGTCGCCCGCTCCGGCCGTTTCGGCGTCGTCACGAACTACCGCGACCTGCAGGCGCCGATCGAAGGCGCGCCATCGCGCGGCTCCCTGATCCCCCGCTTCCTGACCGGCGCCACGTCGCCGAAGGAATTCCTGGACGACCTGCGCGGCGCAGCGCCGCGTTACTCCGGCTTCAACCTGCTCGTCGGCGGACCCCGTGCGCTGTACTACTTCTCCAATCGCGGCGACTCGGTGCCACGCGCACTGCCGAGCGGGATCCACGGCATCAGCAACCATCTCCTCGACACGCCGTGGCCGAAGCTCACGCGGACCAAGGAAAAGTTCGGCCGCGCGCTCGGCGGCGGCGATGTCGATCCGGACGAACTGTTCCGCGTCCTCGCCGATCGCGAGCGGGCGGACCACGACAGCCTGCCGTCCACCGGGCTGCCGCTCGAATGGGAGCACATCGTGTCCGCTCCGTTCATCGTGCACGAACGCTACGGCACGCGCTGCTCCAGCGTGCTGCTGGTCGAGCGCACGGGCCGGACGGTGCTGCACGAACGCCGCTTCGACTCGACCGGCCTGCAGTCCGGCAGCTCGCGTTTCGAGTTCAAGAGCGCGGACCTGCCGGAGGTCTGGTTCGACACGCGCGATCCCGATGAAGTCGCCGTCGGCGATCCGGCGTTCGATTCCTCGCCGGAGTAGGCCGCTGAAGGCCAGCGTCAGCGCCGGCCTCGCGATGCTGGCAACGATGCTGGCGGCGGTCCCTGCGCAGGCCGACGTCGCGATCGACATCACTGGCGTGGACGACGCCCTCGCCAACAACATCCGTGCCTTCCTGAGCCTCACTCGCTACGCCGAACGCGACGACATCACGCCCGACACGATGGCGCGCCTCGAACGCCGCATTCCGCTCGAGACGCGGCGCGCGCTCGAACCGCTCGGCTACTACGAGCCCTCGGTCGACTTCGCAGTCGTGCCCGCAGGCAACGACTGGAAGGTCACGATCGCCGTGGCGCCGGGTCCCGAGATCCGCCTGTCGACGGTGGAGATCGCCGTCACCGGCGACGGCAGCAGCAACACGGAAATCGCGAGGATGCTCGACCGTCGCGACCTGCGCCCGGGACTGCGCCTCAACCACGGCACCTACGAGCAGGTGAAGTCGAACCTGCTGCGGGCCGCCACCGGGCAGGGTTTCCTCGATGCGAAGTTCACGAGCAACGAACTCGTCATCGATCCCGAACAGCATGTCGCCACCGTCGGGCTCAAGCTCGAGACCGGTCCGCAGTACCGCTTCGGCCCCATCACCATCACGCAGGACGCCATCCGCGACGCGGCGATGCAGCGCCTGTTGCGGATGCGCGAGGGCGACGCGTACTCGGTCGATGCCCTGCTGCGCACGCAATACGTGCTCGACGACACGCAGTACTTCTCCACGGTGGAGATCGAGACGGCGGAACGCGACCAGGAGAAGCTGGTCGTGCCGGTCACCATCCGCGCCAGGGCCAACCTGCGCCACCGGTACGCGGCGAGCGTGGGCTACGCCACCGACACGCGGGCCCGCGGGCGGCTCACGTGGGACGATCGTCGCGTCAACTCGCGCGGGCATCGCATGCAGCTCGGCCTGATCGGCTCCGGCGTGGTCGAGGAGGCGTCGCTGCACTACGCCGTCCCGGTCATGGACATCGCACTCGAGAAGGTCGACTTCAGCGCGCTGGCGCGCAACGAGGAACTCGGCGACACGTTCAGCAAGAAGTACGAGCTGGGCACGGGCCTGACCGAGGTGCTCGGCAAGTGGCAGCGGGTGCTGTTCCTCAGGCTGTCGCAGGAAGTCACCGAGCTGCCGCTCGAGGACGGTACGCTGTCCTCGCAGAAGGACACGCTGCTGATCCCCGGCATCAGCTTCTCGACACTGCCGGTGAGACCGGGCCTGACCACCGACCTGCTGCACTACTCGCTGTATGCGGAACTCACCGGTTCGCCGAGTTCGCTGGGATCGGACGCGTCATACATCCGCTTCCGCTTCCAGGGCGAACGCATCTTCGACCTGTCGGATCTCTGGCACCTGCGCGTGCGCGGCGAACTCGGGGTCAGCCAGGTGGCGGACTTCTCCGAGCTGCCGGCGTCGCAGCGCTTCTTCGCCGGCGGCGACAACAGCGTCCGCGGCTTCGGCCTCAACGAACTGTCGCCCAAGGACGATGCCGGCAACAGCATCGGCGGCCGGCACCTGCTCGTCGGCACGATCGAGCTGGAGCGGCAACTGCCACGCAACTTCGGCGTGGCCGTGTTTGCCGACGGCGGCAATGCGTTCAACAAGTTCGGCGACCCGCTCGAGTACTCCGCCGGACTAGGCGTGCGCTGGCACGTGTCGGTGGCCAGCATCGGCGTCGATGTCGCGCAGGCGCTGTCCGAGCCGGGACGGTCGCCGCGGCTGCACTTGCACATCTCGACGCTTTTCTGATGCGCACGCGCATTGCCCTCGTCGTGGTCGCGCTGCTGCTGGTCGCAGCCGGGGCCGCGTTCTACGTCCTCGCGTACACGCAGACGGGCATCGAGCTGGCGGCCACGCAGCTGTCGCGCCTCAAGACCGTGGGCATCCGCGTCGACGGCGTGTCGGGCCGGCTCACGGGGCCGCTGCGCATTGCCCGTCTCGAGCTCGATCACAAGCGCGTGCACCTTGTCGTGGAGGACATCGTCATCGACCTGCACCTGCGCTGGCTCGCGCTGCAGACGATCGACATCACGTCCGCCACCGCCGCGAGGTCCGTGGTCGAACTGAAGCCGGCGCCCGATGAGCCGGAGCCCACGACACCAGTCAGGTTCCTGCCCGGCTTCCTCAGCATCGCGGTGGACCGGATCGATCTCTCGGCTGTCACGCTGACACTGCAGAACGGCCAGACGTTCTCGATCGACCGCGTGCAGGCCGCCGCACAACTGAATGCCAGCCGCCTCAGGGTGACGGAGCTCGCGATCGATTCCGCGCTTGCGGACCTTGGGGGCACTGTCCAGCTGGCGGCGGCGCGGCCGGTCGGCCTCGACATCGACGTTCACGGCGTCGTGCCGGATGGCGAGCGGCCCGACCTTGCGCTCGCGGCCACCGCCCGAGGCAGTGCCGACATGCTGCAGATCGAGGCCGACCTCACGGCGCCGGCGGCGGCCCATGTCAGCGCCAAGCTGACACGTCCCGAGGACGCATGGCAGATCGACGGCAAGGTGACCTCGACGACCTTCGCGCTGGAGCCGTGGCTGCCGTCGAGCAGGACCACGCTCCAGGCGGTGGCGCTCGACTTCTCTGCCCGTCCCGATGGCATCCGCGTCAACGGCCAGCTCGCCGTGCCCGCGCTCGATCGTGCACCCCTGCTGATCGATGCCAACGGACGCTACGCGGACCGTACGCTCGCCATTACCGCGGCCCGCCTCACGCAGCCCGGTTCAGCGCTGCGCATCGACCTTGCCGGCGAGGCGAGGTTCGCGGGAGGACCGCCAGCGTTGAGCATGACGACCACGTGGCAGTCACTGCAGTGGCCTCTGTCCGCGACCTCTCCCGCAGTCCGCAGTCCGGCCGGTCGCCTCACGGTGTCGGGCGCGTCGCCCTACCAGTTCACTGCGAATGCAAGCATCGTGACGCCGCAGCTGCCCGCTGCCACGGCCGCCGTCACGGGCTCCGTCTCCCCGGATGCCCTGCAGATCGCGTCCTACCAGCTTGATCTGCTGGACGGCCGGGTCTCGGGCGCGGGCTCGCTTGCGCTGGCAGCACCACAAGGCTGGACGGTGAGCGCGACGGGCAAGGACGTGAATCCTGCGTCCCTGAACGCGCAGTTCCCGGGTCGCATCGACTTCTCTGCCACTGCGACCGGCAGCGGCCTCACTGCGGACGCGGACTTCCGCCTCGCCGTCGCGCGGCTACGGGGCACGCTGCGCGGCCAGCCGCTTAACGGCTCTGGCACTGTCGCGAGGAGCGCGAGCGGCTGGCAGCTCGGCGAAACCACGCTTGCACTCGGCAATGCGCGGCTCTCGGTCGCCGGGACGGTGAGTGAAGCCGTCAACCTGCGATGGTCGCTGAATGCCACGTCGCTCGCTTCGTTGTGGCCGGAGGCGTCCGGACGGGTGCAATTCAGCGGCAGCGCCGTGGGGCCGCTGCGGTTGCCGCATGTCGTGGCGGACATCGAGGCGGCAGGCCTTGCGCTCGGCGACTGGTCCGTCGGATCGCTCAGCGCCGACATCGACGTGGACCCGGCGGGCAGGACGGCCTCTGCGGTTCGCATCGATGCCGGCGCACTGCGCCGCGGGCCGGTGCAGGCGGACAGCCTCAGGATCACCGGCAACGGCAACCCCGGTGCGCACACGCTGCGCGCGCAGCTCGCGTCGCGCGCCACGCGCGGCAAGGTGGCGACCGCGGAACTCGAGGTATCAGGCAGTTATGCGAACGAGGTCTGGTCGGGGCAGATCGCTTCGGGTCGCCTGCTCGATGCCGACGGCACGCAGCCCCTTCGCCTCGCCAAGCCTGCGCAAGCCCTCTTCTCCCGGGAGCGCATCGAGGTCGGCGAGCTGTGCCTGTACCTGCTCGACAGCAGCGTATGCGGCAGCGGCCTATGGCGGCGGCAAGGCCCCTGGCGCATCGCGGCCACCGGCGATGACATCCCGCTCGACATCCTGCGCGAAATCCTCGCGGACCAGCCGCAGTACCTCGGGAAGATGGACCTCGATGTCACCGCCGAGGGCAGCCCCACGATGCCGTGGCGCGGCGACGCGTCGATCGTGCTCACGGGCGGCGGCATCGTGTATCGCCTCGCGAGCGAGGATGCCAAGAGCACGGAGACCGTGCAGCTCGGGTCGGGTCGCGCGGATATCCGCGCGGACGCGACGAGCCTGTCGGTGGCTGTCGGCCTGTCCGGCACGGCGGAATCCTTCATCGCGGCCAACGCGACGCTGACCCGCGTGCCCGGCGTCGATCTCGGCCAGTCGCCGCTCTCGGGCCGCATTCGCGGACGCATGGGCGACGCCAACCTGCTGCCGGTGCTCGTCGCGGAGATCGACGATGCCTCCGGTGCGCTGGTAGCCGACGTCACGCTGTCGGGACGTGTCGATGCCCCCCAGCTCGACGGACGCATCGAACTCAATCGCGGCGAACTCGATCTCTACCGGCTGAACCTGGCGCTGCGGCAGATGGAGGTACAACTCAACCTCGCCGCCAATCGCCTGCAGTTCACCGGCAACGGCCGGGCGGGCGACGGCACCTGGAACCTGGGTGGCACGCTCAACTGGCAAGACGGCCGCCCGGTCGGTACGTTGCAGCTCAAGGGCGACCACCTGCTCGTGGCCGACCTGCCCGAGTATCGCGTCGTCGCTTCTCCCGACCTCACGTTCAAGATCGACCCGCGCAGCATCCGTGCCGAAGGCGAGGTATTCATCCCGAGCGCGCGCATCCAGCCGCGGGACCTGAGCGGCGCCGTGCAGATCTCGGCGGACAGTCGCCTGCTGGCAGACGAACCCGTCATGGGCGGCGGCAGGTACGAGGTCAGCAGCGGCATCCGCGTGCGCCTCGGTGACGACGTCCAGCTCGACACGTTCGGCCTGCAAGGCAAGCTGGGCGGCAGCGTCAATACGCTGACGCGCACCGGCCTGATCGCGATCGGTCGCGGCGAGCTCACCGTCGCGAACGGCAAGTACGAGGCATACGGCCAGAAGCTCGACATCAGCCGCGGCCGGCTGCTGTTCGACGGGACGCCGCTCGACGATCCCGGGCTCGATATCCAGGCCGAGCGCAGGATCGAGACCACGAAGGTGGGCCTCAACGTGCGGGGCACGCTGCGTGAACCGCGATTCGGGTTCTACTCCGAGCCGAGCATGTCGCAGACGCAGATCCTGTCGTACCTGCTGGTGGGCAAGCCGCTCGACGACCTGCAGAATCGCGATACCGCGGCGGTCGGCTCCGCGCGCGACTCGCTCGCGCTGCAGGGCGGCGGGATCCTGGCGGCGCAACTGGGCCGGCGCCTCGGCCTCGAGGAAGTGGGCGTGCAGACGCAGGGCGCGAACCAGACGGCGCTGGTGCTCGGCAAGTTCCTGTCGCCGCGGCTGTTCGTCAGCTACGGCATCTCGCTCACGGAATCGATCAACACGCTGAAACTTCGGTATACGATCACCGATCGCTGGGTGCTCAAGACGGAAGCCGGCGAGCACCAGAGCGCCGATGTAGAGTTCATCATCGAGCGGCCTTGAAGCCGCGAGTCTTTTTCGGGGAAACAGCATGACCGCATTCGCACGTAACCTGACGTTGGCCCTGCTCGCCACGGGCTGCCTGGTATCGCTGTCGCCCCAGCGGGCCGAGGCTGCCGAGCCGCTGGTGGCAGAAGCCATCATCAATGCCCCGCTCGCCACCGTCTGGCAGGCTTTTGCCACTCGCGAGGGGTACGCATCCGTCGGCGTCGCGCAGTCCGCAGTGGATCTCAAGATGGGCGGGCTCTTGCGCGTGCAGCCGGATCCGAAGGGAACCCTGGGCGACGCGGGCACGACGGTCAGCGAGATCATCGCTTACGAGCCGCAGCGGCTGTTGTCGCTGCGCGTCCGCCAGGCCCCTGCGGGCTTCCCCGATGCGGGCGCGTTCGCCAACACGTGGTCGATCGTCTATTTCGCGCCGCTCGGCGCCGAGATGACGCATGTCCGGATCGCGGGTTTCGGCTTCAATGAGGGTCCCGCGGCCGCGGCGCTCACTCGGTACTTCGAGCAGGACCAGGTTGCACAGATGCGCAGGGTGGAAAAGCACTACTGGCCGCTGTGCGCCCTGTGTAAAGTGGAAACCCCCTAGGGAACCCCTGCCCGCGCCGATGTGAGGATTCCGTTGGCAGGCGCGTATTGGGTAAGCAGGGGTTTCCGAGGCGGCGCTCCCTGACCGTTCGCGTCATTGCGAAGGACTGCGCGCCGCAGCCGGGGATCGCGAGAGCGTTGCATCAGCTGGGTCGTCATCTACTGTCCGCGGGGGTTCAGGGCCATGATCAGCGAGTTCTTCAGGCGTGTGCTGGCAGCGAGCGCCGCAGCCGTCTTCCTGTTCTGCCTGCTGGCCAACCAGCAGGCCAATGCTCAGGCAGCCACGTTCGACGGGTACTGGTTCCCGATCTTCCACGAGGACAACCTCGAGCGCGGCCAGGGCCCGCCCGCAGGCGACTACACGGGCATCCCCCTCAATGAAGCGGGCCGGCTGCGGGCCGATACCTGGGATCCCAGCCTGCTGACGGTGCCCGAGCACCAGTGCAAGCCGCACCCGGCGTTCTACGGCTTCCGCGCCGTGGGCGCGATGCGCATGTGGCACGACCGCGACGAGCGTTCGCAGGACCTCCTCAGCATCAATACCCGCCAGCAATGGGCCGGCGGCCCGGAGCGCAAGTTCTGGGTGGACGGCCGCCCGCACCCGGACGACATGACGCCGCACACCTGGCAGGGCTTCTCTACGGCCAAGTGGGAAGGCCAGTACCTCGTCGGCAAGACCACGCACCTCAAGTCGTCGTACATCCGCCGCAGCGGCGTGGTGGTCAGCGATCGCGCCACGCTGGTCGACCGCTTCCACCGCCACGGCGACGTGCTGATGCACGTATCCATCGTGGCGGACCCGGTGTACCTGAGCGAACCGTACGTGCACACCAACAACTTCCGTTACCAGCCGAACGGCACGATGACGCCGTATCCGTGCCGCTACGCCATCGAAGTGCCGCGCGAAGCCGGGCTGATCCCCCACGGCGAACTGGGCGAACGCACGGCGAGCAAGGAGTTCGCGGAGTCGGTCGGCCTGCCGATCGAGATGATCCAGGGCGGCCCCGATACGCTCCTGCCGGAATTCCAGAAGAAGCTGCAGGAAGTGAAGGCGCGTGCGCGCTGATGAACACCGCCTTACCAGGCCTCAAGAATCTCGTTGGAGCATCATTCATGGGTAACAGCTTCTCGCAGCGGACAGGTGGCAAAGCGCTGCTCGCCGCAGCAGTACTGGGAGTGCTCGTCGCCGGGTCATCGCTGGCCGCGCAGCCGCCACGCCGTGCCGCACCCGCCGCGCAGCCCCCTGCACAGCCCGACTTTTCCGCCGTGCAGGTCCGGTCGAAGCACGTCAAGGGCAACATCTGGGTCCTCCAGGGCGCCGGCGGCAACGTGACGGTGCAGATCGGCGACGAGGGCGTGCTGCTCGTGGACACGCAGTACGCGCAGATGGGGGAAAAGATCATCGCCGAGGTCCGCAAGCTGGCGGGCAACAAGCCGCTGCGCTTCATCCTCAACACGCATGCGCACGAGGACCACATCGGCGGCAACTACGCCGTCGGCAAGTACGGCTCGAAGGTCTTCGGCGGCAACGAGCGCAACGACAACCCCGAGGGCATGAAGGGCGCGACGATGATTGCCCACGAGAACGTGCAGTTCAACCTGCTCAGGGCCGAGGGCACGCCGCAGGAAACCGCCAAGGCCAACTGGCCGACCGAGTACTACACGGGCGAGAAGTACGAGATCTACTTCAACGGCGAGGGCATCGAGCTGCTGCACCAGCCGACGGCCCACACGGATGCGGACACCTTCGTCTTCTTCCGCAGCTCCGATGTCGTCAGCGCCGGCGACATCTGGAACGCCAACGGCTATCCATTCATCGATGTCGCGCGCGGCGGGCACATCAACGGCATCATCGCCGGCCTCAACAAGCTGGTCGACATCGCGATCCCGGACATCAACGAGGAAGGCGGCACGATGATCATCCCGGGCCACGGGCGCGTGGGCGACGAATCGGACGTCTTCGACTATCGCGACATGATCACCATCATCCGCAACCGCATCCAGAGCATGGTGGCGAAGGGCATGACGATCGAGCAGGTGAAGGCGGCCCGGCCCACGCTCGACTACGACGGCCGCTACGGCTCGACGACCGGCTTCTGGACGACGGACATGTTCATAGAGACCGTCTACAAGCAGCTGAAGGAAGCGGCCAACGGCGGTGGAGGAAGATGACGATGCATACCCAATCCAAGCGCCGCACTTCGCGCACCTGGTTGAACGCAGCACGGAGCGCCGTGTTCTGCGGGCTCTCGCTGGTGGTCATTGCGGCAACGGCAGGCCAGGCCCCGCCGCAGCCGCCGACACCCAATTCCACGGCAGCACGCGCCGCACCGCCGACGCCTCCGCAGGGCAAGGCCGATGCCCCATTCGACATGACAGGGTACTGGGTCTCGGTCGTGACCGAAGACTGGATGTACCGGATGGTGACGCCCCCGAAGGGCGACGTGACCAGCCTGCCGATGAACCCGGAAGGCCGCAAGGTCACCAGCGAATGGAATCCCGCCGAGGATGGGTCGTGCAAGGCCTACGGCGCGGCCGCACTGATGCGGATGCCGACGCGGCTTCGCGTCAGCTGGGAATCCGACGACGTGCTCAAGGTGGAGACGGACGCGGGCCAGCAGACGCGGCGCTTCATCTTCAACAAGCCGGCCCCTGCCGGGAACGCCAAGAGCCTGCAGGGCTACTCTGCGGCGCTCTGGCAGTTACCGCTGCGGAGCCCGCTGCGCGGTGTACCGCCGCCCACCGGCGGCGCCACACTCCAGGTGGTGACGACCGATCTCGTCGCGGGCTGGCTGCGCCGGAATGGCGTCCCCTACAGCGCGAATGCCAAGGTCACGGAGTTCTACGACCAGTTCAAGCTGGAAGACGGCCAGGAATGGCTGGCGGTCACCACGCTGGTCGATGACCCGATGTACCTGGCCCAGCAATACGTCACCAGCACGCACTTCCGCCGTGAAAGGGACGGCTCGAAATGGGCGCCTGCGCCCTGCAAGCCGATCCAGTGATTGGGCACCTACCGGCGCAGGCAATCCTGCCCCGGTAGGCATCAAGCCCCGGCGCGCCTCGCTCCAGGCCCTGTCAATTGCCGGTCCGGGCAGCAGCCGTCCCGACGGCAATCAAGGCGGATCGATTGCCAGCACGAACCGCGTATAGATTTCAGGCAGGCGCGACAGCACCTGTGCCTTGCACGCGAGGGCGCTGCCTTCGATGGCACGCCGCAGGACAGACAGATCCAGCAGCTCGATGGCGGGCAGCGATACCGGCGCGTAGCTCAGGTGCCACGGCTCGGGGCTGACGCCGCCCCGGTCCTCGCGGAACGGGCGGAAGAAGCCGAAACGGCGCATGTTGGCGTCCAGCCAGCGGGTCAGGCCCGCAAACACCCCGTCCGGGCGGTACTCCTGTTCGACGAGCTGTACCTTGTAGCCCGGTCCGAGCGCGGCGCGATCGATGACATCGATGTCCGACCCCCAGTGATGGCGGCTGCCGCCCGGAACGGCGGACCAGCACAGGATCGCGTCGACCCGCTCGGCCTCCGGCAGGGACGCAGGATCGAGCGGCTGTCCCCGGCGATCGAGCAGCGGCCGCTCGCCACACCATTTGGCGTTCCAGATGGCCACCTGCTGGTCGAAATCGCGAAAACTCGAGGCCGCCTGCAGGTCGATTCCGTCGAGGGCCGCCGCATCCCGCATGGCGAGGAACGCCGCGACCACTTCGTAATGCAGCGCACAACGGGGGGAGTCGAGCGCGACGATGTGCGTGCGGGCGCGACCCGTTATCTCGAGTTCGTTCATCGGCAGGCATCGTACCGGTTATGATGCCCGCATGAAATCGTGTGGCATCAAAGCGAAGTACCTTGCCGCCGCGGCCGGCGGGGGGCTGCTCGTGACGGCCATCCTCGTCATCGGTTTCTACCTGGACTACCGCGCCGCACCTCCCAACGAGTTCCAGCGATGGCTGTGGATCCTGACCGGCGGCGGCCTGATGCTGACGGCCCTCGGCGTGAGCGTCTCCTGTCTGCTTGCACGCCGCATGGAGCGACCCATTACCGCGCTGATCCGCACTGCGGAGCGCATCGGCGAAGGCGACTATTCGCGACCGCTCGAGGTTTCGAGCCTCGACCAGACCGCAGAGCTCGAGACCGCGCTCGACGCCATGCGGCAGAAGCTGCGCCAGACGACGATCACGACCAACTACCTGACCACCGTACTCAACTCGATGAACGATGCGGTCCTCGTGACGTCGCCCGAAGGCGTCATCAAGAAGATCAACGATGCCGGCGTGCGGCTCTTCGGCTACACCGAGAAGGAACTCGTCGGCCAGCCGCTGAAGACACTGATCGCCGAACAGGAGCGCAGCGCGTTCTCGATGGACACGGCCGTCACGGACGCCGGCGAGACCGTGATCCTGACTCATAACGGGCAGACGATCCCGGTGTCGTTCTCGGGCGCGCCGCTCGCCGCCGACGACCCGCAGTTCCAGGGCGCGATCTTCGTCGTCCGCGACATCACGGACCGCAAGCGCGCCGAGCGTCGCATCCGTTACCTCGCCCGCTACGACGCGCTGACCAAGATCCCGAACCGCATGCAGTTCCAGCACATGCTGCAGCAGGCCATCGCTCGCACGCGCAAGGCCGAGAGCGGCATCGCGCTGCTGTACCTCGACATGGACCAGTTCAAGGAAATCAACGATACGTTCGGCCATGCCGCAGGCGATCGCACGCTCGAGATCCTGAGCGAACGCCTCACGCGCATCGTGCCGAAGGAAGCCGTCGTCGGCCGGCTTGCAGGCGACGAGTTCGCGCTGTTCATCGAGGAGGCCCTTTCACAGGGTGAGGAAGAACGCACCCAGGCCGTGGACCTCGCGCGCCTCGTGCTCACCGAGGTCGGCAAGCCGTTCTACGTGCAGCAGCACGAGCTGATCCTCACGGCCAGCATCGGCATCGCGTTCTGCCCCAAGGATGCCGAGAACGTCATCGACCTGATCCGCACGGCGGACGCGGCGATGTACCACGCGAAGCAGAACGGCGGGAACAGCTATGCGCTGTACACGCCCGAGATGAATGCGGCCGCGGTCGAGCGGCTCATGCTGAAGAGCCGGCTGCGCCGTGCGCTGGAGCGCGACGAGCTGATGATCCAGTACCAGCCGAAAGTGGACCTGCGCAACGGGCACATCGTCGGCGCGGAAGCGCTGCTGCGCTGGCGCCTGCCGGGCTACGGCGACATCGCACCGTCGCAGTTCATTCCGCTGGCTGAGGAAACGAACCTGATCCTCGAGATCGGCCAGTGGGTCATGGGCCGCGTCTGCTCCGACTACCGCAAGTGGCAGGACCAGGTAGCGAACCCCGGCCGCGTGTCCATCAACCTGTCGCTGAAGCAGCTCAAGCAGGCGAGCTTCATCACGCAATGCCGCTCGGTCTTCAAGGACCACGACGTGTCGCCGACGTGCTTCGAGCTCGAGATCACCGAGACGACGCTGATGATGGATGCGAAGCGGACGGTCAAACTGCTGAACGAGCTGTACGCGATGGGCCTGCACCTGTCGATCGACGACTTCGGCACGGGCTACTCGTCGCTGTCCGCCCTGCAGCAGTTCCCGATCGGCACGCTCAAGATCGACCAGTCGTTCGTGCGCGATGCGGCCATCGACTCCGACGACGCCACGATCGTGCGCACGATCATCGACATGGGCAAGAGCCTCGACATGGAGGTCATTGCCGAAGGCGTCGAGAACGAGGAACAGTTCAACTTCCTGCGCAGCCGCGGCTGCCACTTCGCGCAGGGCCGCCTGTTCGGCGACGCCATGAGTGCGGATGATTTCCTCGAGCTCATCACCCGGCAGGAAAGCGGTCGCGGCAACGTGCATCGCCTGTTTGCCTGAAGCCGGACGCGGCGAGCCCAGGGCGCCGCTCGATTCCCGACTCCCGACGACTAGCCCATGCTGAATTTCTCCGACGTTGCCCTGCGCCGCGGCTCGCGGTTGCTGTTCTCCGGCGCCACCTTCAACCTGTTCCGCGGCGAGAAGGTCGGCCTCACCGGCGTGAACGGCAGCGGCAAGTCGAGCCTGCTCGCGATGATGCGCGGCGAGCTGCAGCCCGATGCGGGCAGCTTCGAGAAGCCGGGCAACCTCGTGATCGGCTATGTCGCGCAGGAACTGCCGGCCACCGACCGTCAGGCCATCGAGTTCGTGCTGGACGGCGACAGCGAACTGCGCACCGTCGAGGCGGCGATAGGAAAGGCGGAAGCGCGCGACGACGGCATCAAGGTGGCGGAACTTCATGGCCACTACGCCGCCATCGGCGGCTACGACGCCCGCAGCCGCGCGGGCCGCCTGATGCATGGACTCGGCTTTTCGGCCGCCGACGAAACGCGTCCGGTCACGGACTTCTCGGGAGGCTGGCGCGTGCGCCTCAACCTCGCGCAGGCACTGATGTGCCGCTGCGACCTCATGCTGCTCGACGAGCCGACGAACCACCTGGACCTCGATGCCATCGTGTGGCTGGAGGAGTGGCTGCGCGAGTTCCCGGGGACGCTGCTGCTGATCTCGCACGACCGCGAGTTCCTCGACCGCATCGTGACGCGCATTGTCAACATCGAGCAGGGCGCGGCGCGGCTGTACACAGGCAACTACTCCGACTTCGAGACGCAGCGCGTCGAGCAGCTGAGCCAGCAGCAGACGCTGTACGAGCGGCAGCAGCGCGAGATCGCGCACATGATGTCCTTCGTCGAGCGCTTCCGTGCCAAGGCCACCAAGGCCACGCAGGCGCAGAGCCGGCTGAAGGCCCTCGAGCGCATGCAGCGCATCGCCCCCGCGCATGTCGATTCGCCGTTCGAGTTCTCGCTGCGGGCGCCCGAGAAGCTGCCGCGCCCGCTGCTCGCGATCGACGGACAGTCCGTCGGCTACGGCGACAGGACGATCCTGCAGAAGGTCTCGCTGACGCTGTCGCCCGGGGACCGTATCGCCCTGCTCGGCCGCAACGGTGCGGGCAAGTCGACGCTGATGAAGCTGCTGGCCGGGGAACTGCAGGGCTCCACCGGCAAGCGCACCGAAGCACGCGACCTGCGCATCGGCTATTTCGCGCAGCACCAGATGGAGCAGCTCTTTCCGCAGGAGTCGCCGATGGACCACCTGCGCCAGCTCTCGAAGAAGCTGGAAGACCGCGCCACGGAGCAGGACCTGCGGAATTACCTCGCGGGCTTCGGGTTCCAGGGCGACCGGGTCTTCGAAGCGGTTGCGCCGTTTTCCGGTGGTGAAAAGGCGCGCCTGGTGCTGGCGCTCGTCAGTTACCAGAGGCCCAACCTGCTGCTGCTCGACGAACCCACGAACCACCTCGACCTTGAAATGCGCCAGGCGCTGACGGTCGCGCTGCAGGACTACGACGGCGCAGTCGTGGTCGTCTCGCATGACCGCCATCTGCTGCGCACGGTGGCCGACGAGCTGTACCGGGTTGCGGACGGACGCGCGCGCGTCTTCGACGGCGACCTCGACGACTACGCCAGGCTGCAGGAGTCCGAGCGCGTCACCGGCAACGCGCCTGCGGATCCGGCGACCCGGGTGCAAAGCGCGGATGCGCGCAAGCAGCGCAAGCGTGACGATGCCGCACGCCGCCAGCGCTTGGGCGGCTTCAAGGCGGAGGCGTCCCGGCTGGAACAGGAACTCGCGAAGCTGAGCGCGAAGCAGGCTGCCAACGAAGCGGCGCTCGCGGACCCGGGACTGTATGCGCAGGACGCAAAGGCGGAACTGCTGAAACTGCTGGAGACCGGTCGACAGCTCGCGGCGCAGATCGCCTCCACCGAGGAGGCCTGGCTTGCGGCAGCCGAACAGTACGAAGCCGCCGTCGCTGCCGAAGCCAGCGAGGAAGAGTCCGCGTGAACGTGGGGCCGACGCGGCGGGGCTCGCGCCGGCGCGTCGTCCTCGCGGTGCTGCTCCTGCTGTGGATCGGCGTCGGGACCTGGCAGACCGTGAAGCCGATGCCGCCCGGCACTGCAGTCGATTCGGGCGACCTCGCCGTGCCCGCGCAATCGATCGAGTTCCTGCACGACCTGACCTACCGAAGCCCGTCGGGGGAGCGGCTCCACGAACAGGAGATCTTCGACGCCGTGCTGGCCATCGTCGACGGAGCGCAGTCCACGCTGGTCCTCGACTTCTTCCTGTTCAACGACCAGGCCGGCAGCAGCCGCAACAGTCCGCGGCCATTGAGCCGCGAGCTCGCCGATCACCTGCTGGCCCGCAAGCGCGCCGTGCCGGCACTCAACGTCGTCGTGGTCACGGACCCGATCAACGATGTCTATGGCGGCGCGCCGTCGCCGATCCTCGCGGAGCTGAACGCCGCCGGAATCGACGTCGTCGTGACCGACCTGCGCCGCTTGCGCGACTCCAATCCCGCCTATTCGTCGGGGTGGCGGCTCTTCGTCCAGTGGTGGGGCAACTCGCCCGCATTGAGCTGGCTGCCCAATCCGTTTGCCGACGGTCCATCTCGCATCAGCCTGCGCAGCTGGCTCGCGCTGCTCAACTTCAAGGCCAATCACCGCAAGGTCATCGTCGCGGACCGGGCCGACGGCGAGTGGGTCGGTCTCGTGACGTCCGGCAATCCCCACGACGCGAGCAGCGGTCATTCGAACGTCGCGCTGCGTTTCACGGGCGGCCTCGCGCGCGACATCCTGGCGAGCGAACTCGACATTGCACGCTTCTCGGGATGGTCGGGCGCCATGGCGCTGCCCGCCTTCCCTGCGGCGACGTCGGGCCAGACGGTGCAGGCAGCCTTCGTGACCGAGGCGCCGATTCGCGAACGCATGCTGCGAGCCATCGGGGCTGCGCGGGAAGGTGACGACGTCGCGATTGCCATGTTCTATTTCTCCGACCGGGCGCTCAAGGAGGCGGCGCGGCGCGGTGCGCGCGTGCGCTTGATCCTCGACCCGAACAAGGACGCCTTCGGCATCGAGAAGGATGGCGTCCCCAACCGCCCCGTCGCGCGCGAGTTGCAGGACGACAGCGGCGGAGCGATCACGGTCCGCTGGTACCAGACCAACGGCGAGCAGTTCCACACCAAGCTCGTCATGGTGGCGAACGGCGACCGGTTCACCGCGTCGCTCGGGTCGGCGAACCTGACCCGGCGCAACCTCGGCAACTACAACCTGGAAGCGAATATCGAGGTCGCCGTGGCGCGCACAGGGCCGCTCGCGGTCGAGATGACGCAGTACTTCGACCGGCTGTGGAACAACGAGGGCGGCGCGCAGCACACGGCGCCGTATGCGGCGTATGAGGACGGCTCACGCTTGCGCTACTGGCGCTACCGCCTGATGGAAGCCACGGGCCTGTCGACGTTCTAGTCCGGCCGTCGCCTCTCGCGCTCGCGATAGGTCCATGGTGGAATGCGCTGGTCTTCCGGCAGCGCCCACAATCCTGCGCGTCGGGCCCTGGCGGAGCCCTCCTGGGCCAACAGCGACGGGTCGCGGAGATAGCGGCGGAAGACCCATGCATTGCCCGCACGCACCACTTCGGCATTGATGTCGAGGCCATCCGGTACGCGGCGCACCCGCGCGACTTTGCGCTTGTAGGTGTCCGTATCGAGGACTTCCACCATGACGTCCCGTCGCTGCAGCAGGTCGATGAGCGCCTTGCGCGCCTGGTCGGCATGGGGTTGCCCGCGCTCGGGGGCATCGACGTCGGCCAGCCTGACTTCGACGTCGCGACCGCCCGCGCGAACCAGCAGGCTGTCCCCATCGCGGACGCGGATCACCCTCGCAGACCAGGGGGCCTGCGCCCCGCCAGACTCCGCGGCAAGCGAGCGGGGCCCTGGCGGCACGCTGGCGAGGAGCAGCAATGCGGCGAAGGTGCTTGCGAAAGGGAGCGGGCGAACGGCCAGGAGTGGCTCCTTGGAAACCCGGGAATCGCCAGTCTAACAGGGTGATGCAAAGCCCTTTGCAGTACCCTGTTGCTCCGAGTCATGGATGACTCGGCGAAATCGACGAGAGATAACTCGTTGATTTCGGGAGCCAGTGAAAACCACGCTTTTCGCTGGCTCCAGATGCAAAAGGCACGGACAGACCTTTGCATCAACCTGCTAAGGGATTGATTTGACTCCGTGTAACCCGTCGTTCAGCGCGCAGGAGTACCCGTCGTGCCACCCGCGGAAACGCCGGCTTCCTGTGCGGCCGGGCACAGTTCCGCGTTCTGCCTGCAGCGGCTCGAAGGTCGTCGCCTAAGATAGGGTCCCGCGGCGAGACATCCTGCGGGTACGCCTTCCTCCGGGAACCAGTTGAGCCATGCGCAAGCGCGAATTCCATCCCTCGCAAGACGACCCCGACCGCACCGACGAGTTGCCGCAACTCGATCCGGCGGCGTACGAGGCGCATCTCAAATCGATGGAAGCGGGCGGGCTGGACAGCACCGATACCTGGATTGCCCCGAAGCCCGAGGACCTGCACGCCTCACGAATCGACCAGCTCGAGGGCGAACTCAAGGATCGGGAGGCCGAGCTGCGCGCGCTGAAGGGCACCCTCGAAGTCGCGGCATCGAGCAAGTCGCGCCTGGACGGCGAGCTGAGCGGCGTACTGGATCGCATCGCGCAGCTCGAAGCGCGCCTCGGCGAGGCCACTGCGGCCAATGCTTCGCTGGAAGCGCTCGCGAATGAACTGGCAGCGGAGCGCGACCTCCTGAAGGCATACGGCTCCCGACTGGAGGCCGACCTCGCCGACGTGTCCGGCGAGCATGAGGCACAGCGCTCGCACATTGCAGGGCTGGAGCAGTCGCTGGCTGCGGAACGCCAGGCCACGGAATCCCGGCTTGCGGAAATCGAGTCGCGCGCAGCCGGGCATTCTTCCACGGCAGCAAGGGCACAGTCCGATGCGGCCGCATTGCAGGCCGACCTCGATCAGACCCGGACCGAACTGGCTGCTACCCGGGCCAGGGCAGCCGAACTCGAATCGCAGCTCGCCGAACAGACGGGCGCCGCCGCTGCCCTTGCGCAGCGCTTTGCGCACCAGTATTCGCTCACCGACCAGCTGCAGGCCGCGCTTGAGACGATGCATGCCGGCATGGCCCGCCTGGAGGAGGCGCTGGCCCTGCGCGATCGCTCGATCGACGAGCTCAGGGTGGCCGCCGCCGCAGCGGCGCAGCAGATCGACAGGCTAGGCAAGGACCTCGCCGACCGCGAGGAGTCGCTGGCAACCCTCCAGAACACGCTGCATGCCGGCGACAACCGCATCGGCGCACTGCACGACCAGGTCACGGGCCAGCAGGCCACCCTTACTGCCCTCAACGGGGAACAGCTGGCCCTCAAGCAGCTGCTGGAGGAACGCGAGCAGGCGCTGGCGGACTCGGCACGCCTGCAGGAACAGCTGTCGGCGACTTCGGCCTCCGTTGCGGAGGAAGCCGACCAGCTCCGTGAGGCCGTCAAGGCGCAAACGGAGGCGAATGAAGAAGCCCGGTCGCAGCTCGCCGCCAGCCGCGCTGCGCTGGCGGAAGCCCTGGGAGAGCGGGATGCCAGTGCCGAACACGCCAGCGGTGTGCAGGCCGACTTCGACGAGTTGAAACACGAGTTCCTGGTCGCAGCAGGCGCTGCGGCCCGCCAGTCCGATCATGTCCTGTCACTCGAAGCCAGGCTGTCAGAGTTCGAATCGCGCCTCGCGTCGCGGGACGGCGAGCTGGCGTCGCGGGACGAGCGCGTGCAGGCGCTCGAAGCGGAAGCCGCAACGCTCCGCAGCGAGTCTGCGACGCTGGCCACGCAGCTCGATGAGGCCCGGACGCTGTCGCAAGCGCTCGCGTCAGACCTGAATGCGAGGGAAGCCGCCGTGATCGCCCTGCGGTCGGAGCTCGCGACGCATGTCGATGCGCTCGCCGCGATTCGCCGCGACATCAACCGGATCGAAAACGGCCAGGCGGTCGACGCCGCCCGCGTGCCGCTGCGCTACCTGATCGGGGTCGACAACACGGACGTCGTCCATGTCCTGAACCGCAAGGTCATGACCATCGGCCGGACCCACGAGAACGACCTGCAGATCCGCTCCAGCCATATCAGCCGGCATCACGCCCGCCTGCTCATCGGGGCCAGTGCGGTGATCCTCGAGGACCTCGGCAGCACGAACGGGTGTTATGTGAACGGCCGTCGCATCCGCAAGCAGGTCCTGCAGAACGAGGACGTATTGATGATCGGCAAGACGCGCTACCGCTTCACGGCGCGCTCGGCCCCGGAGCCCGGTCCGCAATAGCGCTCCGGCCCGGCCCCATCCTTCGCCGCGACGCAAGCTGCTGATCCTGTTGAGCCCTTCCCCGCCATGGGGGGCGTCGGCCAGTGCCGGCCCCGTCCTGCCGGCCGGTTTTCTGACGAAATTTGTCAAGACAGGCTGCGCGGCGGGTGGGCGCCGGTTTACCATTCACCCAGCGGGTCCGTCTGGCAGGTGAGTGCCTGCGGGCTGCACAGAAATCAGTCTTTAGCCGAAGACATCCGTTCAAGGGGGCTTTCATGTCTTTAATTCCTTCGCTGCGCCGGGCCGTGCTGGCCTCGAGCCTTGGCATGCTGTTCCTGTCCGGAACGGCCGTTGCCGAGATCGACCTGTCGGGCGTCTGGGTGGGCCGCGTCCATGAGGACTTCCTCGAACGCGGCACCGGTCCGGACATGGTGGAATACGAGGGCCTGCCCATCAGCGAATCGGGCCGGGCGCGTGCACTGTCGTGGGATCCTTCGCTGCTGACGCTGGAGGAATACCAGTGCCGTCCGCATCCGTCGGATTACTACACCCGCTTCGCGAACTTCCGCTTCACGAAACTCGTGAACTCGGAAACGCAGAGCACGATCGGCTGGCACATGCGCAAGGTGTGGCAGGCGGCGGAACGGACCATCTGGATGGATGGCCGCGAGCGTCCGCCGGAGTTCGCCGCGCACACGTTCCAGGGCTTCTCGCTCGGCAAGTGGGAAGGCGACGTGCTGTCGGTCGAGACGACGCACCTCAAGCAGTCGTATATCCGGCGCAACGGCGTGTCGCGCAGCGATCGCGCCACGACCCGTGAGCACTATGCCCGCCACGGCAACTACGTGACGGTCATCGTGGTGATCAGGGACCCGGCCAACCTGACCGAGTCCATGATCCGCAGCTCGGACTACGAGCTCAACAACCAGGCCAACATCCCGCCGTATCCATGCGATCCGACCGTCGAGATCGCCGGCCAGCCGAAGGGCCTGGTCCCGGCCTACCTGCCGGGCAAGCATCCGTTCCTGACCGAGTACGCAGACAAGTACAAGCTGCCGCTCGAAGCGGTACTGGGCGGCGCGCAGACCATGTACCCCGAGTACATGCAGAAGGTTCGCGAGCTGCGCTCGGGACAGCGCACGTCGGCTACCCGCGAATAGTCGCGCGGTTCACGTCCGCAGTCTGAGAGGGCCCCCTTGCGGGGCCTTCTCTTTTTCACGGGTTGGCACAACTGCGTCTTGAACCGGCAGGGACATCGCCGCTAGAATGCCCACCGCTTATGACGCCTGTCATAGGCACCCGTGGACAACAAGAAGGCGGCAATTTGGGGCATTGGCTCATCGCGAAAAACGCCTCAGGTTCGTTGTTGGGCTCGGAGCCCATCACGAACCCGCCGAACCCTACTGCCGATTCTCCGCAACACGCCCTGGCCCTGACCCCCGAGTTCCAGAAACTGCTCGACCGCCATTGGCCGTCGGGCAGCACGTGGATCATGGTCGACCCCCGCCGCTACATCGCCTACAGCCCGAACGCGGGCGTCCTCGGCTTCATCACGTTGAGCGACTCGCCGCTCTGAAGTTCTCGGACCCTGATGACCGGAGAGCGCCGCGCCGCGGGATCACGACCGCACTGGGGACATCGGCACTTGCCGTCGTCGCCCAGGGAATGCTCATATCGCCGTCCTTGCCAGCGGGAACTCCCATGACCGACCCGGTTCTGCACTACGTCTTCGATCCCTTCTGCGGCTGGTGCTACGGCGCCGCTCCGCTGGTCGAGTCCTTGAGGAAAATCAGCGGGTTGAAGGTGGCCCTGCACGGGGGAGGGATGATGGCCGGACGGGCCAGGCAGCCGGTGACGCCGCAGCTGCGGGACTACGTGCTGCACCACGACCAGCGCATCGCCCAGATGAGCGGCCAGCCGTTCGGCGACGCCTACAAGAACGGGCTGCTGGGCGACTCTACCGCGGTCTTCGATTCCGAGCCGCCCACTACGGCCATCCTGGCCGCCGAGCAGCTCGGCCTGCGGGGACTCGATCTGCTGAAGCGCATCCAGCACGCGCACTTCATCGAGGGGAGGAAGGTGGCCGACCCGGCCGTCCTGCGGGCGCTCGCCATCGAGCTCGGACTGGATGCAGCGGAATTCGACAAGGCCTATGCGTCGCTGTCCGGCAAAGCGACGTTCGAGCACATCAGCGACAGCCGCGCGTTGCTCAGCAAGGTTGGGGGCCACGGGTTCCCGACCTTTGCGCTCCTCCACCAGCAGCAGCTTTCCGTGCTGGATTTCGGCCGCTACCTCGGTCATCCCGCGGAGTGGCAGGCTTCCGTCGAGAAGGTGCTGGCCGCCTGATCCCGCGGCGTAACCGTTCCAGCTCCAGCGAGGTCGCGCTATGTGTGGTCGTTACGTCAGTCCGTCGCAGGCAGCCATCGAGCGCGAATGGGACCTGCGCAACGCGGTCTCGGACCGGTTCGCGCGCCAGCCCTTCGCCGAGAGCTACAACGTCGCGCCGTCACAGCAGGTGCCGATCATCCGCGTGATTCGCGAGCAGCAGGGCAAGCGCGAACTGGTACCGATGCGCTGGGGCCTCGTGCCGTTCTGGGCGAAAGGCGTCGCGCCGAAATACAGCACGATCAATGCACGTGCTGAAACGGTGGAGACCGCCGCGTCCTATCGCGGACCATGGAAGCGGGGCCAGCGCTGCGTCTTCCCCGTCGCCGGCTTCTACGAATGGCATGTCGAGGCCGACGGCACGAAGCAGCCGTGGTACATCCGCCCCGCGGGCGACGACGAGCTGTTCTCGATCGGCGGCTTGTGGGACGAGAGCATCGACGACAGCGGCGCCGCCATCTTGAGCTGCACGATCATCACGCTCGACGCGAACGAGCTGCTGGCGAGCATCCACAACGACAAGCAGCGCATGCCGCTCATCCTGCCGCAGGACGCCGTGGAAACCTGGCTCAAGGGGACGGCCGACGAGGCGAAGGCGCTGCTTGCCCCCTACCCTGCGGAACGGATGCGCGCACACCCCGTTTCAAAACGCGTGAACAAGCCGGCGAACAACGAGGCTTCGCTGATCGAGGCGGTCGCCTGAACCGGGTTCAGCGGTAAAGCAGTACCGGGTCCCGCTCTTCGAGCCACGAGTGCTCGTCGCGCAGCGACAGCGCGTCGAGGTCGCCGGGTGCAGCCGCCTTGTCATCCACCCATTCGCGCAGCAGTCCACTGCCGTTGATCACGTCGATGGCGAGCTTGCCGTGCTCGTATTCGTACGGGAAGTCGCGCCACAGATCGTAGTCCGGACGGAGCTGCCTGACTGCCTTGAATGCGAGCGACTGCAGGCGCCACGGACGGAACGCGCCGTGGTCATAGGCACCGTCGTCGACGTGGATCTGGAGGCCGGCACACAGCTTGCCGACATGCTTGTGGAACGTGGGCTCGAACCAGCACTCGCGCAGCACGCAACCCTTGAGCCACTCTGGAGCCAGCGACTGCATCGTCGCGAGCACCCTGCGTGCGTCGAGGTCCGGTGCGCCGAACAGCTCGAGGGGACGCGTGGTGCCGCGTCCCTCGGACAGCGTCGTTCCTTCGAGCATGACCGTACCTGCATAGCACCGTGCCATCGACACGTTGGGCGCGTTCGGACTGGGATTGATCCAAGAGCGCGTCAGCATCGGCCAGCCGTAGCCCGGCCCTGCGCCGGGTTGCCATCCGGTCATCGCAATGACGCGGCAATCGACGTCGAGCCGCAGCGAACGGACGAACCACTGCGCCAGTTCGCCCATCGTGAGGCCGTGGCGCATCGGCATCGGTCCCGCGCCGACGAAGCTTTCCCAGCCCGTGCGCAGGCGCAGCCCCTCGACGGGACGGCCCGCGGGATTCGGCCTGTCGAGGATCCAGACGGACTTGCCCTTCGCTGCGGCCGCTTCCAGCACGTAGCGCAGCGTCGTGATGAAGGTGTAGATGCGGCAGCCGAGGTCCTGCAGGTCGACGAGCAGGACGTCGAACGTCTCCAGCATCGCGTCGGTGGGACGGCGCACTTCCCCATAGAGGCTGAACACGGGGATGCCATTCACCGGATCCGTGAAGTCCGGCGATTCCATCATGTTGTCCTGCTTGTCGCCGCGCAGGCCGTGCTGCGGGCCGAATGCCGCGGTCAACCTCACGTCGGGTAGTGCAGCGAGGGCGTCCAGCGAATGCACGAGGCCCGCCGTGACTGAAGCCGGGTGCGCGAGCAAAGCGACGCGCTTGCCGTTGAGCGGCGCGCGCAACGCGGGATCGGCCAGCAATCGATCAATCCCGAACAGCATCACTGCCTCTGCCTGTCAGATGCGGGCGCCGCCAGCGCGAAACGAAAGCCGTCCGCATGGTGAAAATCCGGGCGCGGCAACGGATGGAACAGCGCCCAGTAGGACAGCGTACCCGACCGCTCTTCCACGACCACCGCCAGCCCGAGATGCAGCCCGTCGTCGGCGAGCGGCACCGAGCGCGAGCCGATGTACGCGTCGAGCTCGATGCGATCTGCGGTGATGCGCACGTCGATCACGGGATCCGCGACGACGGCTACCGGCCGCATGCCTTCACGGTAGGACGTGAACTGATACGCGGCCCAGGTGCCCGAGGGCGAGAAATTGAACTCGGTGTAGGCGCCCGCCGCCGGTCCGGCGACGAAAGCCTCGCAACAGGTATGTCTCCACAGTTCGTCGGCACGATCCGCTTGCGCCAATGCCGGCACCTTCACCTGCGCAACGAGGCCTTCGAGCACGTAGTAGAAGCCCAGCCTGCCATCGGGGAGCCAGCGGGCCTCCGCCGTGACTGCGGTGATCGCCGTACAGGGCGTGGCGGGATGGCACAGCAGCAACGGCATTCAGCGTGCGCTACCACTGTCGTTCGCGAGCGCCGCAGCGGTATCGCGACTGACGCCCAACGCAACCTGCCGGGCCGCCGACTCGAACGCCGCCACCACCTGCGTCACCCGGTTCTCGCTGGCCGGCACGGTCGCAGTCGCCGGAATGACAGCAATCAGCTTGCGGTCCGACAGGCGCACCACATTCGCGACCAGGGACACCTTGACGGTCGGTGCATCGCGGCCGGCCGCATACTCGGCCTGGAAGTCGCGCAGTTCGATGTCCACGACGTGCGTGGCCGCGCTGCCGGACGAGGCGGCTGTCACGCTGCGAAATGCCTGCTGGTTGCGCATCGATCCGACGAGCATCGACTGCATGACTTCCGCAGCGGTCCCGCCCCAGCGCGCGCCGGCGTAGTACTCGAGATGCCTGTCGGGGTGCAATACCGCGATGCGTTCGCTGCGCAGGCCGGGCGCCGTAGTAGGCTCGGACACGATGACGTCAAACGCAGTGGCCGGAGCGGACGACGTTGCGGGAGCAGCGGCAAGGACATAGGTCCGCGTGGCCGCGGCTTCGCTGTCGAACAGCGAGCCGGTGCAGGCGACGACGCCGCTCGCCATGCCGAGTACCAGCGCACCCCGGAGACAGATAGCCCACTTCATTGCGCGATCTCCAGGCCATCGGCCGGCGGTTCGTACAGCAGCTGCGACGGATTGTCCTTGAGGCTGCGCGACAGCTCGCGGAACTCGCGCGCGGCCGAACGCCCTTCGCGCAGCAACTGCTCGACTTCGAACAGGCCCTGGCTGGTGAAGCGCGTGAGATTGCCCTGGCTGTCGTTGACGAATCCATCGAGCCGCTGCGCCGTCCCCGCCAGCGTGTCCGCCACTTCGGCGAAGCGCGCCAGCGCCTTGCGGATCTCCGGACGCGCTTCCTCGGCAGTACCGCGCAGGCTCGCGGTGAGCTTGGTCATCTCGTCGGCCGTCCCGCGCAGCTCCGCGACCAGCTCCGCGATGCCGCGCGCGGTCTGCGGCAGGTCCTTCGTGGAGGCACGCAGGTTCGCCACCGTTTCGGTAATCGCTGCTGCGTTCTCGTCGGAGAAAACGAGTGACACACGATCGGTCAGCGTTGCAATTCGCGACACGAGGTCCGGCAGGCCCGCGATCAGCGCGTCGAAATCGGAGGTCACGGACTCGATGACCGGATACTGCTCGCCTTGAGCAAGCGGCGCACTCTCGACCGCACCCGGCTCCTGGCGCAGCTCGACATACAGGAGGCCCGTGACGCCCTGCAGCCTGAGGCTTGCCCGGGTTGCGCTGGATACAGGAGCGGCGTCGTCGACGTCCACGAGGACCTTGACGCGCCCCGGCTTCTCGCGGTCCAGGGACAGGCGGCGCACCCGCCCGACGTCCACGCCGAGGTAACGCACCGGGCTGCCTTCGTTCAGGCCGCTGACGCTGCCGCCGAAATAGACCTCGTAAGGCTGGAATTCGCGCGTGTCGCGGGCATCCGAATACCACACGACGAACGCGATGCCGAGCGCGATGACCAGCATCACGAAGGCTCCCACCGCAACGTAATTGGCGTCTCGTTCCATGGCTGTCAGTCTTCCTGCCGGGCGGTGACCCGTGCGGCCCGGGCACGGGGACCGTGGAAATATTCCCTGATCCACGGATGGGGATTCTGCACGATGCCGGGGAGCGTATCGACGACGATTTTCCTGTCAACCAGCACGGCGACGCGGTCGCAGGTGGCGAAGATGGTGTCGAGGTCGTGAGTCACCATGACAACGGTGAGTTTCAGGCTCTTGCGCAGGTAGTTCACCAGCTCGTCGAAGGCGGCGGCGGAGATCGGGTCTAGGCCGGCGGTGGGCTCGTCGAGGAACAGCAGCGTGGGGTCGAGCGCCAGCGCCCGAGCCAGCGCCGCGCGCTTGATCATGCCGCCGGAGAGCTGCGAGGGCAGTTTGCCCGCGGCATCCGGGGACAAGCCCACCATGCGGATACGCAGCATCGCAATCTGGTCGAGGACCTCGTTCGGCAGGTCGAGGTACTCGCGCAGCGGCATCTGCACGTTGGCAGCCACGGTCAGCGACGAGAACAGCGCACCATGCTGGAACGTGACGCCATAGCGGCGCTTCACGGCGCGCAGTTCGTTCTCGCCCATCTGGCTGATCTCCTTGCCCTCGAACAGGACCTCGCCGGAGGTGGGCCGCCTGAGGCCGAGCATGGTGTGTACGAGGACGGACTTGCCGCTGCCCGAGCCGCCGACGATGCCCAGCACCTCGCCCGGCATCACGTCCAGGTCCAGCCCGTCATGCACCACCTGCCGCCCGAAGCGGTTGACGAGGTTGCGTACGGAGATGAGCGGTTCGGCGGCCATCAGAAGTCGATCTCGACAAACACCACGGCAAAAATGGCGTCAGCCAGAATGACGAGGAAGATGGACTGCACCACGGCCACTGTCGTCAGCCGCCCGAGTTCGCGCGAGGAATCGCGCACCTGCATGCCGCGATAGGTGCCCACCATCGCGATCAGCATGGCAAACACGGGCGCCTTCACGAGGCCCGCCCAGAAGGTCGTCGGCGCGAGGATTTCCTGCATGCGCTGCAGGAACTGGGAGAAGGGAATGTCGAGCAGCAGCGACGTCAGGATGGCGCCACCGGCCAGTCCCATCATGTCCGCGACGATCGTGAGCAGCGGCATCGCGATGACGAGGCCGATCAGCCGCGGCAGCACCAGGACCTCGAAGGGATTCACGCCGATGGACTTGAGCGCATCGACTTCGTCATTGAGCTTCATCACGCCGATTTCCGCGGCGAAGGCGCTGCCCGACCGGCCCGCAACGATGATGGCCGTGAGCAGTACGCCGAGCTCGCGCAGCACCGCGACGGCCACCAGGTCGACGGTGTAGATGTCGGCGCCGAACTGGCGCAGCTGGTCCGCGCCGAGGTAGGCCACGATCACGCTGATGAGGAAGGCGATCAGCGACACGATCGGTACGGCCTGGATACCGGTCTCGTACACCTGTCTCACGATGGCCGGCAGGCGCAGGCGCTTCAGGCTGCCCAGGGACTGCCCGCCGGTATGGACGATGCGGCCGAAATAGCCCAGCGCATCGCGGGCATCGTGCAGTTGCTCGACCGACTCGCGCCCGATCAGCGCCACCGTGCGGGCAACCAGCGGCAGGGGCGCCCCTTCACTCGCCACCTCGGGCGGCGTGTCGCGGATGATCTCGTCGATGAAGGCAAACGGCTCCGGAACCGGGTCCGCCATGGCCACTGCGACGCCTTGCCCCTGCAGCGCGTCGAGCCGCTGACGAAGCAGCCAGGCACCGGGAAGGTCGATGGCCGAGAGGCCCGAGAAATCGACAGCGACCCGCGCCGTGCCGGACGCGATCCGGTCCGTTTCTGCAAGTGCCGACGCGATGACCCCGGCATTGTCGAGCCGCCAGTCGCCCTTGAGCGCCAGGGTCATCCCTTCGGTGCCGGACTCCATGGCAAGCAAGGCGGTGGACGCGGTGTCGGCAGGCATGCGGCGATCGTAGCAGACCGTGAACGATTTCCCTGTCCCGCGGATTGCATTCCCCTGCGTCCACCGACTACCTTGGACCTTCCCGGTGCGCTCCCGCATCGCCGCCGTCCCGATCGCGCAGCATGGTCTCGTCCGCCCTGACACAACTGCTGGTCCTGCTCGCCTTCTCGCTGCTGGTCGTGGCGGGCTTCCGGCGCCTGGACCTGCCCCCGATCCTCGGGTACCTCGCCGTGGGCATGCTCCTCGGACCGCATGTGCTGAACCTGGCGGCCAACGACGAGACCACGCGCGTACTCGCGGAGTTCGGCGTCGTGTTCCTCGTCTTCACGCTCGGGCTCGAGTTCTCGCTGCCGCGCATGATGGCCATGCGATGGGAAGTACTGGGACTGGGAGGCGCGCAGGTCATCTTGACCACCGCGCTCATTGCACTTGCGGTCGGCGCTCTGGGCACGCCTCCGCTGGTAGCCATCGTCATCGGCGGTGCGCTCGCGATGTCGTCGACTGCCATCGTCATCCGCCAGCTGGCGGACCAGTCCGAGCTGAACCGCACGCACAGTCGCCTGGCGGTGGGCATCCTGTTGTTCCAGGACCTGGCCTTCGTGCCGTTCTTGGCTCTGGAAAGCGCACTGAGCAGCACCGAAGCCTTCGACGGCGCCGCCGTGGCCGCTGCCGTCGCGCGTGCGGCGGTCGCATTGCTGATCGTGCTCGCGGGGGGCCGCTGGCTGTTGCGTCCGCTCTTCCACGAGATCGGCCGTGCCCGCAGCACCGAGCTGTTCACGCTGGCCGTGCTGTTCGTGGCGCTTGCCAGCGCGTGGGCCACCCAGACGGTAGGACTGTCGATGGCATTGGGTGCGTTCCTGGCCGGCATGCTGCTCGCAGAAACCGAGTACCGCCACCAGATCGAGGTAGTCATCCGGCCCTTCCGCGACATCCTGCTCGGCCTGTTCTTCATCTCGATCGGTACGCTGCTCGACCTCAGGCTGCTGTTCACGCAACTGTGGTTCGTGATCCTGCTGGTGCTGGTCCTGCAGGTCGCGAAGGCCGGCATCGTCATGGTGCTCGCCAACCAGATCGCGAAGGACTGGCGCAAGTCCCTCCGCACGGGACTCGTGATCGCGCAGGGCGGCGAGTTCGGCTTCGCGCTGCTCACCCTCATGATCAACGATCGGCTGGCGAGCCCCGAGCTCGTGCAGCCGCTGCTGGCTGCCACCGTCGTGAGCATGGCGCTCAGCCCGCTGCTCATCCGCCACAGCGGCAGGCTCGCCGAGTGGCTCATCAAGCGGCAGTCGACGGAGGTCGCCGACATGGCGAAGGAGGTCGCCAGGCAGTGGGATGTCTCGCGGCGCGACCACGTCATCGTCTGTGGCTTCGGACGCGTCGGCCAGAACGTGGCCCGCGTGCTGGAGAAGCAGGGCTTCGAGTACGTTGCTCTCGACATGGATCCGCGCCGCGTGCGGCAGGCCCGCGAGGCCGGCGACCCGGTGGTGTACGGCGACGGTGCGCACACGGAGATCCTCGAGGCGGTGGGCCTCAAGCACTGCAATGTCCTCGTCATCACGTTTGCGGAGCCGGACGTGGCGCTCGGCATCCTGAAGTCCGTACGCAAACTGCGGCCGGACGTGCCTGTGCTGGTGCGCACCCAGGACGACACGAAGCTCGATGAACTGCAGAAGGCCGGCGCGACGGAAGTCGTGCCCGAGACGCTTGAAGCCAGTCTGATGCTGGTGTCGCACCTGCTGTTGCTGCTGCATGTGCCGGTGTCGCGCGTCGTCAAGACGGTGAACGACATCCGCAGCAACCGTTACAGCATGCTGCGTCGGATCTTCCGCCGCGAGGATGCCCGCCCGCTCGACCAGACGCACTCGCTGCGTGAGCAGCTGCAATCCGTGATCCTGCCGCGTGGCGCGCGGTCCATCGGCAAGACCATCGAACAGCTGCAGATCGACCGCAAGGGCTGCACGGTCACGGCACTCCGCCGCGACGGCATCGTCGGCCCGCAGCCGGCCCCGGAGACGGTCCTGCGCGAAGGCGACGTGGTCGTGCTCTACGGCACGCCAGAGGCGCTGGAGAAAGGGGAGTCGCTGTTGTTGATGGGCTAGGTCGCGGAAGCGGCCGGCGGACTTCGTCCGCAAGTGGGCCGCTGGCAAGTAGGCCTGTCGGCAAGGGGGCCTACCGGCAGGTCAGAGGCCGAGCAGGAGATTCAGATCCGCGGCTGAAGGGAAGAATGCCTGTACCGTTTCCGTTCTGACTTGCCGGTAGGCCCCCTTGCCGGAGGCCCTCCCGCCAGCGGCCCACTTGCGGGCAAAGCCCGCCGGTCGAATTTTTTTCAGTCTCTCCCATCATCCGTCACGCCCAGCGTCCGCTCGCGATCGATGAGCTGTTCGCACCAGTCATCGAGCGCGGCGTACTCGTCGGCGTTGGCCTTGCGGAACTGTTCGTAGGCGACCCGCGAGCGCCACGAATCGAGCGTGACGAAATGCAGCGCGTTCGTGGTGCCGCGGTACAGCTCGGTACCGGCATAGTCGGGACTCTTGCGGAAGAAAGTCGCCCACTTGCCGACCGGCCCGTAGATATCGACGAACTCGGCTGCGCGCTCGGGTTTGACTTCGAATTGCCACACGATCCGGTACATGGCCTTTGACCTTGCTGACTAGAACTTGAATGCGAGCCCGAGGTTGAGCACGGGATACCACGTCAGCGTATCGACTTCGTCGATGAGCTGCTGGCGTTCCGCCGCGATGTCGGTCTGCAACCGGGTGCACAACTGGGACGGCAGCGTGGCACCACAGGTCGCGACGGCGACCACGTCGGGCTTGCTGCCATAGTAGACCGCGCCGACGTCGAGCAACACCGTCCAGCGTCCTTGCGCGCCGACCGGATTGCCCCAGCCGAAGCCCACGTAGGGTGCCACGCTGTTGCTGGCTTCGATGGTCGCATCCACCTTGCCGATCTGCGACGCATTGTAGGAGTTGCCGTTGATCACGTACTGGGTGCCGTTCGGGACACCCGTGCCCACGACCTTGGTGCTGGCGCCGACTGCGCCGAGAGAAAAGTGGAACCCGCCGCTGAAAGGGTGCCACGCGAGCACGGCTGACGGATTGCGCAGCTGCAGCTCGGCATCGTAGGTCACATCCGTATCTTCGAGCGTCGTGCTGTAGTCGAAGAAGGAATACCCGAGCCGCAGGTTGAGCTTCTCGGTCATCCCGATGGCCAGCTCCGCGCCGACCCCGAGCGTTCCCGCCCTGAGGCCTAAGGCCGTCTCGGCATGGGCGGATTCGAACGACCCCAGGGCGGCCGCGCCGACTACCAGACTTGCAATGACTGCTTTGTGCATGACGCTTGAGACTCCGTATGTATGTCGAACCGTGGCACCGGCCAGGCAACCAGGGTGCGCACACTAGCACCCGAAGTTGTTGTTTTGATTGCAGTATGTCCCATTTCTACCGACCGGATGGCCGGTCCGGGACGCGCCTCAACCCGGGGTGGACACCGGTCCGGCATCGGCGGGGTTCGGCATTTCCTGAGGAAAATCATGAGAGATGAGGCACAGCCTGTGCGTCCCGGTCGCCCTGCTGGGGCACGCGCTTTGCTAGAATTCGCGCCCCTCGAAGCCTCGAATCGTCCGTTCCCAAGGAGTGAACAGTCCCATGAAGAGCCCCGTGAACGTCGCCATCACCGGTGCTGCCGGCCAGATCGGTTACGCCCTCGCCTTCCGCGTCGCCTCCGGTGCGATGCTGGGCCCCGACCAGCCGATCAACCTGCACCTGCTCGAGATCACGCCGGCGCTCGGCGCCCTGCAGGGCGTCGTCATGGAACTGAACGATTGCGCGTTCCCCACCCTGAACAAGATCGTCGCGACGGACGATGCCAAGGTGGCGTTCAAGGACTGCAACGTGGCGCTGCTCGTCGGTGCCCGTCCCCGCGGCCCGGGCATGGAGCGCAAGGACCTGCTGATGGCCAACGCGCAGATCTTCTCGGCGCAGGGCAAGGCCCTGAATGCCGTGGCAGACCGCAATGTGCGCGTGCTCGTCGTCGGCAACCCCGCCAACACGAACTCGCTCATTGCCCAGCAGAACGCGCCCGACCTGAACCAGCGCAATTTCACGGCGATGGTCCGTCTCGACCACAACCGTGCGTTGTCGCAGCTCGCCGAGAAGACCGGCGTGCACTTCAACAAGATCAGGAAGGCGATCATCTGGGGCAACCACTCGGCCACCCAGTATCCCGACCTGCATCATGCGACGGTCGACGGCAAGCCTGCGCTGTCGCTGGTCGACCAGGCCTGGTATGCGGACACTTTCATCCCGACCGTGCAGCAGCGCGGCGCGGCGATCATCAAGGCGCGCGGCGCCTCGTCCGCCGCCTCGGCCGCGTCGGCCGCCATCGACCACATCCGCAGCTGGGTACTCGGCACGGCGGAAGGCGACTGGGTCTCGATGGGCGTCCCGTCGGACGGCAGCTACGGCATCCCGAAGGGCGTGATCTACGGCTACCCCGTCACCTGCAAGAACGGCGACTACCAGATCGTCCAGGGCCTGTCCGTCAACGACTTCAGCCGCGCCCGCATGGACGCGACCCACAAGGAACTGCTGGAAGAGAAGGACGGCGTGAAGGAACTGCTCTAACAGGGTGATGCAAGCCCCCTTGCAGCACCCTGTTAGTCCGAGTCACGGACGACTCGGCGAAATCCACGAGTCGTAACTCGTTGATTTCGGGAGACAGTGAAAACCACGCTTTTCGCTGTCTCCAGATGCAAAAGGCACGGACAGACTTTTGCATCAACCTGCCAAAATGCACTGCACACAACCCCCTGATTCTTCCCTAGGGGTTGGGGATAAAGGGCCGGCCGACACCGGCCCTTTTCTTTTGGCTCATCCTTAGTGTCCTGAAATCCGAAGTCGCCTTATAGTGTCCCTTGGGGCTTGAAGCCCCTGACGAGAAAGGGGAAAGGGTGTGGGCACCGTGATCTGGCTGTTGATCTTCATCGGGGGCGCGCTCCTCCTTGCCTACCGCCGTTCGAGCCTGATGACGGCGACGGCCGTCTACGGCATCGCACTGCTTGCGTACACCTGGATGGGGTCGGCCGGCATGGCCTGGCTCGTGATCCTCTGGGTCGTGCTCGCCCTGCTGGTGCTGCTCAACATCGACGGGCTGCGGCTGTCGTTCATCACCAAGCCCTTCCTGCTCGTGTACCGCCGCTTGCTGCCGTCGATGTCCTCAACGGAGCGCGAAGCGCTCGAAGCGGGCACCGTGTGGTGGGACGGGGAGCTGTTCACGGGCGGGCCGAACTGGAAGAAGCTGATGTCGGCAGCGGCCCCGAAGCTGTCGGCGGAGGAACAGGCCTTCCTCGACGGGCCATGCGAAGAGCTGTGCCGCATGATCGACGAGTGGGATACCACCCACAAACGCGGCGACCTGTCGCCTGCCGTCTGGGATTACCTGAAGTCGAAGGGCTTCTTCGCGATGATCATCCCGAAGAAGTACGGCGGCCTCGAGTTCTCGGCGTACGCGCACTCGTGCGTGCTGATCAAGGTGGCGAGCCGCAGCGGCACCGCGTGCTCCACGGTCGCCGTTCCGAATTCGTTGGGCCCGGCCGAGTTGCTGCTCCACTACGGCACGGAAGAGCAGAAGAACCATTACCTGCCCCGCCTGGCCCGCGGCCAGGAAGTCCCCTGCTTCGCGCTCACCGGCCCGCGCGCCGGTTCGGATGCAGCATCGATCCCCGATACGGGCGTCGTCTGCAAGGGAATCCACGAGGGCCGTGAGGTCATCGGCCTCAGGCTCAACTTCTCGAAGCGCTACATCACGCTCGCGCCGATCGCGACGGTGGTCGGTCTCGCGTTCCGGCTGTTCGACCCGGACAGACTGCTGGGCAGCGACACGACGGACTACGGCATCACGTGCGCGCTGATCCCGCGGAACACGGCGGGCATCACCATCGGCCGCCGGCACTTCCCGGTGAACAATCCGTTCCAGAACGGGCCGATCCAGGGCCATGACGTGTTCGTGCCGCTCGATTGCATCATCGGCGGACCGAAGATGGCGGGCCAGGGCTGGCGCATGCTCGTCGAGCAGCTCTCCGTGGGCCGCTGCATCTCGCTGCCGTCGAATGCGACGGGCGGCGCGAAGGCCGCCGTGTTCGCATCGGGCGCGTATTCCCGCATCCGCAAGCAGTTCAACACGCCGGTCGGCAACTTCGAAGGCGTGCAGGAAGTCCTCGCGCGCATGGCCGGCAACACGTACATCATGGATGCGGCCCGGTCCGTCACGATCGCCGCGATCGACCACGGCGAACGGCCTGCGGTCCCGGCCGCGATGCTGAAGTACCACGTCACCGAACTCGCGCGAGTCGTGTCTAACGATGCCATGGACGTGCATGGCGGCAAGGGCATCTGCCTCGGGCCCCGCAATTACCTCGGCCGCGGTTACCAGATCATTCCGGTCGCGATCACGGTCGAGGGCGCGAACATCCTCACGCGCAACCTGATCCTGTTCGGCCAGGGTGCCATTCGCTGCCATCCCTTCGTGCTGAAGGAAATGGAAGCCGCCCGCTCCAAGGACAAGAAGAAGTCGGTGCGGGACTTCGACAAGGCCCTGTTCGGCCACATCGGCTTCACGATCAGCAATGCCGTGCGTTCGCTCATCATGGCGCTGACGCTGGCGCGCTTCTCGGACGTACCGGAGACCGGCGCCACCAAGCGGTACTTCCAGCACATCAACCGCTTCAGTGCGTCGTTCGCGTTCGCCACGGACGTCGCCATGCTGACGCTCGGCGGTTATCTCAAGAAGAAGGAAAGCCTCTCGGCGCGGCTGGGCGATGTGGTGTCCGCGATGTACCTCGCGTCGATGGTGCTCAAGCACTACGAGAACCAGGGTCGCCCGGCAGAGGACCTGCCGTTTGTCGAATGGGCGTGCAGGACTCTGCTTTACAAGGCGCAGGAACAACTGCACAGCTTCCTGCGCAATTTCCCGAACCGGCCGCTCGCGGCGCTGATGCGCTTCGTGGTCTTCCCGCGCGGCCGCACGTACTCCGCCCCTGACGACTCGCTGAGCCAGAAGCTCGTGGAGGCCATCATGCTCCCGACGGCAACCCGCGACCGGCTGGCGCAGGGGATCTACCGGACGGTGGAGCCGGGCAACCCGATCGGCCTGCTGCACGAGGCGCTCGTCCTGGCCCAGACGGCCGAACCGCTCGAGAAGCGCCTGCGGGTCGACGGCGTCAAGACCGGCAAGGTCACCGCGCTCGACCTGCCGGGACAGATCCAGCAGGGACTCGCGGCCGGCATCCTGAGCGAAACGGAAGCGGCCACATTGCGGGAGTACGATCGCAAGGTCATGGAACTCGTCCAGGTGGACGACTTCGACCCGAGCGAGCTCGGCACCGAGGCTGCCGGGCCGAGAACAGACGAGCAGTCGCCTCGGCTGCGCACTTACAATGGGTGACAGGGTCCAATCCATGGACCGGCCCTTGAGGAACCTGCCGATGAAAAGACTTGCCGTTGTTGCCGCCCTGACGCTCGGCGCCGTCGCCGTGTTCGCCCAGACTCCGCGCACGCCAGCGGCCCAGGGGGCCGAGCTGTACATCATTTCGCCCGCGGACAACGCCACCGTCACCGGTCCGGTCACGGTGCGCTTCGGGCTGAAGGGAATGGGTGTTGCTCCCGCAGGCATCCAGTTGGCGGACACGGGTCACCATCACCTGCTGGTCGACACCGACGTCCCGCCCCTCGACAAGCCGATTCCTGCCGACGCGAACCACGTGCACTTCGGCAAGGGCCAGACTGAAACGACGCTGACGCTCGCCCCGGGCAAGCACACGCTGCAGCTGATCCTGGGCGACCACCTGCACATCCCGCACCAACCGGCCGTGGTGTCGCAGAAGATCACGATCACGGTGAAGTAGCAGGCCTCGCGCCAGCACCAAGCCAGGAGGCGCTGCAGACATCGCGATGTATACGAGCTTCTTCGGGTTATCCGACAAGCCTTTCTCGATCACGCCGGACCCGCGTTACCTCTTCATGAGCGAGCGGCATGCGGAGGCGCTCGCCCACCTGCTTTACGGCATCAACGAGGCCGGCGGCTTCATCCAGCTGACGGGCGAAGTGGGCACGGGCAAGACCACCGTCGTGCGCACGCTGCTCGAACGGCTGCCCGGGCATGCCGACGTCGCGGTGATCCTGAATCCCCGGCTCACGCCGATCGAGTTCCTGCTCGCGATCTGCCAGGAACTCGGCATCTTCGTGCGCGACGAGGACGAGGACAGCGTGAAGGGGCTGGTGGACATCCTGAACACGCGACTGCTCGCGGCCCACGCCAAGGGCCGACGTGTCGTCGTCATCGTCGATGAAGCACAGAACCTGAGCCCGGAGACGCTCGAACAGGTGCGGCTGCTGACCAACCTCGAAACGGCAACGCACAAGCTGCTGCAGATCATCCTGATCGGCCAGCCCGAACTGCGCGAGTTGCTTGGTCGCGAAGACCTGCGACAGCTCGCCCAGCGCATCACGGGCCGGTATCACCTCGATCCGCTGTCGCGTGACGAGAGCGTCGCCTACGTGAAGCACCGGCTCAAGGTGGCCGGGTCGACCTCCGAGATCTTCACGCCGGCGGCGCTCGCGGAACTGCACCAGCACAGCCGCGGCATTCCACGCCTGATCAACATCATCTGCGACCGCGCCTTGCTCGGCGCCTACACCGAAGACCAGCATCGCATCACGCCGCGGCTCGTGCGGCGTGCGGCCGAGGAAGTCCACGGCAAGACCGCTCCGCAACTGCCTCGCGGCCTCGCGGTGGGTGCAGCCGTCGCAGTGGTGCTCGCGTTGAGCGCTTTCGGAGTCTGGCGGCTGCTGCGCACGGAACCGGCCCCTCCCCCGCCGGTGGTTGCCGCAGCCCCCGTGGTGGAAGCGCCTGTTGTCGCCGCAGAGCCGCCACCGCCTGCGCCTCTCAGCGACCTGACCGGCATCCTGAGCGCGGATGTACCGCAGACCACAGCCGCGGAGACGGGAGAAACAAGCAACAACGGCGCGTTCGCCAGCCTGTTCGCCGCCTGGGGCGCCCAGTACGACGCCACGCGGGGTCGCGCCTGCGATCAGGCCCTCACACAGAAACTGCAATGTGTTTTCCAGAAGGGCACTTGGGCGCAGCTGCGCCAGCTCAATCGCCCGGCGATCCTCACGCTCACTGATCCGGAGGGCAACGCGCACCAGGTTGTCGTGATTTCGCTGAACGATGAAGCCGCGAAGATCCGCATCGGCGACACGACGCATGACGTCACGATTGCCGCGTTGTCGCGTTACTGGTTCGGGGAGTTCCTGATCCTGTGGCGCCCGCACACGCGAGAGCCAGGCACGCTGTCGATCGGCAACCGCGATGAAGGTGTCCGCTGGTTGCGTAAAAGCCTTTACACGGCGCTCGGCCAGCCCGTAGCCGAACCCGGCAGCGATACGTACGACGAGGAACTCGCTGCGATGGTGGAGGAGTTCCAGCACCAGCATCGCCTCGACGTGGACGGCGTGGCCGGCTTGCAGACGCAAGTGCTGCTCGATTCGCTGACCAGCACGGAAGCCCCGTTGCTGCTGGCACCGGCCAAGGGCGGATAGCGGCGTGAGCTTCATCCTCGACGCATTGAGAAAGTCGGAAAATGCACGGCAGCGGCACGGAGGGCCGGCGCTTGCAGAAGTCCCGATTGCGAGGCGCCGGGAAGGCCGGCCATGGTGGGTGTGGGCGATTGCAGGACTGCTCGGCGTCAACCTGATCGTGCTGCTTGTGGTATTGCTGCGCAGTCCTGAACCTGCGCCGGTGACTCAGGCCGTCGCACCGCCCGCAGCGGCGCCTCAAGCGCTGCCCGCGGTCCCTACGGAACCCACTGCCGCTGCGCCGGTTTCCGTAGCCCCTTCACAAGTCGCGGCCGCGCCTCCAGCCGCGGATCCTGCCGCCGAGCAGGCGATGCCGGCGAGATCGCTCGCCGATGAAGCTGCTTCCGCAGGCTCGGCTCCGGCAGTCGATCCCGAGGCACCGGCGCTCGCTGCAAACGTCCCCAACCGCGCACCCATTGTGCGACCGTTGAGCACAGGTGCTCCTGCCGCTACCAGCCAGACCGGCGGCGAGGAGAATCTCCCCACGTTGAACGAACTCACGGGCGATCGCGCCGTCGGCATGCCGCCCATGCATCTCGACATCCACGTGTTCTCGACAAACCCCGCCGAACGCTTCGTCTTCATCAACATGCGGAAGTACACGGAAGGTGCCACCCTCACCGAAGGCCCCGTCGTCGAGAAGATCCGCACCGATGGCGTCGTGCTGAACCAGAGAGGGTTCAGGTTCGTATTGCCGAGGCAGTGACAGGCGCGATCCGGCCTGCCAAGGCACGCCGGTGATTGGCGCGAGCTAGCAGCAATCAGCCAGATAGGGCGAGCCTGGAGAACATCCGTCCGACTTGCCGGGCAACGACCGGAGTTCAACCTCTGATGTCCATCCTCCGCTGGGTCATCATCGCTCTGCTGCTGGCAGTGGTCGTCGGGTCGATTGCCTGTTTGCGGGACCTGCGCCACGCGTATGAGCGCATTGGCGGCAAGAGCAAGGTCATCCCCTCCCCGTACGGCGACATCGAATTTCTCGAAGGAGGTTCCGGGCTCCCCGTCCTCGTGATCCATGGCAGCGGGGGCGGATTCGACCAGGGCGAGCTGATCGCGAAGGCGATCCTGGGCAGCAATTTCCACTGGATTGCCCCGTCCCGCTTTGGCTACCTGCGCTCGACATTCCATGACGGCGCGACGTTCGATGAACAGGCGCATGCATACGCACGCTTGCTGGACCACCTCGGTATCAGGAAGGTCGCGGTTGTAGCCCTCTCCCACGGTGGGCCGTCGGCGCTGCTGTTCGCGGTGCTCTATCCGGAGAGGGTCTCTTCACTGACCCTTCTTTCATGCGGAGTCGCGTCCTCCACCGATGCCGAACAGGCGACTGCCAATCAGAAGGGCTCTGCCCTGACGACGATCTTCCGCTACGACCTGCTGTATTGGGGGGTCAGTACGCTGATGAGGCGGCAGCTCATGGGTTTGATGGGTGCGAGCGACGAAGTGATGGCGAAACTCACCCCGGAGCAGCGGCGCTTGATGGACGACGTGATCGACGACATGAACCCTGTCGCACCCCGCTCGGCCGGCGTGACGTTCGACAACACGGCCGCCATGCCGAACGACCGGATCGCCGCGATCACTGCCCCTGCATTGATCATCCATGCGACCGATGATTCACTGCAGCTGTATCGCAATGCCGAGTTTGCCGCGGCCAGGATTCCGGGCGCCCGTCTAGAACGTTACGCAAGAGGCGGACACCTGCTCATTGCGGTTGAGCAGGACGAGATCCGCCGGGAGACCCAGCGGTTCATTCGCGCTAACTCGGAGAGATAGCCTCGTAGAGGCCAGGTTCCGGCCCGCACCCTGGAATCCTGGAATCCTGGAAGCTCAAGCCAAAGCGGAATTCCGCGAGCATCAATAGCCGCACTCACGCACCGGATCGAAGCGGCGCAGTACACTCCTACTCGCGATACCGCGAAAAGAGAAAAGGGACAGAACCGTCCCCCGGGCGTGTGCCCTGAAGACCGGATCTGTCCCTTGAATGAGGCTCCCACCGGCGGGCCTGAACCCGTCGGTGGGAATGCTGTCGCTTACTTCCAGTCCATGCTCACGCGAAGCCCGTAGAGACGCGGGCTGCCGAACTGGTAGTTCCAGATGTCATCCGGACCGGCCGTGGTGAACGTACCGTTCGTCAGGATACGCTTGTCAGAGAGGTTGTTGACGAACGCCGAGATCGCGAGGCCCTTGCCGTTCGCGTACTCGAGGCTCGCGTCGCTCAGGAAGAACGCCTGCTGCTGGGTGTCGCGGTAGTTGTAGAACGACGTGAAGTAGTCGCTCTTGTACGTCGTGTTCGCCCGGAAGGTCACGGTGTTCTCGCCGCCCAGCTGGAACACGTGGTCGTAGCCGAGGCGGACGATCACGTCAGGCGCGTAAGCCAGGTCGTTGCCCGCGAAGTTCGGGTTCTGGACGCCCGCCGTGACCGGATCGACGTCACCCACCGACGTGATGTCCGGCAGGAACGAGGCGCTCGAGCCGCACGATCCCGGTCCGATCGGTGCGAAGTTCGGAGCCGTGCGCACGCAATAGACGCCGAAACTCGCACGCAGATCGTCGATCTTGTTGTTCAGGTAGTTGAACGACAGGCTCACGTGGTCGTTTTCCGTCAGCTCGAACGCGCCCTCCGCTTCAAGGCCCCAGATCGTCGCCGAACCGGCATTGAACGTCTGCCCGCCGATCGCCGAGTCGATCAGCACGTTGACCTGCAGGCCCTCGTAGTCGTAGCGGAACGCCGAGAGGTTGAAGAGGTGCTGGCCGTTCTGGCCGAATTCCTTCTTCATGCCCACTTCGAAGGCCGTGTTGGTTTCCGGCCCGTACGCGCCCACGGAATCGAAGCCGCCGCCCTTGAAGCCGGTCGACACCTTGCCGTAGTACAGCGTGTCGCCGTCCGGCTTGTAATTGAGGCCCGCCAGCCACGTGGTCTTGTTCTCGGAGCTGCCCAGCTTGGAGAAGTTGAACACCGCCGGGTTGGTCGCCGGGTTCTGGACGATCGGGCGATTGATCGCGCCGATGCCGCCGTTGCTGGAAGCCCAATCGCCGGTGTTGTCGTTCTTCGTGTAACGCCCGCCCAGCACGCCGGTCAGCGTGTCGGAGAAAGGCAGTTCGACTTGGCCGAATACCGATTGGCTCTCGTTGTCGTTCTTGCGGGAGAAGGTGTTGATGAACCGGCCATTATTGGTCGTGCCCGGCGTACCGTCACCGTTGTAGAAGCCGTTCAGCGTGTCCGACGACTGCTTGAAGTAGAACAGGCCGGCCTGGTAGACGATGTTGTTCAAGTTGCCAGCCAGGCGCAGTTCGTGGCTTTGCGTGTCTGTCGTGTCATGATCGACAAGGTTCACGTAAACGACCGGCAGCGAGTTCTGGCTGCTGCTGTCCTGCTCGAAGTTCCGGAAGCCGCCGAGGTAGCTCAGCGTCGCCGCCGTGCTGAACTCATAATCCAGGCGCGCGCGGAACGCATAGGTGTCGTACTTCAGCACGCCGTCGCCATTGGCCGGAGCGGCATATTCCTCGCGATTGACGCCATCGAGGAACTGGGTGTTCTGCGGAACGCAGAGCACGTTGCTGGTAATCAGCGGCGCGCCGCGCGCCCAACCCAGGTTCGAGCAGGTTGCATTCGGTGCATAGGCCGCACCATGCGTGTCCACGCCCGCGTTGATTTGCGGCGTGAATTCGCGCTGTGAGACTTCACCGGCGACGTAGAAACTGAAATTGCCCAAGTCGTTGCCCTGCAGGGAAATGCGGCCTCCCCAGGCGTTGTTGTCGTCCGACTTGAAGGCGCCGTAAGCGGGGAAGCTCAGGCCTCCGACATTGCCGCCGGCGAAAGCCGGATGCTCCACGTAACCTTCGCGGTCTTCATAGAAGCCGGCGACGCGCGCGGCAATGGCTCCCGTGACGGGGATGTTCACGCCACCATCGGCGCGGACCGAACTGAAATTGCCGTAGCTGATCGAGCCGTTGCCGCCGAATTCGCTGCCCGGCTTGCGCGCGATGTAGTTCACGGCGCCGGCCGTCGAGTTGCGGCCGTAGAGCGTGCCCTGCGGGCCGCGCAGCACTTCGACGCGTTCAAGGTCGAACAGCGCCGTCGCCAGCGCCCGCCCGCCGTTCAGGTACTCGCCGTCGATGTTGGAGGTGACCGACGTGTCGGCACCCGTCGTGACGTCGCCGATGCCGCGGATCGTGACGCTGACTGTGCCCTGGCCCTGCGTGATCTGCGCAACCGGCGCGATCTTGCTCAGGTCGTTGGCGTCCTTGAAGCCGGCGTTGGCCAGCTGCTCGGGCGAGATCACGTCGATCGCGATCGGCACGTCCTGCACGTCCTGCGCACGCAACTGCGCGGTGACGATGACTTCTTCGATCACGGGTGCGGCCGGGGCCGCCGCCAGTGCTGCCGAAGTTGAAAGGATTCCGCAGACGCTGGCTACCAGCAATTTTGGCGAAAAGTGAGTCGGCATGGTTGTCTCCCTGCTGCGCTGGTTTGGGCGTATCGATACCGATCCACCCGCTAGTTATACGAATTCGGCGGTGGATGATCTGTAAACATGACAACGCTGTCAAAGATTATTCAGCTCAATGCTGCGTACGTTATTGCTTCAATGTGCGGACGCCAAAAGGGGATCAGGCCGCTCTGCGCGCTTTTCGCGCTGCAAAAGAACTCGAGTCAGGACGCGAACCCGATCGACGACGGCCTGAAGGGACTCAAATGCGGCTCAGCTGCCCGAAATGCCACCACGGCAGCCATGGACCCCGGGACCCGAGTCCCGGGGCTTTCTACTTCGATGCGCCAGTGGCGTCCTGGGAAGGACAGACGTCCTGCGGTATCGAACACCGCTGTCCGGTTGCTGGTATCACATCCTCGCCCTGACCGAGCCTCCAGCCTACTTCATCCTTGCCTGGATTTTCGCCAATGCCTCGCGCGCACACTCTTCGTCGAACTGCCCGCCGGGCGCGCCGCTGACCCCGATGCCCCCGATGATGACGCCGTTCGCCCTGATGGCGACGCCACCCACTGCATACGTGATGTTCGGCAACTGGGTCGGCGGCACGGTGGACGGCGGATTCTTCGCCATGCGCTCGGCCACCTCACGCGTGCTGCCTTCATTGCGCCCGAGCGTCATGGAGGCAGCCGTATAGGCCTTGTAGAAGGCGTTGTCGCTGGAATGGATCGGCGATCCGTCGCCGCGAAGGAAAGCCTGGCGAACTCCATCGAGGTCGACGACTGCCACGGCCACCTTGTAGCCCTTCTTCGCGCAGATCGCGACCGTCTCGCCGACGAGCTCGTTGGCCAGCGCCGCCGACAATTTCTGCTGGGCGATCAACCCCTGCGCGCGGGACGTCGTGGTACCCACCGCCATTACCGTCAGAACGAGCGCGCCAGCGCGCGCCAATGCACCGGGTGACATCAGCTTATCTCCTGTTGGAAAAGGCCAGACTCATGGCCAATGAAGAACACATCCTGCCGCAATCGACCTCCGCAGCCCTGGGCGGATCAATCCTCGAGAATGAAGGTGACCTTCAGGCGCACCTTGTACTCGGTGATCTTGCCCTTCGAGACGGCGACTTCCTGATCCGCCACCCACGCGCCGGTGACGTTCTTCAACGTCTTGGTGGCCCGCTTCACGCCGTTCTCCACGGCGTCATCAAAACTCTTCTTCGACGTGGACGAGATTTCAGTAATGCGCGCAACGGTCATGGGAAGCTCCTTCTGTTGAAACGACTCGCCAGCCCATCGATGGGCTCGCCTGCCCCGAGCTTACCCCCGAAGCGCCGCAACAATCCCACCCGCCGATTTGCCGTGTAGGAACACCAATCCACCGCGCTCGCTCGGTCCTCCACTCTGGCCTGCCGACAGGCTTCATGCAGTCCCGCTGCACATTTGCCGACGAAGTCGGCCCCCTTGCCGGTAGGCCCCCTTGCCGACGAAGTCGGCCGGTCTATCTGCCTTTGCCTCCCAACTCCTCCAACGCTTTCCCCGCCACCCTCATCATCGTCCAGTCGCTCATCGGCCTCGCACCGATCGACTGATAGAAATCGATGGCCCGTTGGTTCCAGTCGAGCACCGACCACTCGAACCGGCCGCAGCCCCGCTCGAGAGCCAACTGCGCAACGGCCTTGAGCAGCGCCTTGCCGCACCCCTGACCGCGGAAGGCCGGACGGATGTAGAGGTCCTCGAGGTAGATGCCGGGCTTGCCGACGAAGGTGGAGTAGTTGTGGAAGAACAGCGCGAAGCCCGCGAGGGCCTCCCCGACCCGGGCGATCAGGACTTCGGCGTAGGGACGCGGGCCGAACAGGGCTGCCGCGATGCCGTCCTCGGTCGCCACCGCTTCATGGAGCAGATGCTCGAATTCGGCCAGCTCGCGGATCATTGCGAGGATCTCGGGGACGTCAGCGTGTCCGGCGGGAGCGATGTGGCAGGAAGATTGCGGGTTCATCGAAGGGCCCTCCGGGGGCCGGGTCCGAAAATAGAAGTTAACTTTTTTTGTGCGAAGGCGTAGTTTAGGCGCTACTTCGAGGATCCGGTTTTAAAGAAACTAACAATGTCAGACGCTATCAAGCTGCCCCTGACCGCGCTCCGTGCCTTCGTGGCCGTCGCCGAGCACATGAGTTTCACCGACGCCGCAACCAAGCTGAACGTCACGACGGCTGCCGTCAGCACCCAGATCAAGACCCTCGAACAGCTTCTCGAAACGCCGCTCTTCAAACGCCACAGCCGCTCGGTCCGGCTGACCCCGCAAGGCAAGCGACTGCTGCCGGGCGTCCGCCGCGGGTTCGAGGAACTGGCGCTGGCCGTCGACCAGATCCGCCGCGACCGTACCTCGGGCCTGCTCAACATCAGCTTGCTCGGTTCGTTCCTGCAGAAGTGGTTGCTGCCGCGCCTCGGTGACTTCTACCAGAAACACCCCGAGATCGACCTGCGATTCAACGCCAGCGACGACCTGGTCGACTTCATGCAGACGGACTTCCATGCCGCCGTGCGCTACGGCGTCGGCCCCTGGCCCGACCTCAAGGCCGAGAGGATGCTCGACGAATGGGTGTTCCCGGTCTGCAGCCCCGCGCTGCTCGCGAAGCTCGGGCCGATCCGCACGCTCGGCGATCTCAACAAGTATCCGCTGCTGCACAGCGCCGGGGAACCGTGGCAGGACTGGCTGCGCCGTGTCGGTGGCGATACCACGCGCGCCGAACACGGCCCCGTGCTCGCCGATGCGCTGCAGGCATTGTCGGCCGCGGAGAACGGCCAGGGTCTCGCCCTTGCACGCTGGTCGCTGGTTGCTGCGGACCTCGCGGCGGGCCGGCTCGTGCGCCCATCGGAACAGAGCGTGCGCCAGAAGGCCGCCTATTACTTCGTTGCCCCGGTGCACCACTACGACCTGCCCAAGGTCATGCGCTTCCACGACTGGCTGGCCGAGTGCTGCCGGCAGTTCGCACCGCCCGAGGGCGAGCGCCTCGAACCCTGATTTCCCGATTGTTCATCACTACCTGAAAGGAGCACTACCATGGGCAAGGGCATGGAACGGAAGAAGGAAGACAAGAAGAAGCCCGCCAAGACGCTCGAGGAAAAGCGCGCGGCGAAGAAAGAGAAGAAGGCGACCAAGCGCTGACGCGCTTGCAGGACTGTCCGGAAGACCTGCGAACGCCGGGAAGTCCCGGAAGCCAGCGCCTTCACCAAGAAGGGAATCCCTGGCATCCGGCTTCCCCGGCTTCCCTACTCTCCCGGGTGCTTCACGCTTAAGCGCGCTTCCAGCGCCGTGGTCAGCGGCTTGAGAAAGAACGATTCGGTCGGCGTGATCTGCGCCTGAATGCCCCGCGATGCGAGCGTCTCGGCCACGACGGGCCCGACTGCAGCCACCAGCGTCTTCGATAGCGCGGCCTGCACCGTTGCCGCATCTGCCACCGCGAACAACCGTGTCACCTGCGGCGTGCTCGTGAACGCAATGGCATCCACCACTCCCGCGGCGAGTTGATCGAGCAGCGCCCGGACGGCTTCATCGGCCGACTTGTCGGCGTAGACATAGGGCGCGACCGTCAACGGCACGGCCCCCGCCTGCTGCAGGAACTCCATCAAAGGCAGATTGGGCTCGGTCCCATACAGCTGCACGCCCACTCTCCTGCCCGTGAGATCAAACGGGGTGAGGGCCGCGATGACACCCGCCGTCGTCGGCACATCGGCGGCAATCTCCGGCTTGAGGCCGAGTTCACGCAACGCCCTCGCGGGTTTGGGGCCCCGGGTGATCTTGCGGACGGCGGCCAGTCGCTCGACGAACGGCGCCCGCAACTCCGGTGCATGCCGGTCGATGCACGCCAGGAGGCGCCGCAACCCCTCGCCGGTCAGCAGGATCAGGTCATCGCAGCCGCCAGCGTTGAACTGCCGTATCCACTCGAGGACCGGCGCGGGATCGGGTGCGTCCAGGATGGCCACCAGCGGGCAACGCAGGACCGTGGCGCCGCGCCGTTCGAGCATGGCGGCAAACACGTCGAGCTCGCGTGTCTCCGGAATCGCGATGACTCTTCCGGAAAGCGTCGCCTCGCTGGTGAACGGCGGTTGCGGCATGTGTCTGGCCAGAGGGTTACCCGGGAGACCGCCCCGGTGCGTGACATGATGCCGCCCCGCCCTCCACAAGCTCAAGAAAAAAAGGGCCGGCACGCGGGGGACGCGTGCCGGCCCGAGTCGTCTACAGACACATCAACATCGACTCAAACACAGCGCCAAAGGGCGCGGGAGGATCGCTCGATCCTCCACGCCTATCCAATCAACCGAGCTCAACCGGAACGAACAGCCGCGTATCGCCTCGCTGCATGAGCAGCGCAATGTGGTTCTGGCTCTTCGCGACAATGCTCTTCAGGTCATCGACACTCCTGATGGGCTGGCCGTTGGCCGACAGCACCACGTCACCGGGCTGAATGCCCGCTTCTGCCGCCGCACCGCCGACCTGCTGCACCAGCAAGCCACCCTGCGTTTCCAGCTCGCGCTGCTCGTCGCCGGTCAGCGGGCGGACGGCGAGGCCAAGGCGACCCGAGTCCGCACCCTGGTCGCCCTGCGTGGCGGCCGTGCGTGGCGCATCCATCTCGCCGAGCTTCACTGAGAGCGACTGCTTGCGGCTCTTGCGCCAGACTTCGACGTCTACCTTCGAGCCGGGCTGGCGGCTCGCGATCTTCACGGGCAGCTCGGACGAGTCCGCAATGGACTGGCCGCCGACCGACAGGATGATGTCGCCGGCCTCGATGCCGGCCTTGTCGGCAGGACTGTCCTTCTCGACGCTCGCGACGAGCGCGCCCTTCGCCGTATCGAGACCGAACGACTGCGCGAGACCCTGGTCGAGAGACTGGATCGTGACGCCGAGGCGCGCACGCGACACGTGGCCGCTGTCCCGCAACTGGTCCGCGACGTTCATCGCGACATCCATCGGGATGGAGAAGGACACTCCCTGGTAGCCGCCGCTGCGCGAATAGATCTGCGAGTTGATGCCGATCACTTCGCCGTCGAGATTGAACAGCGGGCCACCGGAGTTGCCGGGATTGATCGCGACGTCGGTCTGCAGGAATGGCACATAGGAACCGTCGGGCAGCACGCGACCCTTCGCGCTCACGATGCCCTGCGTCACCGAGTTCTCGAAGCCGAACGGCGCGCCGATCGCGACGACCCATTCGCCGACCTTCACCTTCGACGGATCGCCGAGGCGCACGGTGGGCAGGTTCTTCGCGTCGATCTTGAGGACGGCCACGTCGCTCTTCTGATCGCTGCCCAGCACCTTGGCGGTGAACTCACGCTTGTCGGTGAGCTTGACCGTCACTTCCTTGGCATCCTGCACTACGTGGGCATTCGTCAGCACGATGCCGTTCGCATCGACGATGAAGCCCGAGCCCTCGCCCCGGGTGGGCATGTCGCGCTGCTGGCGCGGATCGCCCTGGAAGAAGCGGAAGAAGGGATCGTCCTGGCTCATGCCGGGTGGCAACTGCAGGCCGCCCGCGGTCTTGACCGTGGACTTGACCTGGATGTTCACGACGGCAGGTCCGTAGCGCTCGACCAGCGCGCTGAAATCGGGAAGCTGCACGCCGGTCCGGGGCAACGGCGCGGCAACCGCAGCCGGCAGGGCATCGGCGACCACCGGAGCGGACGGGGCCGTGGTCGTGGCCACGGAGCTGACGGGCATCACGTCGCGCACGGGCGACTGGCGGGCAAGGAGCGTGCTCAAGGGAACGGCGGCGACGAGTGCACCCAGCACGGCGGCCACCAGGGGCTTTCTGATTGAGGTCTGAATCGACATGGCAACTCTCCACTCTGTCCTGTGACGGTGGAGGCGGCCCTCCCCATGGGGAGGGCCGCCTCATGGAGCGGGAGACTGCAGTCGAAGACTTAAGGCTGACTTAAATGAATCAGGCCGTGCGGGTGGCGGGAAACTTCACGGTCACGGCCAGGCCGCGCCCGGACGGGCCATCGCCCAACTCGACCGTGGCGCCGTGGGCCTCGGCGATCGTCTTGACGATGGCCAACCCCAAGCCGCTGCCGATGGCACCACTGCCAGGCAGGCGCACGAAGCGGTCGAACACACGGCCGCGGTCGGCGGGATGAATACCGGGGCCGCTATCCGTGACACGCAACGCGACGTGATCCGGGGCCTTGATGAGCGCGATGTCCACCTTGCCGCCGGCCGGCGTGTAGCGAATCGCGTTATCGACGAGGTTGCGCACCAGTGTCCTGAGCGAATCCTCATTGCCCTGCACCTGGACAGGCGACGTGTCGTCGAGGCCTACATCCACCGATTTCCGGTCTGCGACGGGCACCATCTCGGAGACCACGTCCGCTGCAAGACGATCGAGCGCCACGGCGATATGCGGGCGGTCGATGCCCGGGTCCTGTCTCGCCAGCGACAACAACTGCTCCACGAGTCGCGACGAACGCTCGACCCCGGCGGCAAGCTGCTGCACGGCCTGCGCGCGCTCGGCGGGGTCGGGCGACTTCTCGACGGCCTCCACCTGCAGCCGCAGCGCCGTCATCGGCGTCCTGAGTTCATGGGCCGCATCGGCGATGAAGGCGCGTTCCCGCTGCAAGACCGAGTTCAACCGGCCGAGCAGCGTGTTCAGCGACGCGACGAGAGGACGAGCCTCTTCTGGCAGGGCTGCATCCGGCAACGGCTGCAGCGATGCGGGATCGCGAGCCTCCACGGTCCCGGCAAGACGATCGAGGGGCCGCAGGCTCAGACCCACGAGGAACCAGATCGCGATGCCGAGCAGCGGCACGAACCATGCGAACGGCAGCAGTGTCCTGAGCGCGAACCGCGCGGCCTGCGCCGAACGCACGCTCATCGGCTGTGCCACCTGGATCACCTGCCGACGCGCTTGTGCGCCGAATACGCGCCACTGTCCTCCGGTCGTATCGACCGTGGAGAAGCCAAGCGTCGTGATGCCGGGCAGCACCGCATGCGGTTGCGAGAGATAGATGCGGACGCCATCGAGGCTCCACACCTGCACGACGAAGTCATAGCCAGGCTCGTTGATCGTGAGGTCCGGCGGCAACGCATACTGGAACGACTGGTCGCGCAGTGTCAGCGCGGTCTGGCGCAACTGGTAGTCGAAGAACTCATTCGCCTCGGCCAGTGCGTTGCGATAGATCTGCCAGCCGCCGGCAATGCCCGTCAGCAGCACGGCGCCGAGCAGCCAGACGAGCAGGCGGGCGCGGATCGACTTCATGAGGCGGGAGCGACGCGATACCCGACGCCGCGGACGTTGCGGATGTAGTCCGTCCCGAGCTTCTTGCGCAGGCTGTGGATGTGGACTTCCACGGCGTTGCTCTCGACTTCTTCGCCCCAGCCGTACAGCCGCTGTTCGAGCTGCGACCGCGACAGGATCGCCCCGGGCCGGTCGAGCAGCGCTTCCAGCAGCGCGAACTCGCGTGACGACAGCGCGATCTCCTTGCCGTCGTGAAGCACCTGGTGCGTCACCGGATTCAGCGATACGCCGCCGTGTTCGATGACGGGCTCGGCGCGGCCTGCCTGCCGGCGCAGCAGCGCGCGGATGCGGGCGGACAGCTCGGTGAGGTCGAAGGGCTTGACGACATAGTCGTCGGCACCTGCATCTAGGCCCTGCACCTTGTCGGTCACCGCGTCGCGGGCGGTGAGGATCAGCACCGGCAGCGACTGCCCGCGTGCGCGCAACGCCTTCAGCACGCCGAGGCCGCTCAGGTGCGGCAGGCCGAGGTCGAGCAGGAGCAGGTCGAAGGTCTCGACCTTGAGGGCGTGGTCGGCCGCCTTGCCGTCGCGCACCCAGTCGACGGCAAAACCATCGCGCTTCAGGCCCGTCGCAACGGCTTCACCGATCATCGTGTCGTCCTCGACGAGCAGCAGCCGCATGGATCACCCGCTGCGGCGGTTCATCGAGACCGGGGAAGGAAGCGGAGTGCTGCGCATGGCTGCATGATCGTAGCACCACCCGCCCGCAACTTGAGGACTCTCAAACGCCGGCGGATGCCGGACGCGGCCGTTCAGGGCTTGTCGGGGGTGATCCGCACGTCAGGCAGGGCTTCCGGATTGGCGGGGATGTCGTTGCCTTCGCTCGCAGGGAAGCCGTTCATCTTGAACAGCAATGCCATCACGTCGGCGTACTTCTGGTCGCTGAGGCTGCCTGGCGCCGTGGGCGGCATCATCATCTTGAGGTAGGCAAACAGTTCGGCAACCGACTTGTCCTTCCAGTTGAACATGAACTCGGGACCCACGGCCGACGGCACGCCGCCACCGCCGCGCATCGTCTCGCCATGGCAGAGCACGCATTGCTCCGTCAGCACCGCCTGCCCGCGCGCCGCCTGCGCTTCAGTGTAGATGCCGTCCCATACGGTGCGACCGGCTTCCGCGCCCCACGAAATGCCGACGCCCGCCGCCACTGCAGCGAGGGCGACAACGATTGCACCACCGACGATCCGCTTGCTCATCTGTATAGACCCGTCTTAAGCAAAAGTCAGGAAGCTCGCGACCGGCACCCATGCCGGACTTCCTTCGAGACCCAGTATGAAGAGGGGGCCTGAACGCACTCTGAATGCGTCAGGCCCCCGTGAGGTTTCGTGGCCTACCGCGCAGGCAGTGCGAACACGAAGATGTTGTTGCCGGCGCTTGCCCGCACTTCCGGTGTCAACTGCGACGTGCCGCCACCGGCGAGCGAGATGCCCGTGCTCACCGCGACGTACTGCCGGCCGTTCACCGAATACGAGATCGGGTAGCCCGTGACGCTGGAGCCGAGGTTCACTTCCCACAGCACCTTGCCCGTCTTCTGGTCGAGGGCACGGAAGCGGCCCGCCGTATCGCCACCGAACACGAGGCCACCGCCCGTCGACACCAGCGACATCGTGCCCGCACGCTGTTCGTACTTCCACAGCGTCTTGCCGGTCTCGACCGAGATCGCATGGATCGTGCCGACGTTCGTCGTGCCGGGCGCGATGCTGGCCTTGGAAGCAAACGCATACAGCGAGTCGAGGCTGGGCTTTGACGCAATCGCGGTGATCTGCATGCAGGTGTTCTGCAAGGGATAGAACATCACGTTGCTTAAGGGGCTGTAGGTACCGGCCTGCCAGTTCTTGCCGCCGTTGGCATTGGGGCAGACGTTGACCGAATCGCCCTGCTTGTGCATCAGCGCTGCGGGATTCACCGTGACCTTGCCGGTCGCGCCGTCAATGTTGCTGATGACGTTCTGGTACACGGTCGGACGCGCCCACAGGAACTCTCCCGTCGCGCGATCGAGCGTGTACACGAGGCCCGTCTTGCCCGGGATGCCCGTCAGCACCTTGCGCTTCTCGCCGGGCTTCAGTTTCGGGTTGATCCAGGTCACTTCCGACTTGTCGGGCGTCACGGCCGTGTCGACGAGGATGCGCTCGAAGGGATGGTCTAGGTCCCAATGGTCGACGACGTGCTGGTAGTGCCAGACGATCTTGCCGGTGTCCGGATTAATCGCGAGCGTCGAGTTGTGGTACAGGTACTGGTGATCGTTGCCGCCCAGCATGAACTTGGGCGCCGGCGACGTGACGCTGGTGCCGATGTAGACGAGGTTCAGCTCGGGATCGTAGCTCGGGACGAGCCACGTGCCGGTGTGCCAGCGCGCTTCGTCCGGGAGATCGGCCCAGGTCTCGCTGCCGGGCTCGCCGGGGCGGGGCATCGTGCGCGTGCGCCACAGCTCCTTGCCGGTGACAGCGTCGTGCGCCGTGATCACGCACGCGTCCGGGCCACCTTCCGGCTCGCACCCACGGCCCGCAATGACCTTGCCGTTGGCGATGATCGGCCCCGAGGTCTGCTGCGCGCCCTTCTGGTAGTCATGGATCTTCGTTTCCCACGCGAGCTTGCCGGTCTCGGCATTGATCGCGTAGGCAAAGTTGTCCATGCCCATGTCGATGATCAGCTTGCCGTAGAGCGCAAGGCTGCGGTTGATGGACGGGACGGGGAAGTACTTGTTCGCATCGGCCGGGATCGGGCGGCGGAACTCCCACTTGAGGTCGCCGGTCGCCGCGTCGAGGGCCTGCGTCAGGTCGCTCGGGTTTGGCAGGAACATCACGCCGTCGTGCACGAGGGGCATCGCTTCCTGGATGCCGGGGCCCATCGCGCGGCTCCAGACGAGCTGCAGCTGCTTCACGTTGCGCGTATTGACCTGGTTCAGCGGGCTGTAGTCCCAGCCGGCCTGGTTATGGCGCCACTGCAGCCACTCGCCCGGCGCGGGATTGCGCAGCATCGCGTCGGTGACCGGGCTGATCGAGACCGTGCCCTGCGCGAGGCCAGGGGCGCCGGGGGGGCCGGGCGGCTGCTCTGCGGCAAGTGCCGCTCCGCCAATCGCCGCCATGATCGCTGCCGTCAGCGCCGTCCTCGTCAGGACCAACTTGGATACCTGCATTGTGTTCACCTTAATTAGTGCTTTTTAGGAATTCGGGAGCGGCACACGATGCGGGCGCGCACCGCTCGGAAACTTACTTCTTGCTGTTGCGCGTCAGATACGCCGCAATCGCGTCGAGCTGCTGGTCGTCGATCTCCGTCTTGCGGAAGAACGGCATGACCGAAATGCCCTGCCTCACGAACAGCTTCACGAACTCGGGCGTGAGATCGGTTCGTTCATGCAACAGGCCGGGCACGGCACCCTTGTACTTGGCGCGCAGCGCCGTTTCCCCCGGCAAGTACGGCGCCCCGTTCTGGCCGATGCCGGGCCCGTGGCAGGTTGCGCACCAGTACTTGTACAACTTCTCGCCTTCGGCGATCTGCTGTGCCTTGCCTGGCGCCGCTGCAAATCCGGAAGTGGCAATGCCCATGAGGGCAAACAGGGCGAGGACTCGCATGTTCATGCCTTCCTCCCGCCACGCAGGTGCTTCGGCCAGATGCCGCCGCGACCGGCCGCAATGATGCCGTTCGGATCGACGGCGTCCTTGAGCTGTTCGCTGAACCGCCTGAGCGCATGGTCGTTGTACGAATACGAATCCGCGACGAGGTCGGCGAACGCGGGCGGGGACCGGTACTCGGCCCAGCCGTTCTCGGCAGCCACTTCAACCACGCGCTTGAAGGCAGCCATGGACTTCGCGTTGATTTCCTTGTTGCTGCGACTGACCGGCAAGCCGACGATCATGACGAACGCGCGATAGATCCACGTGGCCGGCGTCTGGAAAATGCCGCCGACATTCAGGCCGAACTCCTGGTACACCTTGGCGAACGCGCGCTGGGACTCGAGGATGGCTTCGCCCGTCTTCGGGATGATCGGTGCAAACCACAGATGCCCGTCTGTCGGACTCGGGTTGAGTTCCGACCGCGCGCCAATCGAGAAGATCGACATCGCCGGGATGCCGAGAGCGACCTTGTGTTCAACCGCAGCCTGTTGCTCCGCCGTCAGTGGGAACCGGTAGCTGTGCCCGTCCCGGAACGTGCTGCCCGGAATGGAAGCCCCGATGCGCTCGCGCGCATATTCCCAGTTTGCAGCGACAGTCTTGGCCGGACCGTAGAACTGCAGCTGCACCTCCCACGAGGGGATCCCCTTCGAGGCGCCGAAGCGGTCCAGTTCGTCGTCGCTCGGCCCACCGGCCTTGCCGACGATCGCGCGCAGGTCCGGCTCGTTGCGCTGGGCGCGTCCGAGGGGGCTGCTGTAGTTGGGCTGGCCGATCAGGCCGATGTGCTCGAGGTAGTTGACGTGATCAACCAGCGAGATGATGTCGCGGCGCTTCGGCACGCTGACGTATCCCGACTGGTACGCCTCCGGTTCCGGCATGAGCCAGAAACCCATCTTCGTCACGATGCCGTAGTTGCCCTGGCCGAACAGGCCGTCGACGTAAGGGCCGAAACCGTACTTGTAGTCCTGCCAGCTCTTGGCACCCGGGAGCGCGCCCATGCCCGTGCGCATGACTTCGCCGTTCGGCAGCACGACTTCCATGCCGCAGTGGGACCCGAAGTGATCGCGGAAAGCGCCGAACGTGTAGCCGACGCCGTGGTCGAGCGAGTTGCCGATGAGGCTGCCCCAGCCCGGATCCGGGCAGTCGATCCAGACCTTGAGCTTCTTCTCCTGGATGTGACGATACAGGTCGAAATACGCGACGCCCGGTTCGACCAGCGCGAACCCGCGACGGTCATCGACTTCAAGGATGCGGTTCATCCGCTTGAGGTCGACGACGACACTGCCGTGCAGGTTCGGCGCGGAACCGCCATAACCGACGTTCTTGCCGGTCGAGATCGGATACAGCGGGATCTTGTGCTCGTTCGCAGCGCGCACAATCGCCTGCACTTGCTCGACTGTGTCGGGCGCGACGGCAGCGGAGGCCAGCAGCTCCTGCGGCGTCCCCCACATCGGCGAGTATGCATCGCGATACAGCGCGACATCATCGTCCGAGGTGAACACATTCTTCTCGCCGACCGCGGCCTTGAACTTCGTGATCGCGGCGTTGAAATCGGCTGCGCTGACACCAGCAGGCAAAGTAGCCATGAGGATCCCCTGAAAAGAGTCGGAAGGGCTAAACGCGAAGGCTCAAGCCTTCGGCGCAATGACCCACGAGTAGAACGTTTCGTCGTCTGGCAGGCGTTCGGCCCCGCGCGTGACAACCGTGCGCTCGGCTGGCTGCGAACAGCCCGCTGCACACTGCGTTACAGAGGCCGCCATGAGGCGTACCCAGTCACTGCCGGCAGGAGCAAGCGCGGCAGCGGCGGACAGCGACTCGGCTGGACCGGACAACCGGTGCTCGATCACGCCGTCGCCGAGACTGCGGTGTTCCGCGCGGAAGACGACCCGCAGGCCGCGGTCCCACCCGAGGTGCTCGAGGACGAACAGCGGGCCGTGACGCGTGAAGCCGGCGATCGGCTTCGGCTCGGCGCGCCACGCGAGGTCGAGGTCGTGGTACCAGAAGTCGGTGACGTCACCCCCCTGCATGGCGTGGCAAGCCATCCCGAGGTTCGACGCAACCTCGCCAAAGGCCTTCCCTTCGGCAAATCGGTCATCGAAGAGCACCTTGTATAGCGGAATGGAGCGCACTGGTGACGCGACGGCGGCGTTGGCGCCCGACGCAAACAGCCCCCCGGCGACCGGCAGCGCAGTCGCAGCCAGCCCGATCTGCAGGAATTCCCGGCGATTGGTCATGAAGAGGTCCCCCGTGTGGCGGTCGGCATTATAGATCGTCAGACCGGGCGTTTGATCCCGAGTGCGCTTGATTTAGTACCTGACAGCGGTCGCCAAGTTCGGACGCGCCGCAAAAGGACAGGTCGCGAACTCGCCATTTTGACCCGTGGCCTCGGCTCTGGAATTGTATTTTTTGGTCGGGGGACGGGCGCACCCGGCCTGCCGGACTAGGCCTGAAGTGCCGGCCCGGCTGAGAATGGCGCGCCCGACAAGATTCGAACTTGTGACCCCTGCCTTCGGAGGGCAGTACTCTATCCAGCTGAGCTACGGGCGCGTAGTAGATGGCTTCAAGGCCGCGCATCATACCAGCGGACGGGGCATCCGTCTGGCATCGCGGGCAGCGGCCGGCTGGTCGCCCGAACTCCAGGGCTACCCCCCTGTTATTTCTACGGGTTTATGCGCCGCCGCCAGATGGCTATACTTGCGCGCCTTGAAATGGTGCCCCCCTTCGGACGCTGGAGACATCGTGAGCGATTCCCCTGATCAGCACAGTACCTCGCACGACAAGCATTTCTTCGACACCTTCATGCTGGTGATCGGCGGCTTGGTGCTCTTCGCCTTCTGCCTGTACATCCTGGCAAGGGTGATCGCGGCGAATACCCAGGAACAGTACGTCCTGAACGATCCGGCGTATACCGAGGCTGCGGCAGAACGCATCAAGCCCGCGCAACTGCTGGCGGTATCCGGACAGGACAATTCGGCCGTCGAAGCGGCAACCCCCGCGCCTGCTGCTCCGGCCGCCCCGGCTGCCGTCCAGGCGGGTGACGCTGTGTACAACATGGCCTGCGTGGCCTGCCACGGCATGGGGATAGGCGGCGCGCCGGTTTTCGGCAACAAGGCTGCCTGGGCTCCCCGCATTGCGCAGGGCATCGCGATCCTCAACGACCACGCGATCAAGGGCTACCAGGGCAAGGCCGGCCTGATGCCTGCCAAGGGCGGCCGCGTGGACCTCGCCGACGAGTCCATCGTCAACGCCGTCGAGTACATGGTCAACGCCGCCAAGTAATCCGCGGACGCAGACTCTCCATGAGGCCCCGGACGGCGACGTCCGGGGCCTTTATCTTTCTGACGGTTTCAGTGGCATCACACTATGCGTGCCCGTTCGAGGCCACGGAGGCTGATCGCTTCGCGCAGGTGGGCTCCGAGCACCACATCGGATCCGGCGAGATCGGCAATGGTCCTCGCCACCTTCAGGATGCGGTGATACGCCCGCGCCGACAGCTGGAAATGCTGGATCGCCTTTTCAAGCACAGGCAACTCTCCCACCTCCACCTGGCAGTGAGCGGCTACTCCCGCCACATCCAGATGCGCGTTCAGTGCGCCCTGCCGACCAAGCTGCACTTCGCGTGCGGCCTGCACGCGTGCCGCAACCTGCCCGCTGCTTTCGCCTTGCAGTTGCGTATTCGACAGCAAGGCCGTCTCCACGCGCGGCACGGCGAGCTGCATGTCGATGCGGTCGAGCAGCGGCCCCGACAGCTTCTGCCGGTACCGTTGCACCTGGTCGCCCGTGCAGCGACAGCGGCCCGCCGTATCGCCGCGATAGCCGCACGGGCACGGATTCATGGCCGCCACGAGCTGGAAGCGCGCTGGAAATTCCGCCTGCCTTGCCGCGCGCGACACGGCAATGGTTCCCGCTTCAAGCGGCTCGCGCAGCACTTCAAGCACGCGCCGATCGAACTCGGGCAGTTCGTCGAGGAACAGCACGCCGTGATGCGCGAGCGACACCTCGCCCGGGCGTGGATGCTTGCCGCCGCCAACAAGCGCTATCGCAGATGCCGTGTGATGCGGGCTGCGGTACGGGCGCACGCGCCATTCGTCGAGATTCACCGGCTGGCCGATCACTGAGCGGATCGCCGCGACTTCGAGGGCTTCGTCCTCCGACAGCGACGGCAGCAGTCCGGGAAGTCGTTGCGCGAGCATGCTCTTGCCAGAGCCCGGCGGACCGACGAACAACAGGCTGTGGCTGCCCGCCGCTGCGATCTCCAGCGCACGGCGCGCATGCGGCTGCCCCTTCACGTCAGCGAGGTCCGGGCCTTGGCGGGACGGTGCCGCGCGAACGGCAGTCGCCAGCAGCGGCAGCGGCCGGTCGCCGCTCAGGTGGGCACACACTTCCAGCAAGTGGGCGGCGACGGCGATGCGGCCGCTGCTGACCAGCCCGGCCTCCTCAGCGTTGCCCTGGGGCAGAACCAGGAGATGTCCCGCGCGCTGGGCCGCAATTGCCGCCGGCAACACCCCCTTCGCGAGCCTGAGCTCACCGCTCAAGGACAGTTCGCCGTACAACTCGCACTGCTCAAGCGCCGTCGCGGGCAACTGCCCGGCGGCCACGAGAATGCCGATGGCGATGGGCAGGTCGAAGCGGCCGCCCTCCTTCGGCAGGTCCGCGGGGGCGAGATTCACGATGATGCGGCCGGCGGGGAATTCGAACCGCGAGTTGGTGATGGCCGCGCGGACGCGGTCGCGGCTTTCCTTCACGACGACTTCAGGCAGGTCGACGATGCCGAAGGCCGGCAAGCCGTTCCCGATATCGACTTCGACACGCACGAGCGGCGCTTCCATGCCGAACTGTGCGCGACTCAACACCGTCGCGATCGCCATCCTTGGCTCCAGCGGTTGATGCAGCCCTGCCGGAGGGCGCAGGACTGCCTTGTCAGGGCTCCGGGTTAAGGAGCGCCGGAATCAGCTTTCCTGGCGGCCCGATTCGAGGGCGGCCAGCCGCGCCTCCAGCGCTGCCAGCTTTTCGCGGGTGCGCTTCAGCACGCCCGACTGCACGTCGAATTCCTCGCGAGTCACGAGGTCGAGCTTCGCGAGGCCGGACTGCAGGACCGATTTGAAATTCGATTCCAGGTCCTGCTTGAAGGCCGCAATGCCCGGGGGCAGCGCGGCCGACAGGCGCTTGGCGAGATCGTCGATGAAGCGTGGGTCCATAAGGGTTCTGCCTGGGTGGGGGCGCGTGGGCCCGGTTGCCGAGCCTGCTCGGCGGTTGCGGCCAGACTCTAGGAGCGTGCCCCTGTCCTGACAAGCCTCACAAACCGGCCTGAACGTACAGATTCTCGCTCCTTCGCGGCGCGCCGCCCCCCGAAGCCGACTGCCAAAGCCCCGTTTGCGCTCCGCCGTGAAGCAGTCCGGCCCCCGGCTGCACCTGATTGGTGCGCCCGCACCCGGCTTTCGCGGGTCGGCACAGCATTCCTTGGCCGGGACCGCGTGTCTGTTGCGTGGCACAGAAGATGCATTCTCGTCCCAGCGCGGAATCGAGCTTGAACCTCGGTCTCCGTCAGACCTGTCCACCGGGAGCCAAGGATCGCATGAAGCTGATTACCGCAATCATCAAGCCGTTCAAGCTGGATGACGTTCGCCAGGCCGTCGCGGACATCGGCGTTCAGGGCATCACGGTGACCGAGGTACAGGGCTTTGGACGTCAGCGCGGCCACACGGAACTCTACCGGGGTGCCGAGTACCGCGTGGACTTCCTCCCCAAGACCAAGATCGAGCTGGCCGTGGACGACTCCGTCGTCGAGCAGGTGGTGGAAGCCATCACCAACGTGGCCCGCACCGGCAAGATCGGCGACGGCAAGATCTTCGTGCTGAATCTCGAGCAGGCGGTCCGTATCCGCACGGGCGAGACCGGCGCGGAAGCCGTCTGATCGGGTCCGGGAAGGCCAGAGGACAGAAGAGATGAGTCGCGCATCGGGTTCGCTACACCGGCTTTGAATCAGGTTTCCATTCCGCACCCTTCAGAAGTACCTCGCAGGAGAACGACAGTGAAAAGATCTCGTGTGTTCAACCCACTGTGGAGCCTGGCGCTGCTCGCGCTCTCGCTCGTCGGGCCGGGGCTGACCCTGGCACAGGAGGCTGCCACGCCGCCCGATCCGGCCGCCGTGACCCAGGAAGCGGCTCCTGCCGACGCTGCCCCCGCGGCAGCGGCTGCCGAAGCGGCTCCTGCGGAAGCGGCCGCCGCTCCTGCCGCCCCCACCTTCGACAAGGGTGACAACGCCTGGATGCTCACGAGCACGCTGCTCGTCATCATGATGGCCGTCCCTGGCCTCGCCTTGTTCTACGGCGGCATGGTCCGGGCCAAGAACATCCTGTCGGTCGCGATGCAGATCACGGTGGTGTTCAGCCTGCTCGCGGTGCTGTGGGCGATCTACGGCTACAGCCTGGCGTTCACGTCAGGCAACGCGTTCATCGGCGGATTCGACCGGCTCTTCCTGAAGGGAATGCTGGATGCGGCGGGCAACATGATGCCTGCGGCGACCTTCAGCAAGGGCGTCTACATCCCCGAGTACATCTACATCGCGTTCCAGATGACCTTCGCGGCGATCACGCCCTGCCTGATCGTCGGCGCCTTCGCGGAGCGCATGAAGTTCTCGGCCGTGCTGTTCTTCATGGTCCTCTGGTTCACGTTCTCCTACCTGCCGATCGCGCACATGGTCTGGTTCTGGGCCGGTCCCGATGCGTACACGGATGCGGAGGCAGCAGCCACCGCCGCTGCGGGCGCTGGCTTCCTCTTCCAGAAGGGCGCCCTCGACTTCGCAGGCGGGACCGTGGTGCACATCAACGCGGGTATCGCAGGCCTCGTAGGCTGCATCCTGGTCGGCAAGCGCAAGGGCTACGGCGTGCAGGCGATGGCGCCGCACAACGTGCCGTTCATTATGATCGGCGCGGGCCTCCTCTGGGTGGGCTGGTTCGGCTTCAACGTCGGCTCCAACCTTGAAGCCAACGGCTTTGCGGCCCAGGTCTTCATCAACACGTTCCTCGCCACGGCGGCGGCGGTGGTCAGTTGGTCCTTCGCAGAGTGGTTGCTGCGCGGCACGCCGACCATGCTCGGTGCGGCCTCCGGTGCCATCGCCGGTCTCGTCGCGATCACCCCGGCCTGCGGCTGGGTGGGTCCGATGGGTGCCATCATCATCGGCCTGCTGGCCGGCATAATCTGCCTGTTCGCAGTCAGCAAGCTGAAGACGGCCCTGGGGTACGACGACTCGCTGGACGTGTTCGGCGTCCACTGCGTCGGCGGCATCTTCGGCGCCATCATCACGGGCGTGTTCAACGACCCGGCGCTGGGCGGCACAGGCATCTACGACTACGTCGCAGGCACTTGGAGCTACGCCGGCATGGGCACGCAGGTCATGTCCCAGCTCTGGGGCGTCGGCGTGACGGTGCTGTGGTCGGGCGTGGTGGCCTTCATCGCCTACAAGATCGTCGACCTGACGATCGGCCTCCGGGTCTCGGAAGAGGTGGAGACTGAAGGTCTCGACACGGCTGAGCACGGCGAGCGGGGTTACAACCTGTAACGGTCGCACTGGCCGCCGGGACCGGCCCCCTCGGGCCGGTCCCCCAAACCGGAAACGGGCGCCCCTCAAAAGGCGCCCGTTTTCATTTCCGCCCCGGCCCGTTTCGGGCCCCTGGCCGCATTCGGCTGGCGGCCCGTGCCGATCCTGCTACACTCAGGCCACTGCTCACGCGCCTCTCAGACGGCGCCGATCCGAGCCATAAGTATCGGGAGTTATTGATGAAACTGATCACCGCCATCATCAAGCCGTTCAAGCTGGACGACGTCAGGGAAGCGCTGTCCGAGGCCGGAATCCAGGGCGTGACCGTCACGGAAGTGAAGGGTTTCGGTCGCCAGCGGGGCCACACCGAGCTCTACCGGGGGGCCGAATACGTGGTCGACTTCCTGCCCAAGACCAAGATCGAGGTCGCCGTGGACGACGCGCGGGCCGAGGCCGTGATTGAAGCAATCACCACTGCCTCACGGACCGGGAAGATCGGCGATGGCAAGATCTTCGTCACGGAACTGGCCCAGGTCATCCGGATCCGCACCGGGGAGACGGATTCCAACGCGATCTGACCTAAGCGCATCCAGCGGCTCCGCCCAGAGGAGGTTTGCCCCATGTTGCGACTCGCATTCGGCCTTGCACTCACCCTCACGCTCGCCTCTGCTGCGTCGGCGGACGTGTATCGCTCCGTCGATTCCAAGGGCAACGTCCAGTACACGGACAAGCCCGCACTGCTGCCCGCGGAGAAGCTCGCCGTGCAGTCCCGCGCCACGGATGCGACGGAAGTGGACGCCGGCGCCGCAGCCGATCGCGCACGGACCACGGCCGCCGACACCGCGCGCCAGCAGGCCGCCGCGGCCCGGGCCGACCAGAACAAGGCCAACCAGATCACTGCCACGGCCAAGGCCGAGCAATGCGTGAAGGCGCGCGAACGCAACGAGGCCTACAGCACCTCGAAGCGCCTCTATGAAACGCTGCCCGACGGCGAGCGCCGCTACCTGACGGACGCAGAGCTCGACGAGGCTCGGGCCCAGGCCGAAAAGGCCGTCGCCGAGATGTGCAAGTAACCGGTCATTTTCCAACACCGGTGGGTGCGCGCCCGCCGGTGCGTCCCCGTCGGTCTGGAGATCCTCGTCCATGAAAGTCGGCTTCCTCGGGTTGGGCGCCATGGGGCTGCCGATGGCCCGCAACCTGCACAAGCAGGGCCTGCTGACCGCCGTGTGGAACCGTACTCCCGGCAAGGCCACGGAGCTGGCCGCAGAGACCGGCTGCGTCGCCGCCGCAACCCCCGCAGAAGTGGCCGCCCTGTGCGATGTGGTGGTGTCCTGCGTCTCTGCGGACGCCGATGTCCTCAACATGGTCACGGCAGCGTTGCCCGGCCTCAAGAGGGGCGCCATCTTCATCGACTGCTCGACCATCAGCGCAGACACGGCCCGTCTTGCCGCCGCGCAACTGCGCGAGCACGGCGTCGAGTTCCTCGATGCTCCCGTCAGCGGCGGCGTGGAAGGTGCGCGCAACGGCACGCTGGCCATCATGGTCGGCGGTCACGCGGCAACGTTCGACAAGGCCCTGCCCGCGCTCAACGCGATGGGCAAGACCGTCACCCATTTCGGACCCACCGGGCTCGGCCAGGCTGCAAAGGCGACGAACCAGCTCATGTGCGCCGGCGTCATCCAGGCATGCGCGGAGGCGATGGCCTTCGCGAAGGCGGAAGGACTGCCGCTCGACAAGGTGATCGACACGCTCGGCAAGGGCGCGGGCAGCAGCTGGTACTTCGTGAATCGCGCACCGAACATGGCCCGCGGCACCTTTCCCGCCGGCTTCCGGCTGGCGCTGCACGACAAGGACCTGAAGATCGTGAAGGACATGGCCGCCCGCCACGGCGTGCAGCTGCCGCTGATCGAGATGACGTTGCTGCACTACCGCCGCCTGCTCGAACAGGGCCACGGCAACGAGGACATCTCGACGCTGTTCCGCCTGAAGGATGCCCTGTTCAACGACGTGGACCGTCCGGTCAACCCTGCTCCATGACGGATGCCGCGCCCGAGGCTCGTGCCCGCGCGCCGGACACAGCCACCTTCTTCCTTCCTGATTTCTGCGCTGCCCGTGCGACGCTTGCCGTCGTGCTGATCGTCGAGCTCGTCGCGTTCGTGCTGGCCATCTCGCGCCATGCGACGCAGGCCAGCTTCTGGATCGACCTCGCGAGCCTGTCGCTCTTCCTGCTGTGGCTCGGGCTGACTGCGTCGGCCGTGCTGTGCCGCAGCCGCAAGTGGCTCGCGACAATGCCGACGACGCGCGCAGCCGCCACCGCCCTCGGGCTGCTGCTGCTGACCATCGTGCTGATTGCCGAGATCGTGTTCCAGACCGGCCGGCTGTGGTCGCGCGGCCTGGTCGGCATCGCGACGGTCTTCCCGACGGACCATGCCGGATTCCTGCTGCGCACGGTGGCCATCGGGTTCATCGTGAGCGCGCTGGCGTTGCGCTACTTCTATGTGTCGGCCGAATGGAAGCGCAGCATCGAACTGGAAGCCCGCGCCCGCATCCACGCATTGCAGGCACGCATCCGGCCGCACTTCCTGTTCAACAGCATGAACACCATCGCGTCGCTGACGCGCTCGGACCCGGGGCGGGCGGAGGAAGCCGTCGAGGACCTCGCAGACCTCTTCCGCGCGAACCTGAGCGATGCCCGCGCACGCATCCCGCTCAAGGAGGAACTGGAAGTCGCGCGCATCTACCAGCGCATCGAGCAACTGCGCCTCGGGGAACGGCTGCAGGTCCGCTGGAACGTCGCCGATACGCCGATGCGTGCGCTGGTGCCGAGCCTGCTCATCCAGCCGCTGCTGGAGAACGCCGTCTATCACGGCATCGAGACGCTGCCGCAGGGCGGCACGGTCACCGTCACCAGCCGCTTCGACGGATCCATGATCGAACTCGAGGTCCGCAATCCGTTGTCTCTCGACACAGTGAAGAAGGAACGTCGCGGCAACCGGCTCGCGCTCGACAACATCCGGCAGCGACTCGATCTCGCGTGGCCGGGCCAGTCCAGGGTGGAAGTCACGCAGGAGGGCGGCGAGTACCGCGTGCTGCTTGCATTCCCCTATGAAGGGCCTGCGGCATGAGCACGCGGGTGCTGATCGTCGACGACGAGGCCCCTGCGCGCGACCGGTTGAAGCGGTTGCTCGCGGAGATCGACGACTGCGAATGCGTGGGCGAGGCGACCGACGGGCACGAGGCGCTCAAGGCCTGCGCCGCGCTCGAACCGGGCATCGTGCTGCTCGACGTGCGCATGCCGGGCCTCGGCGGCATGGAAGTCGCGCGGCACCTCACCACGCTCGAACATCCGCCCGCGGTGATCTTCACCACCGCCTATGACGAGTATGCGCTGGAGGCTTTCGAGACCCAGGCGATCGGCTACCTGCTCAAGCCCGTGCGCAGGGAAAAGCTCGCACGCGCGCTGCTGCATGCGGCACGCATCAACGGTCCGAGCCTCGCACGCGTGGCGGTCGCCGCCAGGATGGAGCCCCGGCGACAGCACATCTGTGCGCGCCTCGGCGAGCAGCTGAAGCTGATCCCGGTCGCCGACATCTACTGCTTCGTCGCCGACCAGAAGTACGTGACGGTGCGGCATGCAGGCGGGGAAGACCTGATCGACGAACCGCTGAAGGCGCTGCATGACGAGTTCTCGCCGGATTTCGTGCGCATCCATCGCAATGCGCTGATCGCGGAGCGGCATATCGCTGCCGTCGAGAGGGGCGCCGAAGGCCAGTACGCGGTGCGCCTGCGCGACAGTGCCGAGCCGCTGCAGGTCAGCCGCCGCCATGCCGGCGAATTGCTGCGCCGGCTGCGCCAGGTCGTCGCAGGGTAAAGGTCAGGAAGGACGGACGAAGCGCAGCAGGCGACGCGCGGCTGCAATCACAAGCGCTGCCTGGCCCGCCAGTCGCAGTGCGCGACGCGGCCCGACGAGCAACCCGAGCGCTGCACCCCCCGCCAGCACGGCAGGCCGCCGCAGGAATTTCCGGGCAGAGCCCAGGCCGCCTTCAACGCGCCGGATCCGCGAATCGATTTCGTCGACCGCTGCACCGAGCTGCAGACGCTGCAGGGCGGACTTCTGCTCCAGCAGCGCGCGACGCTCCTGCAACTGGCTGAGACGCTTGCTCATGGCACGCTCATCGGCGGGGACCGAGCTGCTCCCGGTCCTTCGCGAACTCGGCGATCGTGGCTTCAAAGAGCCGGCCCCGGGACTTCAACTTGGATCGCAGCATGAGCACCGCCGCCACGGCGAGCAGGAAAAAGAAGCCCATGACCAGCACGGCCGCGAGCAGCCGGTGCGATTCCCAGAACGCGAAGATGAGCACGAGTCCGCCGAGGAACAGGCCAGTGCCCGCGGCAAAGACGGCGACGAACGCCCACAGCAGCATCTGCGCAGCCTGGGCCACTTCCTGCTGCAGTTCTGTCGACAGGATCTCGAGGCGCGTCTGCGCGATGCCGAGGACGGTCGCGAGGACCTTGGCCAGCGAACCGAGCAGGCTGCTGACCGGGCCGGAAGCTTCTGTATCGGCGGGATCGCTCATGGGACGCCTCGCAGCAGGTTAGCGACGGCCGAGCAGCAACCCCACCAGCACGCCGACTCCGGCCGCGATGCCGATGGCAGCCCAGGGGTTCTCGCGCACGTATTCCTCGCCATTGCTGACGAGTTCGCGAGCATGCTTGAGTGCGTCTTCCTCGACGTCGATCAGGCGCTCGCGGGCCGCGGCAAGCGACTCCTCGGCGCGCGAACGGGCTTCCTGCACCTTGTCGCCCGCGAGACCGGCAGTGGCCTTGAGCAACGCCTCGGCGTCCGCGACCACGGCCTGCAGATCCGCGAGCAGCGTGTCGGTAGTCACTTCTTCCTGCTTCATGGTCTTCGGCATTGCCGTCTCCTGTGGAACCCTGCGTGAGACATCGGGCCCGATCGATGTTAGTCGCGCCCGCCAACAATCAGCAAGCGAGTGTTAGCATGGTGGTCACTTCTTACACCCGGAATCGCCGACAGGACCAGAATCCAGTGACGGACCCCATACCCGACACTCGGCAGCGCGCGTCGCCGTTCTATACCCGCGCCTTCGCGATCGCCACGATCGTCGTGCTCGGCGTCCTGCTCTACCGATTGCTGGCGCCTTTCTACTCCGCCATCATCTGGGCGCTGTTCATCGCCTTCCTGCTCCACCCGCTGCATCGCCGCCTGGACCACCACCTCGGCAGGCGCAAGCAGCTGTCGGCGTTGCTGCTGACACTCACGACGTTCATCGTGCTCGTCGGCCCGCTCACGGCGCTCACGGCGGCGATCGCCTCGCAGGCCGGTGACCTGCTGCAGCTCGCACAGGGAACGGTAACGGAGCACGACTTCGGCAGCATCAGGAATATCACGGACATCCCCGGGATCGGCCCGGTGCTCGAATGGTCGCAAAGGAACCTCGGGATCTCTGGCCAGCAGATCCAGGCCTGGGCCGTCAATGGTGCGCAAAGCGCGCTGCAGACCCTGGCCTCGATGGGCGGCAAGGTCTTCCTGGGCGCCATCGGGACGGTTGTCAGCTTCACGATGACGATGTTCCTGCTGTTCTTCTTCATCCGTGACGGCGAGCGGATGGTCGACACGGCCCGCGTCCTCATCCCCATGTCGTCCGCACACAAGGCCCATCTGTTCGCGCACCTGGGGGCCGTCATCCGGGCGGTGGTCTTCGGCACGGGACTGACTGCAATGCTGCAGGGGCTGCTGGTCGGGATCGCGTGCGCGCTGGTCGGCCTGCCGTCGCCACTCGTCTTCGGCGTCGTGGCTGCGCTGCTGGCCCTGCTGCCGTTTGGCGGCACCGCGCTCGTCTGGGGTCCCGCCGCACTCATCCTCGCGGGCCAGGGCCGCTGGGGCGCAGCCTTGTTCCTTTTGATCTGGGGTGCGCTGCTGGTAGGCACGATCGACAACCTGCTCAAGCCCATCCTGGTCTCGAGCCGGGCGCCGGTGGCGACGCTGACGGTGTTCATCGGCGTGCTGGGCGGGATAGCCGCGTTCGGCGGCGCAGGACTCTTTCTGGGTCCGGTGCTGCTCGCGCTTATCATCGCGCTGGTTGAATTTGCTGCCGAGGTCCGCCGCGAAGCGGACAGGTCGAAAGCGAAAGAAGCGAGACAAGCGAGGCAGGAATGACAAGAGATGCTGGAGCGCCTTTGAGGATCGCCACGCGACAGAGCAAGCTGGCGCTGTGGCAGGCCGAGCACGTCGCCGCACGCCTGCGCGCCGTCCATCCCGGCCTCGAGGTCGTCCTGGTGCCGATGACAACGCAGGGCGACCGCGTGCTGGACCGCGCTCTCGCGCAAGTGGGCGGCAAGGGGCTGTTCGTGAAGGAACTCGAGGTGGCGCTGGCATCGAACCGGGCCGACATCGCGGTCCATTCGATGAAGGACGTGCCGGGCGAACTGCCGGACGGCATGGTGCTTACGAGCTTCCTCGATCGCGCCGATCCCCGCGACGCCTTCGTGTCGCTGCGCTACCCGACTTTCGACTCGTTGCCGAACGGCGCGCGCGTCGGCACGTCGAGCCCGCGGCGGCAATGCCAGCTGAAGGCGCTGCGCCCCGACATCGAGACGCTGCTCCTGCGCGGCAACGTCGAGACCCGGCTGCGCAAGCTGTCCGAAGGCGAATTCGACGCCATCGTGCTCGCGAGCGCGGGACTCAACCGGCTCGGCCTCGAGGCGCACATCACCGAGCTGCTCGATACCGAGCGCAGCGTCCCCGCGGTCGGCCAGGGCATCGTCGGCATCGAGTGCCGCTCGGACGACGTACGCAGCCGCGAGCTGACCGCCGCGCTCAACGACCGCACGGCAGAGCTCTGCATCACGGCCGAGCGCGCATTCGCTCGCCGGCTCGAAGGCAGCTGCCAGTCGCCGATTGCAGGCTTCGCCGAACTGTCGGGGTCGTTGCTGACCCTGCGCGGCATGGTCGGTTCCATGTCAGGCGACGTGCTGTTCCGCGGCCGCGTCGCCGGTCCTGCGGAGACCGCCGCGTCGCTTGGACTGAATCTCGCGGAGCAGTTGCTTGGCGAGGGGGCGGACGGGCTGCTGGAAGAGATGCGAGCCGGAGCGCCCTCTTGATACCCGCGCCGACGCCGGCACTGACCGGCCTCGGCGTGCTGGTCACGCGCCCGGCGGACTCGGGTGCCTCGCTGTGCCGGAAGATCGTTGCGCTCGGCGGCGATGCCCTCTCCCTGCCCGCCATCGTGATCGAGGGCCTCACGGAACCGGTCACTCTCTCGACCGACCCGGACCCCGGGCCCCACGCCTACGACGTCGTGATCTTCGTGAGCCCGAACGCGGTCACGCACGGACTGAAGGCCGTGGCACGGACGCCCGATACCGTCATCGCGGCCATCGGCAAGTCCACCGCTGCTGCCCTGGCGGCGGCCGGGGCCGCGCCCGGCATCGTTCCCGAAGCCGGCTTCACGAGCGAAGCGCTGCTCGCCCATCCCGGATTGCAGGCCGACTCGATCCGGCGGGTGCTTATCGTGCGGGGGGGCACCGGCCGGGAAGTGCTCGAGGACACGCTCGTGGCCCGAGGCATCGACGTGGACTACCTCGAAGTCTATCGGCGCGTTCCCGCCATGATCGACGAGTCGGCACGGGCAACGCTGCTGACCCGGTGGCGCGAGGGCGGCATCGACGTCGTTACCGCGACCAGCGGCGAGATCCTGAACAATCTGCACCGGATGCTGGGCGACGAAGGCCAGCGACTGCTGGCTGCAGCCACGATCCTGGTCGTGAGCCCGCGCCTCGCCGACACGGCACGGGCCCTCGGCTGCCAGGGGGAAATCCTGGTGGCCCCCGCCGCCGACGACGACACGCTCGTCGGCATGCTCGCCCGCTGGCGGACCCGGGCCCGGACGCAGTAGCCCGGTCGACAACCCGGCTCAAGTCGGGAAGCCAACCTGCTACGATTGGATGCCGCGAATCCCGGCCGTGCCCCGATGAATGACGACCCCTCAACCGTCCTGTTTGCTGACGACGAGCCGCGTCCCGGCCGTGCTGGCCTGGTTGCGTCCCTGCTCGCGGGCGCGGCGCTGGTCGTCGCGCTCTTCGTGGCCTTCAGCGGCCGGTCGCTCGACAACCAGCTTGCCGACCTCGCCGCGCAGACCAGTGCGCTCGCCGCAACGCAGGTCCGGCTGACGGCTGACCTCACGGCACTCACCGAACGCGAGGCGGAAGCCAACGACGCCACCCGCAAGCAGATCGAGTCGCTGCTCAGCCTGTCGCGCGATGTCGCGGCGCTCGAGAACACGACCGCAGAGTTGCAGGACCGCATGACGCTGCCGCAGCGATCGTGGGCCCGGGCCGAAGCGCTGGCGCTCCTGGCGCTCGCGCAGCGGCAGCTCCGGATCGACCGCAATATCGACGCCGCCCTCGATGCCATGACGACCGCGGACAGCCGGCTGGCGCAACTGCGCGAACCTGCGCTGAGCACAGTACGCAGGCAGCTCACGGCCGACCTCGAAGCGCTGCGCTCCTTCGAGCGACCCGACCTGGACCGGATTACCACGCAATTGCGGCAGGCGGAGATCGACGCCGCTGCACTGACCACCGCAGGGATCGCCGCCGAGACCGCTGCAGCCGCCCCTGTCGACGGCGTGGATTCACCCGCCCCCCTCGGGCGGGCCTGGTTGCTCGTGAAGCAGGCCCTCGCGTCGCTCGTGACGGTCCGCAGCAGCGCCTCCGGATCGAGCGCGCTGCTCACGCGCGACGAGCAGAACCTGCAGCGACAACAGCTGCAGTTGCTGCTGCTCGAAGCCCGACTCGCGATCGCTCGCGCCGACCAGAAGGCTTACGCGTCCGCGGTCGGCGAAGCCCGCGCGTGGCTCGCGGCCCGCTTCGCCCTCGCCGATCCGGGCGTTGCGAAGCTGGGTGACGAACTTGCGCAGCTGGCAGCGGTGAACATCGCGCCCGCGTTGCCGGACGTGTCGGGATCGCTGCGGCTGCTCGAACAGATGGTGCCGATCACGCGGGCCGGCCCATGAAGCGGGCCTGGTACGCCGCAGCCGCACTCGTCATCGGCGCCCTGCTCGCCGAACTCCTGCTGCCGGACCCGGGACACGTCGCGCTGTCGCTGCGGGGCGTGATCGTCGACATGTCGGTGCCGGTATTCATCGTGCTGATCGTGGCGCTGTACGCCGGCATCCGTCTTGCGGTGCGGCTGGTGCAGGCACGCCGGCTGCTGCAGGAAGCGCAGGCCGCGAGACGCCGCGACCGTGCGCGCCGTTCGCTGTACCAGGGACTGCTGGAACTGTCGCAGGGCGACTGGCGGACGGCGGAAGACACCGTCACGCGATCCGCACGGGACAGCGAATCGCCGCTAGTGCACTACCTCGTCGCCGCCCGGGCCGCGGACCTGCAGGGTGAGCGTGCGCGTTGCGAGGACTGGCTGACCAAGGCGCTCGACTCGACGGCCGGGGACCGGGCACCGGTGCTCATCACGCAAGCCGAGATCCTGTTGCGCCACAAGCAGTCGCAGGCTGCGCTCACGGTGTTGCAGCAGCTTGAGACCAGCGGCGAACACAACACGCGTGCGCTCGTGCTGCTGGCACGGATCTACCGGCAGACCGGCGACTGGGAACGTCTGCAGCAGCTCGAGCCGCGGCTGCGCAGTGCCCGCGGCATCTCCGAGGCGACCATCGACGAGATCGTCGTGCAGATCTATCTCGACCGGCTGAAGGCGGCCGGCAGTGCGCTACAGTTCGCACAGGTCGAGGCTGCCTGGGAAGCGGCGCCCGATTCCGTGACACGCCGGACCGACGTGGTCATTGCCTACGCCCGCGCCGCCATGGCCTGTCGCGAGCAGCGGCCGGCGGCCAGGGCGCTACGCGACCTGCTCAACCGCCAGTGGGATGAGGCGGCCGTGCTCGCCTTCGGCGAGCTGGAACCCGACGATCCGCTGGAGGCGCTCGACACGGCGGAGAAGTGGCTGCGCAAGCATCCCGAAGATCCTGCGTTGCTGCTGACCTGTGCGCGCCTGTGCACACGCGCCGAACTCTACGGCAAGGCGCGCAGCTACCTTGAAGCCAGCGCGTTGATCCGGCCGCGGCCTGAAACGTTGCATACGCTCGCGACACTGCTCGAACAGCTGGGCGAGCGCGACCGGGCCTTCAGGGCCATGAGCGAGGCACTGGTGCTTGCCGTCGGCCGGCGCCCGAACCTGCCCAAGATGCGCGCTCAGCGCCTGCTGGACCGACGGCAGCACACGGACCGCCGCCGCTCGTGACCAGCTCCGTCACGCTTCTTCCGGGCCGGCAGGTGATCGCGGTCACCGAGTCCGAATCGATCCTGGATGCCGCACTCCGGGCCGGAATCAACCTGCCCCACAGCTGCAAGGGCGGCCATTGCGCATCGTGCCGCGCGCGCATCCTGTCGGGCGCCGTCCGCTATCCGTCCGACCTCCCGCCCGGCCTCACCCCGCAGGAACAGGCGGAAGGCTTCGCACTGCTGTGCCAGGCCCGTCCGGCAAGCGCGGAGCTCACGATCGAAGTACGGCAGACCCACACGCCGGTTGCCGATACGCAGGTCCGCAGCATTCCCTGCCGCATCGAGCACATGACGCCGCTCGCGCCGGACGTCATGGAAGTGAGGCTGCGGCTGCCGCAGTCGGAGGTCTTCACCTTCATTGCGGGCCAGTACATCGACATCATGCTCCCCGGCAGCCGGCGCCGCAGTTTCTCGCTGGCGAACCCGCCCCATGACGCCGGACAGCTGGAGCTGCATGTGCGGCGGGTTCGAGGCGGCGAGTTCACGCAGCAACTGTTCGAGTCGATGAAGGAGAAGATGCTGTTGCGCATCGAGGGACCGCTCGGCCAGTTCGCCTTCCGGGAGGACTCCGTCCGACCTGCGCTGCTGGTCGGTGGCGGCACCGGCTATGCACCGCTGCGGGCGATGCTGAGATCGCTGCTGGAAAGGGGCGACACGCGGCCGCTCCACCTCTACTGGGGCGCGGCAACCCAAGCGGATCTGTATGCCGAGCCCGAGATCCGGCAATGGCTCACGCAGTACCCCAACCTGCAGTACACGCCCGTCCTGTCGGCGCCGCCGGCAGACTGGAGCGGTCGCAGCGGCCTCGTGCATGCGGCCGTGCTGGCAGATCATCCGCGGCTCGCTGACTTCGACATCTACGCCGCCGGGCCGCCCGCGATGATCGAAGCCATCCGCCACGAGTTCGTCGCCGCCGGCTTGCCGCGCGACCAACTCTTCTTCGACTCGTTCGACTACGCGCCGGATGCGCTCGCAAAACTCAAGGCGGCCGGGGTTGCCCCATGAGGGATGCGTCGGTAACGGCGCCGCGCGTCGTCATCGTGGGTTGCGGTTACGTCGGCAAGCGGCTCGGGCTCGCACTCAAGTCGCGCCATGACGTCCTCGGGATCGTGAGCCGGGCCAGTAGCCTGGCCGAACTCAACGCCCTCGGCCTGCCGGGGCACATCGTGAATCTCGATGGCGGCGCGTCGCTGTCTCCCGGTTGGGCCGACGACGCCGCGGTGTTCTATCTCGTGCCGCCCGCCACCGACAGCGAGAGCGATGTCCGGCTCGCGCACCTGCTGAACGGCATGCGCAGTCGGCCACGGGTGTTCGTCTACATGAGCACGACGGGGGTCTACGGCGACGCCGAGGGCGGGGAAGTCACGGAGCAGACGCCGGTGAATCCCCTCACGGCGCGGGCGCGGCGGCGAGTGACCGCCGAAGACATGGTGCGCGTGTGGTGCACGGAGCAGGAAGTACGGCGCGTGGTGCTCAGGGTCCCCGGCATCTATGGCCCGGGACGGCTGCCGCTTGAACGGCTGGCAACCCGCGAGCCTGCAGTGCGGGTCGACGAGGCTGGCATCGGCAACCGCATCCATGTCGATGACCTGGTGGCAGCCTGCATCGCCGCGCTTGAGGTGCCGGACGCCCGCGGGATCTACAACATCACCGACGGGTTGCCGATGAACTCGACCGCGTTCCTGCTGCGCGTCGCCCGTGCGGCGGGGTTGCCGGACCCACCGCAGATTTCCATGGACGAAGCGCAGCTGGTGCTGAGCCCGTCGCGGCTGTCCTTCCTCAACGAATCGCGCCAGGTCAGCAATCGACGGATGCTGCACGATCTCAAGGTGCAGCTACGGTACGCCGACGTCGACGCCGGGATCCGGCAGAGCCTGGAGGAGGAGGGTCGGAGTCGATGAATCCCCGACTTCCCGGCCCTCGGCAGCGTTTCGTCATCGCCAGTCCGATCGTCACCGCGAGCCTACACCAGAAGTGGCGTAATTCAGCCGGGTAGACTCTTCTTGCTGCCGAGCCACTTCGTCACCGGCTCCCACTGCTGCCAGTCCGGCCAGGCAAGGTACTCGGGCAGGTCGAACACGCTCATGCCGCGCTGGTACGCACGCAGGTAGTTCGTCGACTGCCGCAGGGCCGTCAGGTACGGCACCTTGAGCTTGCTCAGGTACTTGTCGAGTTCCTCGAAGACCAGCGTGTTCTCGCGGACGCGATTGGCCACCACGGCCAGGCGGGCCTGCTCGCGTTGCACGCGGCCGAGTTCCAGCAGCTCAGCCATGAAATGCGCCGCGGCCTTCATGTCGATCGGCGAGGCGAGGACGGGCACGATGATGGTTTCGGCACGGCGGACGAGTTCGTTCATCTCGGCGCCATGCGTGCGGGCAGGGGCGTCGATGACCAGCACCTCGGTGTCACGCGGAACGCTGCGCAGGCCGTCGTCGAAGGCCGCGATGCCGACGATCTTCGGCAATTCCCCGGGACGGGCCTCCAGCCAGTCGAGGCTGGTGCGCTGCGGATCGTAGTCGGCGAGCGCGACCTTCGCCCCCTCCTTGGCGAAATACCCTGCGATGTTGGTTGCCAAGGTGCTTTTTCCGCAGCCGCCTTTGGCATTCATGACCATGACGTGGCGCATCGAATCCCCTTTTTCAACGTTTCCTTGTAAGTGTTAACTTAAGGGGCCGTTGGACAAATGTCTACGGATTCGGAGCACCCGCCGGAGGGGGAAATCCCGCATGCCATTTCGCAACCCCCCAGCCGCAGACATCGCGGCGCTGCTGACATCGGCCCGCACCATCGCGGTGCTCGGCCTTTCCGACAATCCGGCCCGTCCCAGCTGCAGCGTTTCGCTCGCCATGCAGCGCTACGGATATCGCATCATCCCGGTGAACCCGGCGCTCAAGTCCTGGCACGGCATTCCCGCCATCCCGGACCTGGCCCACCTCGGGACCGTCCTGCGACCGGGCGACAAGGTCGACATCGTCAACGTGTTCCGCCAGCCCGCGCATGTCGATGCGATCGTCGGGGAGTGCCTTGCGCTCGGCCTGCCGGCACTCTGGTTGCAGCTCGGGGTCGTGAACGATGCGGCGGCGGAGCGGGCCCGCGCGGGCGGCATGACGGTCGTGATGGACCGGTGCATCTACGTCGATAGAGCGGCGATGGGGTAAGCCGGGGGACAGCGACTGGCGACTGGTGATTGGCGATGGGTGCAGACTGCAGTCCGACCTGCCATTCACTCCACCTGGAGTCCGTAGCGTCCGTCTGCCCGCTTCAGCCTTGAGGCCGGCTTCCAATCCCCTCCCGCCCATCGCCTATCGCTAGTCGCCCATCGCCGCGCCTCTGCTATCCTACTTGCATGCTGTTGTCCTTTACGAAGATGCAGGGCGTCGGGAACGACTTCATCGTGTTCGACGCACCCGCGGATGCTCACCTTCCCGACGCTGCCACGTTCCGCAAGCTGGCCGACCGTCGCACCGGCATCGGCTTCGACCAGGCGCTCGTGCTCCAGCCTCCCCGCCAGCCCGGAACCGATGTTTTCTACCGCATCTTCAACGCAGATGGCTCCGAAGTGGAACAGTGCGGCAACGGCGCGCGCTGCATCGCCCGACTCGTCAGCAACCGGCGTGCGAGCACCGGCGGCCTCAGGATGGACAGCCTGGGCGGCCTCGTGAACGCGCGGATCCGCGACGACGGCCTGGTGTCCGTCGACATGGGCGTCCCGAACTTCGACCCGCAGTCGTTGCCGTTCGTCGCCGACCGCGAGGCGGACCTGTACCCGATCGAGGTCCTCGGCCAGCGGTTCGAGATCGGCGCGGTGTCGATGGGTAATCCGCATGCGGTGCTGCGGGTGCCTTCGGTCGCCGGCGCGCCGGTGGACAGTGTGGGCCCCGCCATGGAGAATCATCCACGCTTCCCGAAGCGCGCGAACATCGGCTTCATGGAAGTGGTGGACAACGGCCATATCCGGCTGCGGGTGTTCGAACGCGGCGTCGGCGAGACGCTCGCATGCGGCACCGGTGCCTGCGGCGCGGTGGCCGTGGGTCGTCGCCTCGGATTGCTGGGGCCGTCCGTGCAGGTGGACCTGCCCGGCGGCCGCCTGACGGTCGAATGGGAAGGTCCGGGCCAGCCGCTGTGGCTGACGGGTCCCGCCGAAAAGGTCTTCGAAGGCAAGATTGAAGTGTGAGACGGACCTAGAGATGGACTCAAGGAACCTCTGATTGACCTATACGCACTCGCGTTGCGCCTCCAATCCTCTGCTGCGAGGCATCGGACCGCAGGCCATATCGGGAATATGGACAAGGTGCGTAACGACGCAGCAGAGGATTAGAGGCGCAACCCATTCAATGACTATTTATACTTTGATCGGGACGGGATCCATTTCGTGCAGGGCAGCGTTGCTCCTCCCTTGAGTACATCGAGTACACAGCGGTCGTCGCGCCTCGCCCTGCACGAAATGGCTCGCCGTCGCGAGCGCGTATAGGTCAATCAGAGGTTCCTGGATGAACAAGCAGAACATTCGTGGCGTCGAAACGGCAGCCGCGTCGGAAGAAGCGGTGGCGGACTACCTGCAGAACCACCCCGACTTCTTCGAACGCAACGCGAATGTGCTCGCCCGCCTGCGGGTGCCGCATGAACGCGGTGTTTCCACCGTCTCGCTGGTCGAGCGCCAGGTACTCGTGCTGCGCGACAAGAACCAGAAGCTCGAAGCCAAGGTCCGCGAGTTCGTCGATGTGGCCCGCGCGAACGACGCCCTGTCCGACAAGATCCATCACCTCGCCCGCCGGCTGATCCGTGCGCGCGGCGCCGCGCAGCTCGTCGATACGCTGGAAGCCTCGCTGCGCGAGGACTTCGGCGCGTCGCAATGGCTGCTGGTCCTGAACCGCACGGACGTTGCCGGGCTGACCCAGCTCACGAGCCGCCATGTCCGCGTGGTGGAACGCTCGAGCGCGGAGCTCAAGATGTTCGAGACGTTCTTCGAGTCGGCCCGGCCCCGCTGCGGCCAGATCCGCGACAGCCAGCGCGACTACCTGTTCGGCGAAGGCACCGTGGCCATCGGCTCTGCAGCCCTCGTTCCCCTGGGTCCGAACTCGTCCTACGGCCTGCTCGCGATCGGCAGCCCGGATGTCGACCGCTTCCATCCGACGATGAGCACGGAGTTCCTGGCTCGCATCGGTGATCTCGTCAGCGAGGCCGTCGGCGCGCTGTAGGCCCGCCATCGCGGGGTTGCTCAAGCCCATGCTCGACGACGCCCTTGCCCAGATTCCCCGCTTCCTGACGCACCTCAAGAGCGAGCGCCGGCTGTCGGCACATACGTCGTCCGCCTATCAACGCGATCTCGCCAAGTTCGTGGCGTTCTGCGATCACGAGCAGCTCAACGACTGGCCCGAGCTCGACACGCATCGCGTGCGCGCTTTCGCCGCACGCGAACACCGGCAAGGCATGACCTCGGCGAGCATCCAGCGCCGCCTGGCCGCGGTCCGCTCGTTCTGCAACTTCCTGCTGCGGGAAGGCGTCCTGCGCATCAACCCGGGCGTCGACATCAAGGCACCGAAGGGCCGCAAACGACTGCCACAGACGCTCGATGCCGACCAGATGGCGAGGCTGCTCGAATTCCGCACGGACGACCGGCTCGACACGCGCGACAAGGCTTTGATGGAGCTGTTGTATTCATCGGGCCTGCGCCTGTCCGAGCTGGTGCAGCTCGACCTGATGGACCTCGATCTCAAGGACCGCACGGTGCGGGTACTCGGCAAGGGCAGCAAGACGCGCATCGTGCCGGTGGGCGCGCACGCAATCACGGCGCTCGGACTCTGGCTCCGGGAGCGGGTGGCGCTGGCCGGCCCGGAAGAGACCGCCGTGTTCGTCGGCCGCAACGGCACGCGCCTCGGCGCCCGGGCGATCCAGCTGCGCGTGGCCCGATGGGCCCGGTTGCAGGGCATCGGCATCCCGGTCCACCCGCACATGTTCCGGCACTCGTTCGCGACACACCTGCTCGAATCCAGCCACGACCTGCGCGGCGTCCAGGAACTGCTGGGCCACGCGAACATTTCCACGACGCAGATCTATACCCACCTTGATTTCCAGCATCTCGCCAAGACCTACGACGCGGCGCACCCCCGCGCGAAACGCAAGGGCTGACCGGGCCCGGCCGACCTGCTTCGGCTAGCAGGGTGATGCAAAACCCTTTGCAGCACCCTGATACCCCGAGTCACGGACGACTCGGCGAAATCGACGGGTTCCAACTCGTTGATTTCGGGAGGCAGTGAAAACCACGCTTTTCGCCGTCTCCAGATGCAAAAGGCAGGGAAAGACTTTTGCATCACCCTGTTAAGATGCCCCGAGGCCCGCTGCGGGTCTCCCACTCCATGGCTTGAAGCGCATGACCACACCCTCCGCTGCAGATTTCCACGGCACCACGATCCTCTCCGTCCGGCGCAACGGCGTCGTCGTCATCGGCGGGGACGGGCAGGTCACGCTCGGCAACACCGTCATGAAGGGCAACGCCCGCAAGGTGCGCGGGCTGTACGACGGCAAGGTCCTGGCGGGCTTTGCGGGTGGCACCGCCGATGCGTTCACGCTGTTCGAGCGCTTCGAAGGCAAGCTGCAGCAGTACGGCAACCTGACGCGTGCCGCGATCGAACTCGCGAAGGACTGGCGCTCAGACCGCAGCCTGCGTCGCCTAGAAGCCTTGCTGTGCGTGGCCGACGTGCGCAGCTCGTTCATCATCTCGGGCAACGGCGACGTCATCGAACCGGAGGAAGACCTGATGGCGATCGGCTCCGGCGGCACGTATGCGCAAGCCGCGGCCCGCGCGCTGCTGCAGAACACGGACCTGGACGCGCGCACCATCGTCGAGAAGGCGCTCAACATCGCCGCCGACATCTGCATCTACACGAACCGCAACCTGACCATCGAGGAACTGCGGGGATAACGATTCGCCCGGCGTCGTTCCCTGCCAACCCTCCCTTGCCTGCCTGCTGATTGCCACTATGTCCGACATGACCCCCCGTGAAATCGTCCAGGAGCTCGACAAGCACATCGTCGGGCAAAGCGCCGCGAAGCGTGCGGTCGCGATCGCGCTGCGCAACCGCTGGCGCCGCATGCAGGTGGCGGAACCGCTGCGCGCCGAGATCACGCCGAAGAACATCCTGATGATCGGGCCGACCGGCGTCGGCAAGACCGAGATTGCCCGTCGCCTCGCACGACTGGCACGCGCGCCGTTCATCAAGGTGGAAGCCACCAAGTTCACGGAGGTCGGCTACGTCGGCCGCGAAGTGGACTCGATCATCAAGGACTTGCTCGACGTCGCCGTGAAGATGACGCGCGAGATGGAAGTGGAGAAGGTCCGGCATCGCGCAATGGATGCGGCCGAGGATCGCGTGCTCGATGCCTTGCTGCCGCGCCCGCGATCGATGGGCTTTACCGCGGACACCGACACGGCGGCGAAGGATGACGGCACGCGGCAGCGCTTCCGCAAGATGCTCCGTGAAGGTGCGCTAGACGACAAGGAGATCGAGGTCGAGGTGCGTGCGCTGCCGGCCGGTGTCGAGATCATGGCCCCTCCCGGCATGGAAGAGCTGTCGCAGCAGTTGCAGGGCATGTTCCAGAACCTGGGACAGGCGCGCACGAAGGCCCGCAAGCTCAAAGTGAAGGAAGCCTTCAAGCTGCTGACCGACGAGGAAGCCGGCAAGATGGTCAATGAGGAAGAGCTGAAGGCGCGGGCCCTCAGGAATGCCGAGCAGAACGGTATCGTGTTCATCGACGAGATCGACAAGATCGCGCGCCGCCAGGAAGCTGTCGGTGCCGACGTCTCCCGCGAAGGCGTGCAGCGAGACCTGCTGCCGCTCGTCGAAGGCAGTACCGTCACCACGAAGTACGGCATCGTCAAGACGGACCACATGCTGTTCATCGCGTCCGGCGCGTTCCACATGTCGAAGCCGTCGGACCTGATCCCCGAGCTGCAGGGCCGCTTCCCGATCCGTGTCGAGCTCGAAGCACTCAAAGTGGATGACTTCGTGCGCATCCTCACCGAACCGGACGCGTCGCTGTGCGCGCAGTACCAGGCGCTGCTGCGGACCGAAGGCCTTGAACTGACGTATGCCGAGAGCGGCGTCCGCCGGATTGCGGAAGTCGCCTTCCAGGTGAATGAGCGTACCGAGAACATCGGCGCGCGCCGGCTGCACACGGTCATGGAACGGCTGCTGGAGCAGGTCTCGTTCGATGCTACCGACGGTGGCACGCGGGCGGTGACTGTCGATGCCGCTTACGTGGATCGTTACCTCGGCGAGCTGGTGAAGGACGAAGACCTCACCCGCTACATTCTCTGATTGCCGGCCATGACCCACCCCACCGCCATCAAGCTCCGCACGAAATCGCGCGTCCTCGACGTGACGTTCGACGACGGCAGCCGTTTCGAGCTGCCGTTCGAATACCTGCGGGTGTACTCGCCCTCGGCGGAAGTCCGTGGGCATGGCGTGGGACAGGAAACCCTGCAGCTCGGCAAGCACGAGGTACGCGTCACGGCCGTTGAGCCGGTCGGGCATTACGCGCTGAAGCTGGTCTTCGACGACGGCCACGACACCGGCCTGTATACATGGGCGTACCTCAAGGAACTGGGCGCGACGCATGCCGCGAAGTGGCAGCAGTACCTCGATCGGCTCAAGGAACTCGGCATCCCCTATCCGACCCTGGGCGTCAAGTCGTGAGCAAGGATCTCGCCACCCTGCGAGAGGCCTTGCGCCACTTCGCCGCCGAACGCGACTGGGATCAGTTCCATAGCCCCAGGAATCTGGCCGCGGCGCTGTCCGTCGAGGCCGCTGAGTTGCTGGAGCAATTCCAGTGGCTGTCCGAAGAGCAAAGCCGCGCGCTCGACCCTGCCCGGCTCGAAGCCGTCCGTCAGGAGCTCGCCGACGTGCTGCTGTACCTGGTCCGGCTGGCCGACAAGCTGGACGTGGACCTGGTTGCTGCCGCCAAGGCGAAGCTCGAGCTCAATGCCCTGAAGTACCCCGTCGACAAGGCCCGCGGCAGCAGCCGGAAGTACACGGACCTGTAGGGTTCTCCGACCGCCGGAAGGGCTTTTCGCAGCCGCCTGCGGCAGACGGCCCTGCTACAATGCCGGCCTCCATGAACGCGCCCAACGAATCCGCGAAATCCGCCCCTGGCACGGTCGACTTCGGCTATACGGAAGTCCCTGTCGCCGACAAGGCCCGCCGCGTTCGCGAGGTGTTCGAATCGGTCGCCGGCAAGTACGACCTGATGAACGACCTCATGTCGGGCGGCATGCACCGGCTGTGGAAGCGCTTCACCCTCGGGCAGACCGGATTGCGCCCGGGCCAGGCAGCACTCGATGTCGCGGGTGGCACCGGCGATCTCGCTGCCGGCATGTGGAAGCAGGTGGGCCATGACGGGAAGGTCGTTCTCTCCGACATCAACGCCGCGATGCTCGCGCAGGGCCGCGACAGCCTGCTCAACCAGGGTATCGTTCGCGGCGTAGAGTTCGCGCTCGCGAATGCCGAGTGCCTGCCTTTCGCCGACAACTCGTTCGATTGCGTGACCATCGGTTTCGGATTGCGCAATGTCACCGACAAGCAGGCGGCAATCGCATCGATGTACCGCGTGCTCAAACCCGGTGGGCGGCTCTTGATCCTCGAGTTCTCGCATCCGACGGCGCCCGGCCTCAAACCCGTCTATGACGCGTACTCGTTCAGCGTGCTGCCGTGGCTCGGCAAGGTCGTCGCCAACGACGAGGCGAGCTATCGCTACCTCGCCGAATCCATTCGCCGCTTCCCGAAGCAGGACGACCTCGCCGACATGATGCGCACTGCGGGTTTCGACGACGTCCGCTACAACAACCTGAGTGGCGGCATCGTGGCATTGCATCGCGGGTTCAAATTCTGATGTTGTTGTCGCCGATCGAAGGGCTGCTGAACCGGACGATTGCGGAATCGACAACCGCGGCCGCGCTGTGTCGCAAGCTCTCGGGCCGCGTGCTCGCGTTGCATGTCACGGGCATGAACGTATCGATCTTCTGCCGCTCGGATGGGCAGAAGCTCGTGCTCTCGACAACCCATGAGGGCGCTGCGGATGCCACGATCTCCGGCAGCCCGCTCGCGCTGTTCGGCCTTGTCACCAAGCCACCGGAATCGCAGATCCGCTCCGGCGTCGTACGCATCGAAGGCGATGCAGAGGCAGCCCAGAGTTTCCAGAACCTGCTGAAGGCCGCGCGCCCGGACGTGGAAGAAGAACTGTCACGCGTGGTTGGGGACGTGGCCGCACGCCAGATCGGCTCCTTTGCCCGCAGTGCCTTGAACTTCGGCCAGAAAGCGACGCAGACCTTCGGCCAGAACCTGACCGAATACCTGCAGGAAGAAGGCCGCGACCTGCCCACCCGTCTCGAAGCCAACGAATTCAGCGCCGGCGTCGATCGCATCCGCGACGATGTCGAACGCGCTGCCGCCCGGCTCGCATTGCTCGAACGCCGGCTCAAGAACGCTTCCACCTGACCCGCACCCATGCGTCTTCGCGTCCTCTCCCGGCTGCTCACCATCCAGCGCGTGCTCATCAAGCACGGACTCGATGACATCATCCTGGCCACGCACCTCTTCCGTCCGCTGCGGTTCGCGTTCTACCTGTCGCCGGGCGCCTGGTTCCAGAGCGGCAAGGTCAAGGGCTCGCGTGGCGAGCGCCTGCGGCGGGCGCTCGAGGAACTCGGCCCGATCTTCATGAAGTTCGGCCAGACGCTGTCCACGCGCCGCGACCTGCTGCCCACCGACATCGCCGATGAACTCGCGAAGCTCCAGGACCGGGTGCCGCCCTTCCCCAGCGCCGTTGCGCGCAAGCTGGTGGAAGAGGCCTACGGCCAGCCGGTGAACGAGGTCTTCGCAAGCTTTGACGAGAAGCCGCTCGCGGCCGCCACCATCGCGCAGGTGCACGTCGCCAGGTTGAAGGATGGCAGCGAAGTCATCACGAAGATCGTCCGTCCGGGCATCCGTGCGCTGATCGACCGGGACATCGAAGTGATGCTGGCCCTTGCCGAGCTCGCGCAGAAGTACTGGAGCGAAGGCCATCGGTTGCGTCCCGTCGAGGTCGTTCGCGAGTACGAGAAGACCATCCTCGACGAACTGGACCTGATGCGCGAGGCTGCCAACGCCGCGCAGCTCAAGCGCAACTTCTCCAACTCGAAGCTGCTCTACGTACCCGGCGTGTACTGGGACCTCTGCCGCAAGAACGTGATGGTGATGGAGCGCATCTACGGCGTGCTCATCAGCGACCTGGACGAGCTGCGCCGGCGCGGCACGAACTTCCAGCGGCTGGCCGAGAACGGCGTGGAGATCTTTTTCACGCAGGTGTTCCGCCACAACTTCTTCCATGCCGACATGCACCCCGGCAACGTGTTCGTGCAGGTCGACGATCCCGAGTTCCCGCGCTACGCCGCGGTGGATTTCGGCATCGTCGGCACGCTTGCCCCGCGCGACCAGCACTACCTCGCCGAGAATTTCATGGCGTTCTTCGACCGCGACTACCGTCGGGTGGCGCAGCTGCATGTCGACTCGGGCTGGGTGCCCGCCCACACGCGCGTCGATGAGCTGGAGTCGGCCGTGCGTACCGTGTGCGAGCCGATCTTCAACAAGCCGCTGAAGGAGATCTCCTTCGGCCAGGTGCTGATCCGCCTGTTCGAGACCGCGCAGCGCTTCGAGATGACGGTGCAGCCGCAGCTGATCCTGCTGCAGAAGACGCTGCTGCAGATCGAAGGCCTCGGTCGGCAGCTGTATCCCGATCTCGACCTGTGGAAGACGGCGCAGCCCGTGCTGCGAGAATGGATGAAGACACGGTACAGCGTTCGAGCTGTCGTACAGAGCGTTCGGACCCAGCTGCCCGATCTGGTCGAAGCGCTGAAGCTGACGCCGCAGTTGCTGCAATCGACGATCCAGCGAGCCGCCGAGGGCCGCCTGCGTTTGCCCGTGCAGACAGACCATCTCGAAGAGATGCGCCGGGAAGCCAAGGCCAGCGCCGACCGTCGCGATGCCACGATTCTCTCCGCAGCGGCCGGTCTCGGCGGCGTCCTGTGGTTCGCGCTCGTGCTCGAACCCAAGTGGCCCGGGATCGTGCTCTTCGCCGCAGCGATCGTGAACTACTGGTACTCGAGACGCCGCACTTGACCCGGTCGCGGGTGCAACCATGACCGTCTGGCCGTTGCTCGCGATCGGTGCCGCCGGCCTTCAGGTCGTGCGCAATGCCTCGCAGCGCTCCCTCACCGAGCGGCTCGGCCTCTGGGGCGCCACCTACATCCGCTTCCTTTACGGCTTGCCGTTCGCGCTGATCTGGTCGGCGGTCATCCTGTCCCTTTACGGCCCGAGCGGTTCGCCTTCCTGGGCTTTCCTCGGCTGGGTCTTCCTGGGCGCAACGACGCAGATCGCGGGAACGGTGGCGCTGATCATCGCGATGCGCACGCGGGCCTTCGCCGTGACCACCGCCCTGCTCAAGACAGAGGTGCTCGGCTCCGCCGTGATCGGCATGGTCCTGATCGGCGACCGGCTGTCCGCCGGGGACTGGCTCGGCGCCTCCATTGGTACTGTCGGCGTGCTGTTGATGGCGCACGTCAGCGTGGACCGCAGCGCGCTGTCCGCTGCCTTCGCCGGCGCAGGCTCCGGGATCCTGTTTGCGTTTACGGCAGTGGGCTATCGCGCGGCCGCGTTGGCATGGGGTGGAGAACCGTGGATCGGAGCCGCCGCAGCGCTGTCATCGACGCTAACGCTGCAGACGCTCATGGGCGGCGTTTTCATGTTTTTCCACGATCGGGTCGCGTTGCGCGGGGTATTCTCGGCATGGCGCCCTTCCCTGATTCCAGGCGGCGCGGGATCGATTTCCTCAGCCCTGCTGCTGACGGCCTTCGCCACCGGCCCGTCGGTCGCCGCCGTCAAGACCGTGCAGCTCGTCGATGTGCTGATCGCCTGGGCCGTCTCGCGTCACATGTTCCGCGAGAAGGTCGCTCCCTGGGAAGTTGCAGGCGCTGCACTCGTCGTCATCGGCGCGACGGCGGTCTTGCTCTAAGGCTTGAGCAACTCGATCCACGTCGCGTGGCCGAACGCGCAGAGTTCGCCGTCCTCGTCGAACAGCGCGGTGCCGGCGCGGTACTTGCGGCCGTCGACCGAGATCTTCCAGCCCGTGACGACGCAGGGCTCGTCGACGTGGACGAGGCGGCTCACGTGCACGGCGAACTCGCCGAGCAAGGCGGGTCGCCCGTACGGAATGGCGGCGAAGGCGCCAGGGCAGTCGAGTGCGGCCCAGATGAACTCCGGCTTCACCTTGCCGTTGGCGTCGCCAAGCGAGGCGTCGGGCAGCCAGGGAGCAGCCACGATGTCCCGGCCTGGAACCGCTGCAGCGAAAATCCGCAAGCCGTCGCCGCGATGGCGTTCGGGCCCGCAGACGAAACATGTGGGGTACAGGTTGTTCTGGAAGCCCGCGTAGTGCTTCGACGCGGCCAGCGCATCCAGGTACGTGGGCGGGTTGGGCACGTCGACGACGACCTCGGTCTTGAAGACCGTGGCGATGACTTCCTCGCCATTCAGCACCTGCCACTGGTCCTGCCACGCCTCGCTTTGGAGTCGGCGGATGGCGAGCGGAATGCCCATCGGCAACGGCTTCTGCAGCCGGATCTTGACCTGCTCGCCGATGTGGCCGGCGATGAGGCCGCAGGCATAGCCGCCGTTGCCGGAATCAGCGGGCCCATTGAAACGGGGATCGATGACGAACGACGTATCCGCTTGGGTCATGATGTCGGGCAACCTAGTCGCGCGGCGGGCTGCAGTGCCAGCAGTCGGAGAACTGCCCCTCGATGGTCTCGCCGCACGAGGGACATGTCCAGTCGGCAGAAGGCACCGCAGGTCGCAGCTCGGTGTCGATAAGGCCTTTGGCGGTCAGCGCATCGCGCTCGTTCTCGAGCCAGAGCTCCGGCCAGCAGTCGACGAACGGGATTTCGCCCAACGCACCCATCAGCCGGTCGTTGCGGATCTGGCAGGCAATGCCCGCAGCCACGAGCACGTTGCGCAGGTGCGCGATCTCGATCAACGATTCGGCGGTGTGGATCTTGCGCATCCGGAGCCGCCGTGCCCCGTTAGGCGGAGCGGCGCGACTGCAGCAGCCCCCACGCCAGGGGCAGCAGCGAGATGACGATGATCGCGATCGTCACGACGCCGAAGTTGTTCTTGATGATCGGCACGTTGCCGAACAGGAACCCGCCCCAGATGAAGATCGTTACCCACGCCACGGCGCCACCGATGTTGTAGGTCGAGAAGGTCGTCCTGCGCATGTGGCCGATGCCGGCAACAAAGGGCGCAAACGTGCGGATGATTGGCAGGAAACGGGACAGCACGATGGTCTTGCCGCCGTGCTTGTCGTAGAACGCCTGCGTCTTCAGCAGGTACTCGCGCTTCAGGCCCGGGATCTTGCCGGTGAACGCCCTTGGGCCGATGTAGCGACCGATCCGGTAGTTGAGCTCATTGCCGAGAAACGCCGCGACGATCAGCAGCACCCAGATGTAGGCCGGATTCAGTGTGCCGCTCTGGTCGACGGCCGCGAGCGCGCCCACGGCGAACAGCAGCGAATCTCCTGGCAGGAATGGCGTGACGACGAATCCCGTCTCGGCGAACACGATCAGGAACAGGATGCCGTACACCCAGTACTGGTACGTCGCCACCAGGTCGGTCAGATGCCGATCGAGGTGCAGGATGAAATCGACGAACCAGGTGATGAGGGCCACGGCTTAGGGAACCTCTGATGGACCTATACGCACTCGCGACGGCGAGCCATTTCGTGCAGGGCGAGGCGCGATCGACCGCCGTGTACTGAATGTACACAAGGGAGGAGCAACGCT
>CAIUGU010000141.1 GCA_903898785.1 uncultured Pseudomonadota bacterium | reverse complement strand
TGATTTCCTGCTGCCCCATGATCTTAGCCACCGAATCGACTTCGAACAGGATTTGCTTGAACCACAACTCATAAGCCTGGTGGATGATGATGAACAGCATCTCGTCATGCTGGAACGACAGCGGATGCTGCGCGCTCAGCAGGCGATCGAGGTCGAGGTACTGGCCATAGCTCTGGGACTCACCGAGATCCCAGTACACGGGTTCGCTGCTGATGTCGGGGCCAGGGCGTCCGGTTCCCTTGGCCAGGGAATCAACGGGATCGGTCGGTTTCTCCATTCGGGCTTTATAGCAGAATCCAGGCGGGCACCTCTTTCCAGCCCCTGTTCAGGCCGCGGTCGAGCTGGCGGAATTCCGGCTCGTGCTGTTCGACCAGGCCCCAGAACCGGGCGGAATGGTTCATGTGCCGGGTATGGCACAGCTCATGGACGAGCAGGTACCGCACCACCGCGGGATCGAGGAACGCGAGGCAGACGTTGAGGCTGACGGTGCCCTTGCTCGAGCAACTGCCCCAGCGCGTGCGCTGCCGACGCACCCGGAGCCTGGCAAAATGGAACCCGCCCTCCATCGCCACCTGCCGGAGCTGCACTTCCATTGCCTCCGCCACGCGACGGCGCAACCAGCGTTCGAGCGCAGCGGCCACGTGCTTGAGCGATTCGACGGCGCCCGCGACCTCGAGGACGTCATCCCGCTCGCGAACGCGGGTGGCGCCGGTCGCAGCGCGGTATTCGACGCGATAGCAACGGCCGAGAGCCTTGAGGTCGAGCTGCGCCGGACGGGCCGGGACGGGTGCTGTCGTCGCGCGCCATTCCGTCACTCGCCGGTCGATCCATTCCCGATGCTGGCCGATGAACCGCTGGACAGTGATGGGGGGAACCCGCGGCGGCACGACGATCTCCACCTTGCCGCCCGGATACACGCGCACCGACAGGCGCCGCGCACGTTGGCTGACGCGGACCTGCCACGGATCGCTGCGATCCTCGGGAGCGAACAGGGAAAGCTGGGACAACATCAAAGGCGAGCAGCCAGCCGGCTGCCCTGGTCGATGGCACGCTTCGCGTCCAGCTCGGCGGCGACATCGGCGCCGCCAATGCGATGCACGCGGCCCCCAGCCGCCAGCAAGCCGGACTCGAGATCCCGCAGGGGCTCCTGGCCCGCGCACAAAATGACGTGATCGACTTCGAGCACGCGAGCCTCTTCCTCCACGGTGATATGCAGTCCACGATCGTCGACGCCATCGTACGTCACGCCGGAGAGCATTTCGACGCCATGTGACTTAAGTGCCGCACGATGGATCCAGCCGGTCGTCTTGCCGAGGCCCGCGCCCGGCTTGGACGTCTTGCGCTGGAGCAGCCAGAGGTGGCGCCGGCTTTCATGCACCTGCGCCACCCGCCCGCGAACGCCACCGCGCGCGGACAGCGTCATGTCGACGCCCCACTCTCCCATGAACGACTCTACGTCCACGCTCGAGGAGTGGTCCTCGCAAAGATAGGCCGCCACATCGAAGCCGATGCCGCCCGCACCGATGATCGCGACACGCTTGCCGACCTCGCGCTGTCCTGCAAGCACGTCGAGATAGGACAGCACCTTGGGATGGTCGACACCGGGAAAGTCCGGCCGTCGCGGCCTGACACCCGTCGCGAGCACGATGACGTCGAACTGCGCAGCAAGCAGCATCGCCACATCCACGCGCGCGCCCAGCCGCTGGCGGACCTTGAGCAACTCCAGCTGTCGGCGGAAATACCTCAGGGTAGCGTGGAACTCCTCCTTGCCCGGAATCCGCTTGGCCAGGTTGAACTGCCCGCCGATCTCGGGCGAGGCGTCGAACAGCGTCACGTCGTGCCCGCGTTGCTGGGCGACGACTGCACAGGCGAGCCCGGCGGGCCCCGCTCCGACCACGCCGATGCGCAGCGGTCGGGCCGCCGGCAGGTACGGCAGCTCGGTTTCGTGGCAGGCCCTGGGGTTCACGAGGCAACTCGCCCGCTTGCGCTCGAACACGTGGTCGAGGCAGGCCTGGTTGCAGCCGATGCATGTATTGATTTCATCGGCGCGGTTGGACGCGGCTTTGGCGACGAACGCGGGATCGGCGAGCAATGGCCGCGCCATCGATACCATGTCCGCCTGGCCGTCGCGCAACAGCGTTTCCGCGACCGCCGGGTCGTTGATGCGGTTCGTCGCGATCAGGGGCACGCCGACCTTGCCCATCAGCTTGCCCGTCACCCACGCGAACGCGGCTCGCGGCACCCGCGTGGCAATCGTCGGAATGCGGGCCTCGTGCCAGCCGATACCGGTGTTGATCAGCGTGGCACCGGCCTGCTCCACGGCCTTGGCCAGCCGCACCGTCTCGTCAAGCGTGTTGCCCTCCGCGACCAGGTCGAGCATGGACAGCCGGTAAATCAGGATGAAGTCCCTGCCGACGGCCTCGCGAACCCGCGCGACGATCTCGACCGGAAACCGGCAACGCGCATCGAAGTCCCCGCCCCAGGCGTCCGTGCGATGGTTCGTGTGGCGCGCGATGAACTGGTTGATCAGGTAACCCTCGGATCCCATGATCTCGACGCCGTCGTAACCTGCGTCGCGGGCCAGCACGGCGCTGCGCACGAAGGCGGCGATCTGAGCCTCGACGCCCCGGGCCGACAGTGCGCGCGGCGTGTACCGGCTGATAGGGGAACGGAGCGCGGAAGGAGCCACGGCCAGCGGGTGATGCGCATAGCGGCCGGTGTGCAGGATCTGCATGCAGATCCGCCCGCCTTCTGCGTGCACGGCCCGAGTCACGGGGCGGTGACGACCGACCTCCCAGGACCGACTCAATTTGCCGGCGAAGGGGGCGACCCAGCCGGCCATGTTGGGCGCAATGCCACCGGTGACGATCAGCCCCACGCCGCCCCGGGCGCGCTCAGCGAAGTAAGCGGCCCACCGTTCCGCATCACGACGCCGGTCTTCCAGCCCGGTGTGCATCGACCCCATCAGCACGCGGTTCGGCAGCACGGCAAAGCCGAGGTCGAGCGGTGCCAGCAGATGGGGATAGGGAGTCATGGCGCCGGACTTGGGCTTCCAGTCAGCTGCCTGAGCCGTTGCTGCACGTCGCGGTAGTCACCGACGAGCACGAGTGCACGCTCGAACGCGTCCCGCGCCGCCGCCGGGTTGCCCTGCACCAGCTCAAGCTGGCCCAGTGCATTCCACGCTTCGGGCGCTCCCCAGCTCAGCGCGACCGTGAACGCATCGGTCGCCGGCGACTGGCCGGCACTCTCAAATGCGGCCGTGGCCGCCGCCAGCTTCTGGCGGGCTGCCGCGACATCGCCTCCGCCCTCACGCACGCGGTCCAGTTCTGTCAGCCCTGCGATCAGCAGGACATGGGGCTCCCGCGGTGCGAGCTGCATCGCCCGCTCAAGACTTTGCTTTGCGCGCCCCGCTGCCAGCGGTGACTTGATCCGTCCCTGCAACTCGGCCACTTGCCGCTGGCAGGTCGCCAGCATGGCGTGCAGGGCAGCGCGCTTCGGTTCGAGGTCGACTGCACGATCCAGCTCGGAGACGCATCGCCGGGCCGCGTCCGCCGCCCGCGCGGGATCTTGCGCGCGCTGCAGTTCGGCGCGTTTCCACGCACCGAAACCGACAAAGGTCGCCTTGACTGCCGCGAGCTCCGCCGGGACGTCGAGTGACGCCACGTTCGCATGGTCCCGCTCAAGCGCGGCCAGGTCAGCCGTGTAAAAGTCGAACTGCAGCCGCGTGCCCAGATCGTCGAGCCGGGCAGCCGTGTCCTGCGCCGCGACCAGCGTCGGCGCAAGCAGTGCCAGGGCGATGCAGGAGAGGATACGCATGAGGACCGGAGTGTAGCTCAAGCTCACGGAACCTTGAGGTATGCTGCGCGCCTTCCCCAAGGAACCACCCAGTGCCCGAACTCGTCGATATCGGACTCAACCTGACCCATGAGAGTTTCGACGCCGACCGCACCGCAGTCATGGAGCGGGCCGCCGCCGTCGGCGTGAGCCGCATGCTCGTCACCGGCAGCTCGGTGGAACACAGCCGGGCGGCACTGCATCTGGCACGCCAGCATCCCCATGCATTGCGGGCGACTGCCGGGATCCATCCGCATCACGCCGCGGAATGCCGGCCCGAGACCCGGGCAGACCTGCTGGCGCTGCTGCTTGAGCCTGAGATCCTGGCCGTCGGGGAATGCGGCCTGGACGCCTTTCGCGACTACTCGACGCCGGCGAACCAGGAGCACGCGTTCAGGCTGCAGCTCGAGCTTGCAGCCGAAGTGAAGAAGCCCGTCTTCCTCCACCAGCGCGATGCACACGATGCGTTTGTCGCGATCCTCAAGGATTCCATCGGGACGCTGGCGGGCGGGGTCGCGCACTGCTTTACGGCCGGCGTCGAAGAAGCGCGGGCGTACCTCGACCTCGGCCTGCACATCGGCATTACCGGCTGGCTGTGCGACGAACGCCGCGGCCTGCATCTCAAGGACGTGGTCCGATTCGTGCCGCTCGACCGGCTGCTCGTCGAGACGGATGCGCCTTACCTGCTGCCGCGCGACCTGAAGCCGAAACCGAAGAGCCGCCGGAACGAGCCCTGCTACCTGCCGCACATCGTCGCGGCCATTGCGCAGTCCCGGGGGGAATCGGCGGAGTCGGTCGCCGCGCAGACGACGCGCAACGCGCTGGCGCTGTTCCGCTGGCCGGAACCTTAGGCCGCGAGGGGATTGGGCTCGGAGCTGCCCTTGACCTTCTGCCAGACATCGGCAAACGCGGCGGCAGCGCTGATGTGCGACGCATCGACCACGGTGAACTCGGCCTGCAGGCCGTCGATGCGGACGACATAGCGGGGCTTGCCCTTCGGGAACTCGCTGCGCATCGAGAACACGATGCGCCCTTCCACGGGCACTTCCCCCGCCAGCGACTGCACCGCCGCCATGCGGTCGTAGAGTGCGTGCTGGGGATTCTGGAACGTATAGCGGCGCTTCTTGCCGATGGCCGTCCATTCCGTCATCTGGTCGCCGCCGAACACCGCACCGGGCGCGTCCACCACATCGATGACGAGCAAACCGCGCTCCGTCAGGAGCAGGTAATGCAGGTGGATATGCCCGCCCATGCCGTTCGGCACGAGCACGTTGCGCAGCACGTCATAGGCAATGGACGCGATGGTGGCTTCGGACCGGCGCTGCATGCTGCGCCGGCGCAGGAACACATACAGCCAGCGCCCCAAGACAGCCACCAGCAGTACGGCGACGACCGCAACGATCACCAGCTCAAGTTCGGGCGACAACTCGGGTTGCACTAACGATCCTTCTGGAGTGCGGTACGCAATGCATCGAGATTCGCATCGAGCCGCGTCTCCTGCCGCGGGAGCGACAGCAATGCGGCCAGCGCGGGAGGCACCGGCACTTCCCTGCCGATGAGCGGCTCGACGATATCGTTGAACTTGGCGGGATGGGCCGTGGACACCAGCACCCAGTGCTGGTTGCCGGCCGTGGCAGCGAGCTGCTCCCGGTAGACGTGTGCCGCCGTCGCAGTGTGCGGGCACCAGACCTGTCCGAGCTCTGCGGCATCGCGGCGAATCGTCGCGCGAATCTCGGCATCGCCCACGCTGTAGGCCGACACCTGGCCGCGTACCTGGTCGATCGCCGGATACAACGAGCGCAACCGTTCCATGTTGCTCGGGTTGCCAACGTCCATGGCTGACGCGAGCGTTGCGACGCTCTGGCGTGGCTGCCAGTCGCCCGTCCGCAGGTAATCGGTCACCGTCAGGTTCGCATTCGTCGCCAGCACGATGTCGCCGATCGGCAGGCCGAGGTGCCGCGCCCAGATGCAGGCCACGGCGTTGCCGAGGTTGCCGGTCGGAATCACGAAGCCGGGCTTCGTGCCGTTCCGACGCCAGAGTTCCAGGCTCGCCCGCGCGTAATAGACCATCTGCGGCAACAGGCGGCCGATGTTGATGCTGTTGGCGGACGACAGCTCGTGCGACTGCGCGAGCGACGGATCCTGGAACGCTTCCTTCACCATGCGCTGGCAGTCGTCGAACGTGCCGTTCACCGCAAAGGTCTGCACGTTGTCGCCCCAGCACGCGAGCTGCTGCGCCTGGCGCTGTGACACCAGGCCGTCCGGGTACAGCACAGCCACCTTGAACCCGGGCCGCCGATGGAAGGCCGCCGCCACCGCGCCGCCGGTATCGCCCGACGTCGCCACCAGGATGGTCAGCGTCCGGTCCAGCCCGCGGCGGATCTTCTGCATGCTCGCCGCCAGGAACCGCGCACCGAAATCCTTGAACGCGGACGTGGGGCCGTGGAACAGCTCCAGCACGCTCGCCGGACTCGGCGTATTGCTGAGCGGCACGAGCGGCGCCGGAAAATTGAAGGCGTCGTTCAGCAGGGTCTGCAGGTCGGCGGCGAGCCCATCTCCCTCCAGCAAAGGCGCCAGCAGGCGCTCGGCGACCTCCGGCAGTTCGGTGGCGCCGGCGAACGAGGAGAGATCAAGCTTTGGAAACTGCTCGGGAACATAGAGGCCGCCGTCCGGCGCGATGCCCTTGACGATGGCATCGCTGACGGAGGACTGCAAAGCCCTGTTGCGGGTACTGACGAGCTTCATGGGAACCTACGCGGTCACGATACGGGCGCCCCTCGGATCGAGCGGCGAGATCCACGCATCGGAATCAAGGCCATGGGCGGCGAACGCAGCCACCATGCCGTCGCGGATGGCGGCAGCATGCTGCTCCTCGCACCAGGCGAACACGGTGGGGCCGGCGCCCGAGATCGAGCAGCCGAGCGCGCCACCCGTCAGGGCAGCTTGCTTGACGGCCTTGAAGCCGGGAATGAGGACCTGGCGTTGCGGCTCGATCACGACGTCCTCGAGCGACGCGCGGATCAGGTCGAGGTTGCCGGTGAAGCAGCCCGTCAGGAATCCCGCCAGGTTCGCCGACTGCCAGATGAGGTTCGACAGCTCGACGGTCTTGCTCAGGATCTGCCGTGCCTCGCGCGTCGACAGCATCATGTGCGGATGGACGAGCACGCACCGCACCGTCGGCGGCACGGGAATCTGCGTGACCACCGGATTGTCGATACCGACCGTCAGCACGAGGCCGCCGTAAAGCGACGGTGCAATGTTGTCGACATGCACGGCACCGCTCGCCACGGCCTCGCCATGCATCGCGAACTTGAGCAACTCGAGGTTCCCGAGCGGCTTGTCGAGCAACGCGTTGGCGGCGACCACGCCGCCGACGGCCGACGCGGCGGAACCGCCGAGGCCGGACGCCAGCGGAATGCCCTTCTCGATGACGAGATCGATGCCGAACGGCAGGTTCAGCGCCTTGGCCATCGCGAGCACGGCCATGCCCGCCGTGTTGCGCTCGGTCTCAAGCGGCAGGTCCTGCACCACGCCCTTGATCGCGACGATGCGCACGCCCGGCGTGGCGGAGCGGGTCGCCGTCACGCGGTCGCCGATGGCCTGGACGCTGTGGCCGAGGACATCGAAACCGACGGCGACGTTGGCAACGCTGGCGGGCGCAAAGGCAGTCGCTTGGTCCAAGGGCTTCACTCCTGCGGCAGCGGGCATCAGAGCTTGGCTCCAAGATAGGCGCAGATCCTCAAGAGATCGGCGAACACGCCGCCCGCCGTGACTTCGGGGCCGGCGCCCGGTCCCTGCACGATGAGCGGATTCTTGTTGTAGCGGCTCGTCATGAAACGCACGACGTTGTCGGTCAGCGCGATGTTGGCGAACGGATGCGACTTCTCAAGCTCGACGAGGCCGACCGACGCACGCCGCGTGGACGCATCCAGTGCGCCGACGTAACGCAGCACCTTGCCGCGACCCTGCGCGGCCTTCAGGCGCTCCAGCATCGGTGCGTCGAACTCGGGCAGTCGGGCAAGGAATTCATCGGCGCTGCAGCCGGCCAGCGCCTTCGGCACGAGGCCTTCGAGTGCTACGTCACCCAGCTCGAGCATCAGGCCCATCTCGCGCCCGAGGATTATCAGCTTGCGGGCGACATCGGTACCCGACAGGTCATCGCGGGGATCAGGCTCCGTGTAACCCTTGGCCTTCGCGTCGCGCACGATCGTGGAGAACGGCACGCTGCCGTCCCACGTATTGAACAGGTACGCGAGCGTGCCGGAGAAGATGCCGTCGATCGCACGGATCTCGTCGCCGGTCTCGCGCAGGTCGCGCAGCGTCTGGATGATCGGCAGGCCCGCACCGACCGTGGCTTCGTAGAGGTAGTGCGCCCCGCCCTGCTTGCGCGCCGCATGCAGCCGCTCGAAGTAGCCGAGGTCCGCACTGTTGGCACGCTTGTTCGGCGTCACGATGTGGATACCTGCGGCCAGCCATTCCGGATAGCACTCGGCCACCTTCGGGCTCGCCGAGCAGTCGATGATGATGGCATGCGGCAGGTGATCAGCCTTGATGTGCGCGGCAAAGCGCGCAAGGTCCGCAGGCTCGTTGCTGGCGGCAAATACGTCGCGCCACTGGCCGAGCACAATCTCGGATTCCCTGAGCGCCATCTTCTTGGAGGACAGGATGCCGCGGACACGGAGGTCCAGCTTCAGGTCCTTGCCCAGCCGCTTGACCTGCGAAGCCAGCTGGTCGAGCAGCACGCCGCCGACCACGCCGGGGCCGATCAGCCCGATCGACACCGTGTGCGGTGACAGGTAGAAGCTCGAGTGCACCGCACGCAGCGCACGCGAGGTCTGCTTGCCGTCGATGACGACGGAGATGTTGCGCTCCGACGCCCCCTGCGCGATCGCCTTCACGCTGACGGCCGCGGTGCCGAGCGCGCCGAAAACCTTGGCCGCCACGCCGTGCGATCCCGCCATGCCGTCGCCGACCACCGCGAGGATGCTGCAGCCGCGCGTGACTTCGACGCTCTGGATCTGGCCCTGGCGCAGCTCGCTGTCGAACGCCTGTCGTAAGACGGCTTCGGTCTGCTCCGCCTCGGCTTCAGGCACCGCGAAGCAGATCGAGTGCTCCGAACTACCCTGCGAAATCAGGATGACCGAGATGCCGTTGTCGCGCAGCGCGCCGAACAGGCGATGGGCGGTACCGGGCACGCCGATCATGCCTGCGCCTTCGACGTTCGCGAGCGCCACCTTGTCGATGCTGGTGATGCCCTTGACCGCGAGCTTGGACTCCGGCTTCTCGCAGATCAGCGTGCCGGGCTTCTCGGGCGCAAACGTATTGCGGATCCAGATCGGGATGGACTTCATCACCGCAGGCGCCATCGTCTGCGGGTGCAGCACCTTCGCGCCGAAATACGCGAGCTCCATCGCCTCGTTGTACGACAGCGAATCGATGACCGTGGCATCGGGCACGAGCCGCGGATCGGCGCTCAGCACGCCGTCGACGTCGGTCCAGATGTGGATTTCCTCGGCTTCGAGCAACGCGCCGAAGATGGAACCGGAGAAGTCGCTGCCGTTGCGGCCGAGGGTGGTCTGCAGCCCCTTCGCATCGCGCGCAATGAAACCGGTGATGATCAGCGTGCCGGCATCCTGCGGAATCAGCCTGGCCGTATTCGCGCGGGACTCCTCCCAGCGCACGGAGGGGCCGAGCGAACCCCAGTCGACCACGACGATGTCCCGGGCGTCGACCCAGGCGATCTTGCCGGGTCGCTTGGCGCGCTTCTGCAGGTACCGGACGAACAGGCGCGTAGACCAGATCTCGCCGAATCCGGCAACCAGTTCGCGCACGTTGCGGGAGGCCGACCGGATCATGCGGACCGTTTCGAGGATGCCCGCGATGTTGCGGCAGTCCTGGTCGAGGATCGCGACGTATTCGTCCCGCGTGGCGCCGTCGAGCAGCGTGTCTGCTATGACCACGTGCCGCTTGCGGACGGCCTCGAGGCGGTCGGCAATGGTGGCATCCTGCTTCTCGGCCGCCGTGACGAGGTCGAGCAGCGCGTCCGTGACGCCGCGACAGGCCGACAGCACCACGCCCAAGCGGGTGTGGGGGTCACCCTCGAGGATCCGAGCCACCCGCTCCATGCAGGCTGCGTCTGCCACGCTGGACCCGCCGAATTTGTGTACCCGCCAGTGCTGCACGTGCCTTCCGTCTCGTTAGTGGGTTGCCGGCCAATAATGCGGGCGACACTCTACTTGCAGCGCAACAGAGCGGCAAGCCTAAGCTGGCACAAAACAACAGGAAATTTGCGTCGCAGGGCGCCTGGCGGCGACGCCGACCGCGTGTCAGCCGGGCGGCTCGCCCGCCACGCGGCCAAATGCGATGACCGTGGCCCCGGGCGGCTGCTCCGGCGCGACGATACCGGGGCGCGCGAGGTAGACGGTCTGCCCCGGGTCGGGACCCGCCAGCCCGGTCGCCGACGGGTTGAGGTACGTCACCCTCGCCGGGCCGATCTGGACGAGATCGCGATGGCGCAGGACGTGGCGCAGCACCCGCTTCGAGTTGACCAGCACGCCGTTCGTGCTACCCAGGTCGATCAGCAGGTCATGGGTGGGTTCACGGACGATCAGCGCGTGATAGCGACTGATGAAGACGCTGTCGACGCGGACATCCGCCAGCTCGCTGCGGCCGATCAGGACGCGGCTGCGGACGAGCGGGATGGCCTTGTCCGGCATGCCCTGCGTGGCCAGCTGCAGCGAGGCATCGAGCACGGTGGGCGTGGTCGCCGTGGCCACGGATGTCACCGCGCCGCTGCCGCGAGGCTGCAGGCCCAGGGTGTCGAGCGCCTCGTCGAGCGCCTGCATCGTGACCGCAGCGTCGCCCCGCACGGCAGCACACGCGAGCGCCTGCGTGCACAACCGGTTTACCACCGCCGGAACACCGCCCGTGTAGAGGTGGACCTTCGACATCAGGGTATAGGGCATCAGCTGGTCCGGGTCCGCGGCGCCCGCCGCGCGGAGGCGGTGTGCAACGTAGGCAGACACCTGGTCCTCGGAGAGCGCAGGCAAGTGGAAGCGAGATGCGCCTCCCTTCATCAGCTCGCCCATCCGCGGCGAATCGACGACGTGGTTGAGCAGCGGCTGGCCGAGCAACAGGAGCTTGAGGGCACGCGCGCCGTCCACGGCGATCTCGGCCAGTGCCTTGATCTCGTCCAGCACCAGTGGATGCATGAGCTGCGGATTCTCGACGACGACGAGGCAGATCCGCCCGAGGTTCATCTGGTGCGCGAAGAACCGCTCCAGCAGGCGCCGCCGGTCTGTGCGATCGGTTTCGTCGAGCACGACGCCGAACTGGTGGAGCACATCGTCGAGGAACTCGCGCGCCGTGAGGTCCGGCCGACGGACTTCGGCATACAGCACGCGCTCGTCAAGCACGGCCAGGAAGCGGCGGATCACCTGCGACTTGCCGCAGCCTTCCTCCGCGGTGATGACACCGATCTGCGTCCGGGTCCACAGCGTGGTGCCCAGCAACTCGAGCGCACGCAGGTACTGCTCGCCAGGGAAGAAGTACGCGGCATCGTTGCGCCGCTCGGTGAAAGGCGGGGCCGCAAGACCGAAGGGGATGGCGACCGGCGCGCTCACGGGCGAACGTCTTCCCGCCTCGAGGCCGGGAAAGGCAGCGATCGCACCAGAAAGCCCATGGTCAATGTCATTTGACGACTGTACCCCAAGCAGACAACGGGGTGAACCACTTTTGCAGCCCGCCTCGCAGCATTGAGCAGTGCCGATCCGACGTCAACCCGGATTTTGGGGCGGGCATCAGAGGGCGGGACCCGCGAAGGGATGGTGGGCCGTATAGGACTCGAACCTATGACCAATTCCTTAAAAGGGAACTGCTCTACCAACTGAGCTAACGGCCCGGAGATCAAGCGGGGCGCGCATGATAACCGAAGGCTGCGCCGGTCGAATCCCCCTGCCAGAAACTTTGCCGGAACCGGCCCAGGGAGTCTGGCTAGCAATACCGGGTGGGATCGGCAACCCCGGCGGCACGGAACCCTTCGCGACGCAGGTAGCAGGAATCGCATCGACCGCAGGCCCTGCCCTCGCCGTCAGCCTGGTAGCAGGACACCGTCGAGGCGAAGTCGACACCGAGCGCGACGCCGCGGCGGATGATCTCCGCCTTGGACAGGGTAAGGAGCGGGGTCTGCACCTTGAAACGGGTGGTGCCCTCGACGCCGGCGCGGGTCGCGACATTGGCCAGCGCCGTGAAAGCGTCAATGAAGGCCGGACGGCAATCGGGATAGCCCGAATAGTCCACGGCATTCACACCGATGAAGATATCGGCCGCGCCGAGCACTTCGGCCCAGCCGAGCGCCAAGGCCAGGAACAGCGTATTGCGGGCGGGCACGTACGTGACCGGAATACCGGGACCGCCCTGGTGCTCGGGCACCGCGACGCCCGGATCGGTCAGCGCGGACCCGCCGATGCCGCCCAGGTCGATGCGCATCGTCCGGTGCTCTTTCGCACCCAAGGCCCGCGCCACGCGGTCAGCCGCCTCGAGTTCGATGCGGTGGCGCTGGCCGTAGTCGAAGCTGAGCGCATAGCAGTCGTAGCCGGCTTCGCGCGCAATCGCGAGCACGGTCGCGGAATCGAGCCCCCCCGACACGAGCACTACGGCGCGCGGCGCCGCTCTACCTGCCACGGGCATTGCCCCACAAATACTTGTGCAGCTGCACTTGCAGGCGCACGGGCAAGCGGTCTTCGAGCAGCCACTCGGCCAGCTGCTGCGGCGGCAGCGTGTCGTGCCCGGGGCTGAAGAGAACGGTGCAGCGCGCGTCGAGTGCGTGTTCCTTCACCATGCCACGGGACCACTCGTAATCGGCGCGATCGCAGACCACGAACTTGATCTGGTCGCCTGGCTGGATACAGGACAGGTTCTCAAGCCGATTGCGATGCATTTCACCGCTGGCCGGCGTCTTCAGGTCCATGACCTTCACGACCCGGGGATCGACCTCGGCCATGTCGATCGCACCGCTCGTCTCGAGCGAGACACGGTGCCCGCGGTCGCACAGCGCGGTCAGCAACGGGAAGGCGCCCTTCTGCGCGAGCGGCTCGCCCCCGGTGACGCACACGCGTTGCACCCCAAACGCCGCAACCCGCTCGGTCACCTCGTCGAGCGTGGCCCAGTCGCCGCCCGAGAAAGCGTACGCCGTATCGCAATACCCGCAGCGCAACGGGCAACCGGTGAGGCGCACGAACACCGTCGGCCACCCGACGGCATCGGCTTCTCCCTGGATGGAAAGGAACAGCTCGGTGAGCTTGAGGCGCACCGCGCTCGCGGGAGGGGACTCGGGCTGCACGGCGAATGCCGAGGTAGGGGCCGGGCTACGGGCAGGTGATCGGGGGAGGGATCAGCGACCTTCGCCGTCCATCTTCACCATGCGCTGCTGTGCCAGCCGGGCCGCTGTGGTGTCCGGAAACTGCTGGACGACCTGGCCCAGCGCCGTGCGGGCGCTCTTCCAGTTCTGCAGTTCGTAGTCGCAGTAGCCGATTTTGAGAAAGGCGTCGGGCAGCTTGCGGGAGTCGGGATACTTGTCGACCACCGCGTGGAACGCCTTGAGCGCCGCGGTGAAGTCACGCGTCACGTAGTAGCTCTCGCCGAGCCAGTACTGCGCGTTATCGGCCATGGAGCTGTTCGGAAAGCGGGCCAGCAACTGCTTGAACCCTTCGGTCGCCTCCGTGTACTTGCCGTCGCGCAGCAGGTCGAACGCCGCCTGGTAGTTGGCGCGATCGTCTCCGCCGGGAACCGGGAGCCCGCTCCCCGCCGCAGCCTGCTGAACCTGTGCCTGGCTGTTGCTCGTCTCCAGCGCCTGCAAACGCTTGCTCAGGTCATCGTAGAGCTCGCGCTGCTGCTCGCCCGTACCCTGGTTGCGGAATTGCAGCTCCTCGATCTGGCCCCGCAGCGTGCGGGCTTCCGCCTGGGCGGCTTCGAGCCGCTGCGAGAGGTCGAGCAGGCTCTGGTTGGACAGCACCCGCTCAAGCCGCAGCAGGCGGCCGTCCAGCTCGGACAGCTTCTGCACCACAGGATCCTGCTCCGGCGGCGTCGTGACGCAGCCCGCCAGCCCGACGCTCAGGGCGGTGACGCCGACGAAGGCCAGGATCCGTGTGCTCATTGACCGTATCCGATCTGCACGCGGCGGTTGCGGCCGTACGCGGCCTCGTCATTGCCGGCCGCGGCAGGGCGCTCCTCGCCGTAGCTCACCGTGGTGATCTGCGCTTCGGTCACGCCTTGCAGCAGCAATGCCCGGCGGACCGCCTGCGCACGACGCTCGCCGAGGCCGATGTTGTACTCGCGGGAACCGCGCTCGTCCGCATGGCCTTCGAGACGGACCTTGCGCGACGCATTGCCGTTGAGGAAGCGCGCATGGGCGGCCACGACGCTGACGTACTCCGGCTTGATCTCCGCGCGGTCGTAGTCGAAGTAGATGATCATGCCGAGGCGCTCCAGTTCGCGCAGCGCCGCCTGTTCGGCGGTCAGCTGCTCGCCCGTCTGCGCGCCGCCGCTGCCTGCGCCTGCCGTTGCCGCGCCCTGGTTACCCGCTGACGCCCCGGCGCCTTCCGGTACCGTCGTCGACCGCTTGGGACAGCCCGCCAGCACCACCGCACTCGCGAGGACCAGGATCAGCTGCGTCATTCGCATGCACTTCACTCCTTCAGCAAAACCGTTTTGAAATCGACAATCTGCCCAAATTGTGCCACAAGCCGCCGCACGTCACCACGCTCCGCAACGGCAGCGCGCCGCCTAGCGTGCCGGGAACGGCGACCAGACCGGCTCGCGTACGTCGCCCGAGCGTGCAGCCAGTCGCTGCGTCACCCGTCCGTCAATGGAGACAGTCGCGAGTACGCCGCGGCCGCGGTCCTGGGTGGCGTAGATCAGCGTCGCGCCGTTCGGTGCGAAGCTCGGACTCTCGTCCTGCCGGCCCTGCGACAGCACCCGCACCGCCCGCGAAGCCAGGTCGACGATGGCAATACGGTAGTTGCCGCTGTCGAGGTGGACGACCGCCAGCTGCTTCCCGTCCGGCGACAGCCGCGGCCGGGCGTTGTAGCTGCCTTCGAACGTGATGCGCCGGAGCTTCGACGAGTTGTCGACCTCCACTTCGTAGATCTGCGGGTTGCCCGAACGGTCCGACGTGAAATACAGCTTCTTGCCATCGAGCGACCACACGGGCTCCGTATCGATGCCGGCGTCGAACGTCATGCGCGTCAGCACCTGCGTGGCGAGCGACAGCGTGTAGACGTCCAGGTCGCCGTCCTTGCGCGACAGCGTCAGCGCCAGCATCGTGCCGTCAGGCGACCAGGCCGGGGCGCCGTTGATCCCGGCGCGCGCCGACACGCGCGTGCGCTCCCCGGATCGCAGCGCCTGGACGTAGATGGCGGCGTTGCGACTCTCGAACGATACGTACGCGAGGCTCTGCCCGTCCGGCGACCAGATGGGCGACATGAGCGGTTCGGCCGAGTCGGCGATGATCTGCTGGTTCTCGCCGTCGGCATCCGCGACGATCAGCTTGTAGCGCTGCTGCGGCGGCGTGCCGTCCATGCTGACGAACGCAATGCGCGTCGAGAACGCGCCGGGGATACCCGTCAACTGCTCGAAGATCTGGTCGGCGACACGGTGCGCGGTAGCACGCAGGCCGGCTGCCGATGACGGTATCCGCTGTCCCGCCAGCCGCTGCCCGTTCAGCACGTTGAACAGCTCGTATTCGACGGCATACTGGTCGCCGCCGGCAGCCACCAGCTTGCCGACCGCGATGTAGTCGCTCTTCAGGTAGCGCCAGTCCTGGAACTTGATCTGCGAGCCGGCCGTCGGCCGGTCGATCATGTCGCGCCGCTCGAGGGGCGCGAAGCGACCGCTGCGCGCGAGGTCCGCGGCAACGATCTGCGCTACGTCGAAGGGCGCCGCCCCCGCCGCATCCCACCCGAAGGGCACGATGGCGATCGGGATCGCATTGGCCTGGCCCCGTGTAATTTCTACAACGAGCTGGGCGTGCGCCAGGGGTGCGGCGAACAGCACCAGCGCGAGCAGCCCGCGAACAACGGTGGACATGGTGTGCTTCATCCTGCGCTTTCCGATAGTGGTTGTCATGACAGTCAACGACCCCAAGTCGTTCAATCCTGCGGCTTGAAGATCAGCAGGATATTACGCTGAAACAGGCGCGGATCCGGCGGCGGCGGCAGCGGCGACGAACGCAGCACCGCCGCTTCGATCGACTGCCGCACCGCTGCATCGCCGTTGCATTGGCCGATCTCCACCGACAGTACCGTGCCCGCCGGCGCCTGCGTCACCTTGATCTGGCATTCGATGCCCGCGCGGGCCGTCGCCGGCCGGTTCCAGTTGCGATAGACGCGCTGCTCGATCAGCGCCGCGTACTGGTTGTTGAGGCCGGCGCTTTCCGCCTGCATGCGACCCTGTTCCTCGGCGAGCTGCTGCTTCAGTTCCGTCTCGCGTGCAGCCTGGGCGCGGGCTGCCTCCTGCGCCTTGCGCCGGTCGGCCGCTTCCTTCTGTCGCTTCTCGATCTCCGCGGCCTTGGCCTTCTCCGCAGCGGCCTGCTTTTCCTTCTGTGCCTGCGCCTGGCGTTGGGCATCGGCGGCAGCCCGCTTCTGCGCCTCTTCCTTTTGCTTCGCTTCGGCCTCACGACGCTCGACCGCCTGTACTCGCTGGGCTTCGGCCTCCTGCTCACGGCGCCGCTCTGCTTCCTCGCGGTCGCGGATTTCCTGCGCCTGCCGGTCCCGCTCGGCCTGGGCCCTCGCCTCCTCCTGCTTCTGCCGCTCGTCCATCCGACGCAGCACCGATGCATCCACGACCGTCGCCTGGATAGCGAGCTGCGGCGTCACGCGAACGGGCTGGGTCGCGAACGTCACGAGGAACAACGCGGCGATCCCTCCGTGCAGCACCACGGCCGCGGAGAGGTACTTCCAGTGTTCGTGCAGGTACTCGCCCATTTCAGCGACGCGCGGGACGTCTCGCTGGCGCCTCGACGGGATCGGTGATGAAGCCGACCTTCTCGGCACCCGCCTGCTGCAGCAACACCATGCCTGCGACCACCTGTCCGTAAGGAACGTTGGTATCTGCCTTGACCAGCACGGGCGTCATGGGTTCCCGGCGCAGGACGGCGCCGACCCGCTCGACAACGGTACCGGAGTCGATGGCCGCATCGCTGTTCTCGCCGATGCTGAGGAAATAGCGACCCTCGCGATCGACGCTCAGGATCAGTGGCGGATGCTCGCGCATCAGTTCTTCGGGCAACGCCTCCGCGCCCGCCTTCGGCAACTCGACCTTGATGCCCTGGGTCAGGAGCGGCGCCGTGATCATGAAGATGATCAGCAGCACTAGCATCACGTCGATGTACGGCACGACATTGATCTCCGCGACGAGGCGGCCCTTGCCGCGCCGGACGGGGTTCATTGCGCTGCCGGCGCCGCCGCCGGCCTCACGTTGGCATGCCGCTGCAGGATCGTGGACAGTTCCTCGACGAACGTGTCGTAGCGCAGTTCGAGCCGGCTCACCTGGTCGGCATACCGGTTGTAGGCAATGACCGCGGGGATGGCCGCGAACAGGCCCATCGCAGTGGCGATCAGCGCCTCGGAGATGCCGGGCGCCACCATGGCGAGCGTCGCCTGCTGCACGTTACCCAGGCCGTAGAACGCATTCATGATGCCCCACACGGTGCCGAACAGGCCGACGTAGGGACTGATCGAGCCGACCGTCGCGAGCATCGCAAGGCTTTTCTCGAGGCGATCGGTTTCCCGCAGCAGTGCGACCCGCATGGACCGGCGGCAGCCTTCGATCAGCTGCGCCGCCGTCATGCCGCCCTGCTGGCGCAGCCGGCCGAATTCACGGAAGCCGGCCTGGAAGATGCTCTCCATGCCGGTCAACGGCTTCTTCGCGGCGTCGATGGAGCGGTACATCGCGGTGAGGTCGCCGCCGGCCCAGAAGGCCTCCTCGAACTTGTCCGATGCCGAGCGTGCACCGTTGATCTCGGCCCGCTTGCGGAAGATGACGGCCCAGGACGAGATGGAGGCGCCGAGCAGCAGCGCGAGCACGATCTGCACGACGAGGCTCGCATTCAGGATCAAACCGACGACAGACAGCTGGTCCGTCATGACTGCATCTCCTTCAATAGAAAATCGGGAATCGGCCGGGGCCTGAAAGCAGCACCATCGAGGCAGGCCACGCGGATGGTACCCGACAGCAGCAGCTCGCCCCCGACCGTCCCGCGGAATATCTCCTGCGCGAACGTCACGCTCGTGCGGGTGTGCCCGGCGACGGCGCACGTAACCTGCAGCAGGTCGTCATAGCGGGCCGGCCGCCGGTAGCTCGCCTCGACATGCACGACCGCGAAGACGAGCCCCTGCGTCCGCGCGAGTTCCCCCTGCTCGATGCCGCGCGACCGCAGCCATTCGGTGCGCGCACGCTCCAGGAACTTGAGGTAGTTGGCATAGTAGACCACGCCGCCTGCATCGGTATCCTCCCAGTAAATGCGCGCGGGCCACGCGAAAGGCGCTGTCATCGGTCGTCATCCCTCTTTGAACAGGTCGCCGCTCGGCTGTGCGCGCTCCGGCACCTTAAGGCCAAAATGCAGGTAGGCGTTGCGTGTCGCCATTCGGCCACGTGCCGTGCGCATGAGGTACCCCTGCTGGATCAGGTACGGTTCGATGACATCCTCGATCGTCCCCCGCTCCTCGCCGAGGGCCGCCGCGAGGCTTTCGACGCCCACCGGCCCGCCATCGAACCGCTCGATGATCGCCAGCATCAGCTTGCGGTCCATGTCGTCGAATCCCTGCACGTCGACCTGCAGCAGGTCGAGCGCGGACTGCGCAACGGCATCAGTCACCCTGCCCTGCGCACGCACCTCGGCGAAGTCGCGGACCCGGCGCAACAGACGGTTGGCGATGCGCGGTGTCCCGCGAGAACGCCGGGCGACCTGCATGGCCCCACCGCCCTCCATGGTGACCCCGAGGATGCCGGCCGATCGTACGACGATGCGTTCGAGTTCGGTGTGGTCGTAGAACTCGAGGCGCTGCACGATGCCGAAGCGATCTCGCAGCGGGGACGTCAGCAGGCCCGCCCGCGTCGTGGCGCCCACCAGCGTGAACGGCGGCAGGTCGATCTTGATGGAGCGCGCGCCCGGCCCCTCGCCGATCATGATGTCGAGCTGGAAGTCCTCCATCGCGGGATAGAGGATCTCCTCGACCACCGGGCTCAGGCGGTGGATCTCGTCGACGAAGAGCACGTCGTTCGGCTGGAGGTTGGTGAGCAGCGCCGCGAGGTCCCCCGGACGCTCGATGACGGGGCCGGACGTCTGCCGCAGGCCGACGCCGAGTTCGTTCGCAATGATGTTCGCGAGCGTCGTCTTGCCGAGCCCGGGAGGGCCGAAGATCAGCACGTGATCGAGGGCCTCGCCGCGCTTGCGGGCCGCCTCGATGAAGATTTCCATCTGGTTCTTGACCGCGGACTGTCCGACGTAGTCTTTCAGCTGCTTCGGGCGGACCGTCCGATCGAACGCGTCGTCCTCCCCTAGGGGGGCGGCGGAAGTAATGCGGTCCTGTTCGATCATCGTGGCGTTGCCTTGTCGGGTTCGGACTAGCGTTTGGCCGCGACCTGCAGCGCCCGGCGGATCAGGTCCTCGGTGGTCTCGGCGCCGGCCTCGGCGAGCTTGAGGAGCCGCGTCACCTCCGGCGGCTTGTACCCCAGCGCCACCAATGCACTGAACGCTTCGGACTGGATTCCGGGGTTCACGCCCTCCGTGCCCGGGATGGCGACCGTCGTCGCGGCGACGGCGCCGAACGACTTGACCCGGTCGCGCATCTCGATCAGCAACCGCTCGGCGGTCTTGCGACCCACGCCGGGAACCCGCACGAGCGCATCGGCATCTTCGGCCTCCACGCACTGCAGGAAGCCGTCGACACTGATGCCGGACAGCAGCGCGAGCGCGATCTTCGGTCCCACATTGGACACCTTGAGCAGCTCCCGGAACAGCCGGCGTTCGCGCTCGGTCCCGAAGGCATACAGGATGTGGGCATCGTCACGGATCACGAGGTGCGTGCACACCGTGACCTCCGCGCCCACCGCAGGCAGCGTGTAGAAGGTCGACATCGGCGCCTCGAGCTCGTAGCCCACGCCGCCCACGTCGATCGACAGGAAGGGGGGCTGCTTCGCCAGCAGCTTGCCGCGCAGCGAACCGATCATGGCGTCGTCCTCGGCCGCGACGCGCCGGCGGCCTGCACCAGCGACGCCAGGCGCCGCGTGTTGGCATGACACAGCGCGATCGCCAGTGCGTCCGCCGCGTCCGGCCCGAGCGATCCCGACAGCCGCAGCAACTGCTTGACCATCAACTGCACCTGCTCCTTCTGCGCCGCGCCCGTCCCCACGACGGCCAGTTTGATCTCGCGCGGAGCATACTCGTAGATCCTGGGCTCGACCGAAAAGGTACCGCAGAGCGCAGCGCCCCGGGCCTGGCCGAGCTTGATCGCGCTGTCCGGGTTGCGATGCATGAACACCCGCTCGATGGCGACTTCGTCGGGGCGGTACTCGCCCACCAGGCGGGAGACACCAGCAAAGATTTCTTCAAGCCTGCGGGGAAAGGAGTCCGCCGTGGTACGGATCGCGCCGCTCGCGAGATAGGTACTGGTGGTCCCCACGCATTCCAGCAGCGCATAGCCGGTTGCCCTGGACCCGGGATCGAGACCCAGCACCCGCACCCGCGAAGCGACGGCAACGGGTAGTGAAGGCGGCGACGCTGTCCCTCGCCGCTGCCGGGCAGCGACCACCGGAGCCACGGTGAGACGGGTGCTACGACGCGCCAACGAAACGTCCCGCCCGCACGGGGCCCGCATCGGGCCCGGCTGCACTTCGCTCTGCACGTCTTGCCATGAATACCGTCATTCCAGCGTGGAATCGTGGGAGGTTTGAAGCCGCGTATGATACCGGCAACGCGTGCCTTCTAACATCATCCGTTTGCAGTAGCGACATTCCGTGGATGCAGACCCGCACTCCTCCCGTCCGAGTTCTCCTGCCGTAGAGCGGGGCCGGGATTTCCTCGTGCGCCTCGCGGCGCAGGACGAGCCGCGTCGACGGGCTGCCGAACGGGCGACTGCGCTGGCACGCATCGTCGAGGAACTGAAGGCGGACGACGACATCGTCCTCGGCGCCCTGTTGTACCCGCTGCTTGAAAGCAGCCTCATCCCCGAGCCCCAGGCAATCCTCGAGTTCGGCGAACCTGCCACGCGGATCGCCCAGGAGATCGTGCGGCTCGGCCATTTCGGCACGCCGGTCCACTGGCAACCCGGGCAGGCATTGCCCGGTGCCCAGGCCGAAGCGCTGCGCAAGATGCTGCTGGCGGTCGTGACCGATGCGCGACTGATCCTCATCAGGCTGGCAGACCAATTGCACCGGCTGCGCTCCTGCAAGGACGCTCCTGAAGCCGAGCGCCAGCGGATTGCCCTCGAAACGCGCGAGATCTATGCGCCGCTCGCCAACCGCCTGGGCATCTGGCAGCTCAAGTGGGAGCTCGAGGACCTGAGCTTCCGCTATCTCGAGCCCGACACGTACAAGCGCATTGCCGGCTGGCTCGCGGCCAAGCGGACGGACCGGGAACACTACATCGACGAGGTCATCGGCGAACTGCAGGGGGCGCTGGGCGACGCCGGCATCAGGACCATCGAGATCGCCGGCCGGCCGAAGCACATCTACAGCATCTGGCGGAAGATGCAGCGGAAGAACCTGTCGTTCGAGGAACTGTACGACCTGCGCGCGGTGCGCATCCTCGTGGAATCGGTTGCCGACTGCTATGCGGCGCTCGGCATCGTCCACAGCCTGCGGCCGTATATCCGTGGCGAGTTCGACGACTACATCGCGACGCCGAAGGAAAACCAGTACCGCTCGTTGCACACGGCCGTCATCGGCCCGGGCACGCTGCCGCTCGAAGTGCAGATCCGCACGCTGGAAATGCACGAACACGCCGAACTCGGCCTCGCCGCGCACTGGCGCTACAAGGAAGGCGGCCGCGCCCACCCCGCCTACGAGCAAAAGATCAACTGGCTGCGGCAGCTGCTCGAGCCACCGACTGCGGACGCCGCAAGGCAGAGGCAGAACGAGCCCGACCTGCTCGAGCAGATGCGGGCCGAGATCTTCGAGGACCGCGTCTATGCGCTGTCGCCTCGCGGCGAAGTGATCGACCTGCCGCGTGGCGCGACGCCGCTGGATTTCGCGTATCACGTGCATACCGACCTCGGTCACCGTTGCCGGGGCGCCAAGGTGAACGGGCGCATGGTGCCCCTCAACCAGCCGCTCGTGAACGGCGACCAGGTGGAAATCGTCACCGGGAAGCAGCTGAACCCGAGCCGCGACTGGCTGGTGCCGTCGCTCGGTTACCTCGTGTCGCAGCGGAACCGGGCCAAAGTCCGCGCATGGTTCCGCAAGCAGGACGAGGCGCAGAACCTCGTGCAGGGCCGACAACTGCTGGAACGGGAACTGCAGCGGCTGGCCATCCACTCCGTGACGGTCGAGGACCTGCTCGCGGAGTTCAACCTCGCAGATTCCAACGCGCTCTATCTCGCGCTCGGGGAAGGCGAACTGACCGTCGCGCAGATCGCGGGCGCCATGCAGCGGCGGGCCAAACCGCAGGACCTGCCGTCCGCAGTGGCGCGCAAACCCGTCCGCGAGGTGGGGAAGACGGGCATTACCGTCGACGGCGTCGGCGACCTGCTGTCCCATTTCGCACGCTGCTGCCGCCCCGTGCCACCCGAGCCCATCACCGGCTTCATCACGCTCGGCCGCGGTGTCAGCATCCATCGCGGGCAATGCCCGAACGCCCTCAGGCTCGGGATCGCCCATCCGGAACGGGTCATCGCGGTGGACTGGGGCCAGGACACGGGCCAGACCTTCGCGATCGACGTGAATGTCCGGGCCTACGACCGCCGCGGGCTCGTCCGCGACATCTCGGCCGTGCTCGCCGATGCCAGGATCAACATCCACTCGATGTCGACGCAGACCAACGAGCAGGATGGCATCGCCGACATGACGATCCGCATCTCGGTGCACGGACTGACGGAATTGTCGCGCGCCCTGGCGAGGATCCAGGGATTGCCGAACGTGATCAGCGCGAGAAGGAAAGCCTGACCCGGGGCGTCCTGCACGGACACCCCGGGCCCAAAATCAGCGGTTCGGGAAGTCGATCGCGCGCTTGTCCGCGCCAAGTGCTGCCTCGTGCAGCGCTTCGCTCAACGTGGGGTGCGCATGCATCGTGCGCTGCAGGTCTTC
>CAIUGU010000140.1 GCA_903898785.1 uncultured Pseudomonadota bacterium | reverse complement strand
TCATCATGGTCGGCGAAATCGGCGGCAGCGACGAAGAAGCGGCTGCCGATTTCATCCGCTACAACGTGCGCAAGCCGGTCGTCGCCTACATCGCAGGCGTGACGGCACCTCCCGGCAAGCGCATGGGCCACGCAGGCGCCATCGTTTCCGGCGGCAAGGGCACCGCAGCTGACAAGTTTGCGGCCCTCGAGGCCGCTCGCGTGCGCACAGTGCGTTCGCCTGCAGAGCTCGGTAGCGCCATTGCCGAACAGATGGAGAAGCGTCGCGTGCTCGTACAGCGCGCTGCCGCCACTGCCGCGATCAGCGTGAAGCCGAAGGCCAAGAAGGCCAAGAAGGCCGCCAAGGGAAAGAAGGCTGCCGCCAAGCCGAAGGCCAAAGCGAAGCCGAAGGCCAAGGTCGTCAAGGCCAAGGTCAAGGCGGCTCCGAAGAAGGCCGCTCGCAAGGCCAAGAAGCCTGCGAAGGCCAAGTAAGTCACGATGAGGCCGGCGGGATGAATACCACTTCCCGCCGAGTCTGATCCCCGCAACGATTCCTTTCGCTAACGGCTGTGCCTCCCACTCTTCGCATCGCCGTCGCGCAGCTGGACCTCTTCGTCGGCGATGTCGAGGGGAATACCCAACGCGTCATCGATACGGCACGCAAGTCGCGCGATGAGCTGGGTGCTGCCCTCGTCGTGTTCCCCGAGCTCGCCCTGTCGGGCTACCCCCCGGAAGACCTGCTGTTCCACGCCGGCATGCGCCGCCAGGTCACGCGCGGCCTCGATCGCGTGCGCGCCGAGACGCAGGGCATCACGGCCATGGTGGGCTACCCCGAGTATGCGGACGGCACGATCTACAACGCGGCCGCGATCGTCCGCGACGGGGCGAGCCTCGCCAACTACCGCAAGCAGTTCCTGCCCAACTACAAGGTGTTCGACGAGAAGCGCTATTTCCGCGCGGGCACCGAAACGACCATCGTCACGATCAACGGCGTCAAGGTCGCCTTCCTGATCTGCGAGGACATCTGGGAGCGGGAACCTGCACTCGCAGCGGCCGCTCAGGGTGCGCAGCTGCTCGTGGTCAGCAACGGATCGCCTTACTCGCTCAACTACCAGCAGCGGCGCGAGAGCGTCGTGCGCGAACGCGTGCGTGACACCGGGCTGCCTGTCGTCTACGTGAACCTGCTCGGCGGCCAGGATGAACTGGTGTTCGATGGCGGTTCGTTCGTCATGAACGGAGCCGGCGACGTCGTGCAGCGCCTGCCGTCCTACCGCGAGGCGCTGGTGCCGGTGGATCTCGACCTCGTCGAGGGCAAGGTGGTCCCGCGACCCGGTCCCGTGGAGCCGCTGCCGTCGGAGGAGGCGAGCATCTACGGCGCACTCGTGCTCGGTGTGCGCGACTATGTGAACAAGCATCGCTTTCCCGGCATCGTGCTGGGCCTGTCGGGAGGCATTGATTCGGCACTGACGCTCGCGATCGCGGTCGACGCACTCGGCGCGGATCGAGTACACGCAGTCATGATGCCGTCGCGCTACACGTCGCAGATGAGCCTGGACGATGCTGCCGCGCAAGCGCGCAACCTGGGCGTCCGCTATGACGTCATTTCCATCGAAGGCATGTTCGAGTCAGCCCTCGCGGCGCTCACCGACGTGTTCGCGGGGCGCAAGCCGGATACCACGGAAGAGAACATCCAGTCGCGCTGCCGTGGCCTGTTGCTGATGGCCATCTCGAACAAGACCGGCCGCATGGTGCTGACGACGGGCAACAAGAGCGAGACAGCCGTGGGTTACGCCACGCTGTACGGCGACATGGCCGGTGGCTTCGCGCCGATCAAGGACCTGAGCAAGATCCTCGTCTACCGCATCGCGCGCTTCCTCAATGCCCGCGCCGGCGTCGAGAAGCCCGTGATTCCGCAGCGTGTGATCGATCGTCCGCCGTCGGCCGAACTCAGGGAAGACCAGAAGGATTCGGACTCCCTGCCGCCGTACGAGATCCTCGACCCTATCCTGGAACTGTTCATCGAGGACGATCTGTCAGTGGACGAGATTGCGGCACGGGGCTTCGATCGGGCGACGGTCGGGCGCGTGCTGGATCTGGTGAAGCGGAACGAGTACAAGCGCCGCCAGGCGCCGCCCGGCATCCGCATCAGCGACCGCGCCTTCGGTCGGGACTGGCGCTACCCGATCACGTCAGGCTACAAGACGAGCAGATAGCAGGAGGGCTGAACGCTGCAGCCAGAGGGGCGAGGCTTGAGGCTTGAGGAAGAGGGATCCCTGGTCGAACTCCGGTTCCGGCCTCCGGTCACCAGCTCCCTGCCTTATTCCTGTCCTCGTCTTCCCTACCAGAATTTCCACCAGGAAGATTTCACGGGCGACGGCATGTCCGCAGACGCCGCAAAGTTCTCGCGCAGCACCTTTTCGGCGTCCGCGGCGAGATCGGTCATGCCCAAGGCCTTGTAGGCTTCCGACATGATGGCCAGCGCATCGCGCACGGCCGGTGCGCCATCGTAATTCTCGATCGCATACTTGGCGCGGTTGATGGCGCCGGCATAGGCGCCGCGGGTGAGGTAATAGTTCGCCACGTAGGTCTCGTAGCTCGCGAGGCGGTTGCGCAGGAAGATCATGCGCTGGCGCGAGTCGGCGGCATACTGGCTGTTCGGGAATCGCTGCACGAGCGTCGCGAAGGCCTGGTATGACTTCGTCGCATCGATCGGCGGCCGTTCCGACAGGTCGGCGCGGAACCAGCGTTCGATCACGTTCGGGTTGCGCTCGAATGCCACCAGACCCTTGATGTAGTAAGCGTAGTCGATGCGCGGATGGGTCGGGTTCTCGCGGATGAACTGGTCGGCCTGGTCGGTTGCCGACTCCGGCTCGCGGTTCTTGTAGTACGCGTACATCAGGTCCAGCTGCGACTGCTTGGTGGCGTTCGCGAACGGGAAGCGGGCTTCCATCTGCTCGAAGATGAACACGGCGCGCGCGTAGTTGTTCCGCGTCATGTCGTCCTTCGCCATCTGGTAGGCGTCTTCCGGATTCTCGAGATCCCGGTTGGGGTTGTTCTTGCAGCCGGCCAGCGCCACCACCGCGACCAGCAGGGTCGCGACCAGCGCGCGCGGCAGGGAACGGGAATCGCGGTCGGGCATCGGGGGCTTCCGGAAGTCCAAGTCTGGCCAAGGCAGGGTGGCGAGTATAGCCCAGCCGTCGGGCGCCATGCGGCGGGCAGGGGAAGGGACTGCCGCCGGATTCATTAGTTCTGGATCGGCCCATATCGGATATTCTTCCCGGCCTTGCCACCCGCGCTCCCCTGGCGCCAAAGAGCCTGTTCGCATGCCGTCTCACGCCCTGACCATCCCCCTGGAATTTGCCGGCCGCAGGCTGGATCAGGCCATCGCCGAGCTGCTGCCCGAGTATTCACGGACGCGCCTGAAGGACTGGATCGACGCCGGCAAGGTGCTGGTCGACGGCCAGCCGCTCAAGCCCCGTGACCGGCTCGTCGGCGGGGAGGCCGTCCAGATCGAGGCCGAGCTTGAGCCCGTGGACGAGGTCAAGAGCGAAGCCATCGACCTCGACATCGTCTACCAGGACAAGCATGTCCTCGTCATCAACAAGCCGGCCGGCCTGGTGGTGCACCCCGGCGCCGGCAATGCGGCGGGAACCCTGCAGAACGCGCTGCTGCACTTCGATCCCGGCCTTGCCGTGCTGCCACGGTCGGGCATCGTCCATCGACTGGACAAGGACACCAGCGGCCTGATGGTGGTCGCCAGGACCGTGGAGGCGCATACGGCCCTCGTCCGCATGATCGAGGCGCACGAAGTCGAACGAGATTACGAAGCCATCTGCGTGGGCGTCATGACGGCAGGTGGCACCGTGGACGCGCCCATCGACCGGCATCGCCAGGACCGCCTGCGCATGGCCGTCCGCCAGGGCGGAAGGGAAGCGGTGACGCACTACCGCGTGGTCAAGCGGTTCCGTGCGCACACGCATGTCAGGGTCAAGCTCGAAACCGGGCGGACCCACCAGATCCGCGTGCACCTGTCCCACATCCACTATCCCATCGTCGGAGATGGCGTTTACGGCGGTCGGCTGGTCCTGCCGAAGGGGGCGACCCCCGCAGTGGTCGAAGGCCTGCGCGCGTTCCGGCGGCAGGCGCTGCATGCGGCGCGACTCGCGTTCACGCATCCCGTCACCGGCAAGCCCATCGTCTGCGAGGCGCCGTTGCCAGCCGACATGCAGGGGCTGCTGAAGCTGCTGGCCGCGGATGCGGCGGCCGAGGCCCGTGCGGCGGCGGCTCGGCGCTGACGCTCGGCGCAAGGAGGGCTGGGTGCCAGTGCCTGACCTGCAGTGGATCGTGCCTGACTGGCCGGCCCCGAAGCATGTGCGGTCCGCCTCCACGCTGAGGCAAGGCGGCGTCAGCGGCGGACGTTACGCGAGCCTCAATCTCGGCGCGCACGTAGGCGATCATCCCGCTGCAGTCCTCGAGAACCGCCGACGGCTGCGCGCGGCGCTCAAGCTGCCCACCGAACCGTTCTGGCTGAACCAGGTTCACGGGGTCGCCGTCGCACAGCCGGCCTGGCGGACTGGGAGGCCCCCCACTGCGGACGTCGCCGTGTACAACGCTGTCGCTGGCGGACAACCGGGGGTGTGTGCCGTGCTGACGGCAGACTGTCTCCCCGTCCTGTTCTGCGACCGGGCCGGTACACGGGTCGCCGCGGCTCACGCGGGCTGGCGCGGCCTGGCGGCGGGCGTGCTGGCCAGGGCCGTGCAGTCGCTCGGCGTGACGGCTGACCAGTTGCTGGCGTGGATCGGGCCTGCCATCGGTCCGGCGGCTTTTGAGGTAGGCGATGACGTGGTCCAGGCGTTCACGTCGGTTCATCCGGAGGCGCAGCCGGCCTTCGTGCCCAATGCCAGAGGCCGGTGGCAAGCGGACCTGTTCGCGCTTGCGAGGCAGGAGCTCAAGCGCCTGGGCGTCACGGACGTGTACGGCGGCAACCGCTGTACGGTCTCGGAGCCGGAGTCGTTCTTTTCCTACCGGCGCGACGGCCAGACGGGCCGCATGGCCACGTTGATCTGGCTCGATTAGCGGCTCTTGACTGGCGTGCTACGCTGGCGCGCTGTCCCTGCTGCGGGACATTCCACGTTGCGGCAAACGGTAATAGGTTTCTTAGAGCACCATGTCGGTTCTGTCCTGGGTCATCCTGTTCACGGTCGGTAGCGGCGCGCTCAGTGCGCTGACGGCCGGCCTGTTCCTGATGCTCCCCGAGCACAGGCGCCAGCGCGTGCTGCCGCACCTCGTGAGTTTCGCCACCGGTGCGCTGCTCGGCGCCGCGCTGCTGGGCCTCATCCCGCACGCCATCGAAAGCGTAGGCATCGAAAACACCCATGGCATCGGCCTCGCCTTGCTCGGCGGCATCCTGGTGTTCTTCGTGCTGGAGAAGCTGGTGCTCTGGCGGCACTGCCACCACGACGAATGGGACGTGCATCCCCACGACGCCCACACGCATGGACCGACGCACCAGCAGCGGGATGCCGCATCGGCCTCGCTGATCCTGATCGGCGACGGCTTCCACAACACGCTGGACGGCGTGCTGATTGCTGCGGCGTTCCTGACGGACGTGCATCTGGGCATCGTCAGCGCCATCGCCGTCTTCGCGCACGAGATCCCGCAGGAAGTCGGGGACCTGGCTATCCTGCTCCAGGGCGGCATGAGCCGTGCCCGCGCGCTGATGCTGAACCTGCTCACGAGCCTGACCTCGGTCATCGGCGGCATCGTCGGTGTCCTTGCGCTCGGCTCCGTGCTCGAGTACCTGCCCTACGCGCTGGCCATCGCGGCCTCGAGCTTCCTCTACGTGGCTGTGGCCGACCTCATTCCGGGCCTGCATCGCAAGGTCGACATCGCCTCCGCCATCCAGCAGTTCGCGCTGATCTCGATCGGCGTCGCCCTGATCTACTTCACGCACTCAGCCGCGCACTAGCAGGCTAGGTAGATGTCCGGGGGCGGTGGCCTTCTCTGGCGCCGCAGACTAAGCGGGCGGGACGCGTTTTGGCCTGCGTGCGGTCGCGCACCGCCCGGTTGAATTCGGCCAGGCCCGACCCCAATTCCGCTCGCAAGCCAACAATCCTTTCAGATTCCGGGCGTTTCGGGCTGTCCCGACGCCTTGTCCCAAGGTGACCACAATGCGAATGGACAAGCTCACAAGCAAATTCCAGATGGCGCTGGCCGATGCCCAGTCTCTGGCGGTCGGACGCGACAACCAGTTCATCGATCCGCTCCACCTAATGCTCGCGCTGCTGGACCAGCAGGGGGGATCCGTCCGGCCCTTGCTCGACAAGGCGGGCACGAACGTCAACCTGCTGCGCTCTCATCTGGGTCAGGCCGTCGATCGACTGCCCAAGGTCGAAGGGGCGGGGGGCGACGTGCAGTTGTCCAACGAACTCGGCAAGTTGATGAACCTGACGGACAAGCTCGCGCAGAAGCGCGGCGACCAGTTCATCTCCAGCGAGCTGTTCGTCCTTGCGGCTCTCGAAGACAAGGGCCAGCTCGGGACGCTGCTGCGTGACACGGGCGCCGTCAAAGGCGCAATCGAAAAAGCCGTCGAGGAAATGCGGGGGGGCGAGAAAGTGACCGATGCCAATGCCGAAGAGAATCGCCAGGCCCTCGAGAAGTACACCGTTGATCTCACGGAGCGCGCCTCCCTGGGCAAGCTCGATCCGGTGATCGGCCGCGACGACGAGATCCGTCGCACGATCCAGGTGCTGCAGCGCCGGACCAAGAACAATCCCGTGCTGATCGGCGAGCCGGGCGTCGGCAAGACAGCCATCGTGGAGGGGCTCGCGCAGCGCATCGTGAACGGCGAGGTGCCTGAGGGCCTGCGCAACAAGCGCATCCTCGCGCTCGACATGGGCGCCCTGATCGCGGGTGCGAAGTACCGCGGCGAGTTTGAGGAGCGGCTGAAGGCCGTGCTCACCGACCTCAAGAAGCAGGAAGGCCAGATCATCCTGTTCATCGACGAGATCCATACGATGGTCGGCGCCGGCAAAGCCGAGGGCGCGATGGATGCCGGCAACATGCTGAAGCCTGCGCTCGCGCGTGGTGAACTGCATTGCGTCGGTGCGACGACGCTCGATGAGTACCGTAAGTACGTCGAGAAGGATGCGGCGCTCGAGCGACGCTTCCAGAAGGTGCTGGTCAACGAGCCGTCCGTCGAAGACACCATCGCGATCCTGCGCGGCCTGAAAGAGCGCTACCAGGTCCACCACAACGTCCAGATCACCGATCCTGCCATCGTGGCCGCTGCAACGCTGTCACATCGCTATATCGCCGACCGCCAGCTGCCCGACAAGGCCATCGACCTGATCGACGAGGCGGCTTCCCGCATCCGCATCGAGATCGACTCGAAGCCCGAGTCGATGGATCGGCTCAACCGGCGCGTCATCCAGCTCAAGATCGAGCGCGAGGCGCTCAAGAAGGAAAAGGACGAGGCGTCCATCAAGCGCCTCGCGCTGCTCGACGAACAGCTGGCGCAGCTCGAAAAGGAATACTCCGACCTCGAGGAAATCTGGAAGGCCGAGAAGGCATCGGTGCAGGGCGAAGCGCAGATTCGCGCGGAGCTTGAGGCCAAGCGCCTCGATTTTGAACAGGCACGTCGTGCGGGTGACCTCGGGCGCATGTCCGAGCTGCAGTACGGCAAGATTCCCGAACTCGAGAAGCGGTTGAAGGCTGCGCAGGATGTCGGCAAGCAGGAAGCGACGCTGGTCCGCAACAAGGTGACCGAAGAAGAGATCGCCGAGGTGGTCTCGAAGTGGACCGGCATTCCCGTGTCCAAGATGCTCGAAGGCGAGAAGGACAAGTTGCTGCGCATGGAGGAAGCGCTCGCGAAGCGCGTCGTGGGGCAGCAGGAAGCCGTCACGGCCGTTTCCGATGCCATCCGGCGTTCGCGCGCGGGCCTCGCGGATCCGAGCCGGCCGAACGGTTCCTTCCTGTTCCTGGGCCCTACCGGCGTCGGCAAGACCGAGCTGTGCAAGGCGCTCGCCGAATTCCTCTTCGACACCGAAGAGGCCATGGTCCGCATCGACATGTCGGAGTTCATGGAGAAGCATTCCGTGGCGCGTCTGATCGGCGCACCCCCCGGCTACGTCGGCTATGAAGAAGGCGGTTATCTGACCGAAGCCGTTCGCCGGCGTCCCTATTCCGTGATCCTGCTCGACGAAGTCGAGAAGGCCCATGGCGACGTGTTCAACGTGCTGCTGCAGGTGCTCGACGACGGCCGGCTGACCGACGGCCAGGGCCGCACGGTCGATTTCCGCAACACGGTGGTCATCATGACGTCGAATCTCGGCAGCCACGCGATCCAGGAACTGGCCGGCGAGCCGCAGAACGAGAAGACCTACTCTAAGATGAAGTCAGCGGTGATGGACGTGGTGCAGGGCCACTTCCGGCCCGAGTTCATCAACCGGGTCGACGACATCGTCGTATTCCACCCGCTCGGCCGGGAGCAGCTGCGGTCCATCGTCAATATCCAGCTCGGGTACCTGCGCAAGCGGCTTGCAGAGCGCGACCTCGACCTCGCGCTCGATACCGCCGCGGCGGACCTGCTCGCCGAAGCCGGGTTCGACCCGGTCTACGGCGCGCGGCCACTCAAGCGCGCGATCCAGCAGCAGGTGGAGAACCCGCTTGCTCAGCGGATCCTGCGTGGCGATTTCCGTCCCGGCGACCGTATCGCGGTCACCGTTCACCAGGGGCAGCTGGTCTTCGCGAAGGGGTAACGGTCGGGGGGTGATGAGGAGCTGGAGGTCCGGAAGCCCGGGAGCCGGGTTCCGGTCCGCGGGGTTCCATTGCTTCCTTCGCTGCGCGCGGCTTCTTCGCCGAAGCGCTTCCCCTATAATGCGGCGCCCCGGGGATCCCGGGTTCCGATCGACCCAAGCCAAGCGACGTCTCACCAGAGCCATGCCGTTCTACGAATACCAGTGCAGCGCCTGCAACGCCCATGTGGAAGTCCTGCAGAAGATTTCCGACGCGCCGCTCAAGAAGTGCCCGGAATGCGGCAAGCAGAAGCTGGCCCGCCTGATTTCGGCACCCGTCTTCCGGCTGAAAGGCAGCGGCTGGTACGAGACCGACTTCAAGTCGGACAAGGAGAACAAGCGCAACCTGGTGGACAACCCGGGCGCCGACTCGAAGGAGTCGGGCGTCGATGCCACGGCCAAGCCCCCGGATACGAAGCCGGCGGAGGCCAAGGAGGCCCCCAAGCCGGCCGCCGACAAGCCTGCCGATGGCGCCAAGTCGCGGTCGACGGCCAAGGTCGGCAAGTCAGGCAAGTCTTCCAAGCCGGCGTCCAAGGCGCCTCCGGCCAAGCGCAAGGCCGCCAAGCGCTAGGCCTGCCCCCTCACCCGCACTCTGTGCGACCTCTCCCAGAGGAGAGGTGCTGCAACCCTCTCCGGTCAGAGAGGGAAACGGAGTGGGTGAGTTCCCAACCCCTCTCCGGTCGGAGAGGGAAACGGAGTGGGTGAGTTCCCAACCCCTCTCCGGTTGGAGAGGGAAACGGAGTGGGTGAGGTGCTTGTTCTTGCCTCCTGGCAGGGACAGATGCAGTTCCCCTCACCCGCACTGCGTGCGACCTCTCCCCGAGGAGAGGTGCTGCAACCCTTGCCGCTCGGAGTGGGAAGCGGAGTGGGTGGGGCTGTTCCCAGCCCCTCTCCGGTCGGAGAGGGAAACGGAGTGGGTGAGGTCGCTTGCGCCACCCAGAGGCGCTCCGTAACATCCCGCGGCTCTCCCTATTGCCGGTTTCCAGGTTCCCATGCGCACTCACTATTGCGGCCAAGTCAACGAATTCCTCTCGGGCCAGACCGTGTCCGTCGCCGGCTGGGTGCACCGTCGCCGCGACCATGGCGGCGTGATCTTCATCGACCTGCGCGATCGCGAGGGGCTGTTGCAGCTCGTGTTCGATCCGTCGAACGCGCAGGTCTTCGCCCAGGCGGAGCGGTTGCGCAGCGAGTTCTGCGTCCGTGTCAGCGGCCAGGTGCGCCCGCGACCCGCGGGAACGGCGAACGCGAATCTCGCCTCCGGCCAGGTAGAACTGCTGGCTGGTGATCTCGAGATCCTGAGCCGGTCGGAGACGCCGCCGTTCCATCACGACGAGCACGTCAACGAGGAACTGCGCCTAAAGTACCGTTACATCGACCTGCGGCGCGACGTCATGCAGAGCCGCCTGCGCCAGCGTCACCGCATCACGCAGGCCGTGCGCAACTGGCTCGACGACAACGGCTTCATCGACATCGAGACGCCGATGCTCACGAAGGCGACGCCGGAAGGCGCGCGCGACTACCTCGTGCCGAGCCGCACCCATGCCGGGCACTTCTTCGCGCTGCCGCAGTCGCCGCAGTTGTTCAAGCAGCTGCTGATGATGTCGGGCTTCGATCGGTACTACCAGATCGTGCGCTGCTTCCGCGACGAGGACCTGCGCGCCGACCGCCAGCCGGACTTCACGCAGATCGATATCGAGACGTCCTTCCTCACCGAACAGCAGATCACGGACCTCATGGAAGCGCTGATCCGCAGCGTGTTCAGGAAGGTGCTGGATGTGTCGCTCCCCGACCCGTTCCCGCGCATGACGTATGCCGAGGCGATGCGTCGCTATGCATCGGACAAGCCCGACCTGCGTATTCCACTCGAACTGGTTGACGTCGCCGATCTCGTCCGCGATTGCGATTTCAAGGTATTCGCGGGTCCGGCCGCGAATCCGAAGGGCCGGGTCGTCGCGCTCAACGTGCCGAAGGGCGGCGAGCGCCTGTCGCGCAAGGAAATCGACGACTACACCGCGTATGTCGGACGCTACGGCGCGAAGGGGCTGGCCTACGTGAAGGTGAATGACGTGACCAAGCGCCGCGAGGGCCTGCAGTCGCCGATCCTCAAGTTCCTGAGCGATGACGCGGTGGCGGGCATCCTGTCACGCACCGGCGCACAGACGGGCGACCTGATTTTCTTCGGTGCCGATACGGCCCAGGTCGTGAACGACGCCATCGGCGCGCTGCGCCTGAAGGTTGGCGCGGATCTAGGCCTTGTCGAAGCCGGCTGGCGGCCTCTTTGGGTCGTCGACTTCCCGATGTTCGAGTGGGACGCCGCGAACAAGCGCTGGTCGGCGCTGCATCATCCGTTCACGGCCCCGCGCATCGACGATCTGGCGCAGCTCAGGAGCAATCCGGGCGAAGCCCTGTCGATGGGCTACGACATGGTGCTGAACGGTTCCGAGATCGGCGGCGGCTCGGTGCGTATCCACCGCACGGACATGCAATCGACGGTGTTCGAGCTGCTCGGCATCAGTGCCGAGGAAGCGCAGCAGAAGTTCGGCTTCCTGCTCGAAGCGCTCAAGTACGGTGCGCCTCCGCACGGTGGACTCGCCTTCGGCCTCGATCGCCTCGCGATGCTGATGTCCGGTGCGGACAGCATTCGTGAGGTCATCGCGTTCCCGAAGACGCAGACGGCCGCCTGCCCGCTGACCGATGCGCCGACGCCGGTGAGCGACGCCCAACTCAAGGACCTGCACATCCGCGTGAAGCTGCCGGTCAAGGCAGAATGAGTGGGCCGGAGGCCTGAGGCTGGAGGTGGGTGCTAGAAGCGAGCCGCTCTGCTGATCTTCGCCCGGCTCCAGTCTCATGACCCCCGTCTCAAGTCCATGCAGATGCCAACTCCCGACCTCGTCATCCTCGTCCACGGGCTGTGGATGTCGGGTCTGGAGCTCATCTCCCTGAAGAACCGACTGAATGCCGATCATGGCTTCGAGGCGGTGCCTTTTTCCTACCCTTCCGTCAGTGGGTCGATGCTCGATCACGTTAAGGAATTGCGTGAATTCGCCCAGGCGCAGAAGGCTGAGCGCATGCATTTCGTCGGTCACAGCCTCGGCGGGCTCGTCGTGCTCCACCTGCTTGAGGCCACTGCGGACCTGCCGCCGGGTCGCGCGGTACTGCTCGGTTCGCCGCTCCAGGGAAGTCGCGCTGCGCAAGGCTTTGCCCGATGGCCGCTCGGCAGGGCCATGCTCGGGATCACGATGCGACAGGAGTTCCTGCCCGACGCGAGCCTGGGACCGAGGACGACGGTTCGAACCTGGAATGATCGGCGCGAGGTCGGCGTGATTGCCGGATCCAGCGGTTTCGGTCTCGGCCGCTTCGTCGCAAAGCTCGACGGCGACAACGATGGCACGGTGATGGTGGAAGAAACCCAGCTACCCGGCGCGCGCGATCACCTCGTGCTGCCCGTCACGCACGCGGGCATGCTGTTCTCGGGTGAAGTCGCCAAGCAGACCGCGACGTTCTTGCGAGCAGGCCGGTTCGCAAGAAGCGATTAGCGACTGGCGACGAGTGGTTGGGCGGAACGTTCCCTGCGTCGCGCCATCCCATCCCATCCCATCGCTAGTCGCTAGTCGCTAGTCGCTAAGCGCCAAGCGCCAGTCGCTTCAGGCGATAGAGCGCTTCCAGCGCTTCGCGCGGACTCAAGGAATCCGGGTCGAGTTCATCAAGCGCCTCGTTGAGCGGATTCGCTGCGGGTACGGCCGGTACCGTCAGCAACAGCTCCTGCTGCAGCTGTGGTGCATGGGCATTCGCCGAGCGACGCTCCAGCTCCGCCAGATACTTCCTCGCTGCCGAGATCACTTTTGGTGGAACACCCGCGAGTGCTGCGACGGCCAGCCCATAACTCTGGTTCGCAGGTCCTTCCTTGACGGCATGCAGGAAGATCAGTTGTTCGCCGTGCTCGGTGGCATCGAGGTGCACGTTGGCGCAGGAGTCGAGTTCCGTGGCCAGCGCCGTCAGCTCGAAGTAGTGCGTGGCAAACAGCGTGAATGCCTTGACGTGCTTGCCGATGTGCGTCGCGCAGGCCCACGCAAGCGACAAACCGTCGTAGGTGCTCGTGCCGCGGCCGATCTCGTCCATCAATACCAGGCTGTGGCCGGTCGCGTTGTTGAGGATATTGGCAGCCTCGGTCATTTCCAGCATGAACGTCGAGCGGCCACCGGCCAGGTCGTCCGATGCCCCGATCCGCGTGAAGATGCGATCGATGGGGCCGATGCGGGCGGCAATTGCCGGCACGTAGCAGCCGATGCGCGCCATGATCACGATCAGCGCGGTCTGGCGCATGAACGTCGACTTGCCGCCCATGTTCGGTCCGGTGATCACGAGCAGTCGGCGATGCTCGCCCAGTCCCAGGTCGTTCGGGACGAACGGCTGGTCGATGAACAGCTCCACGACCGGATGCCGCCCCTCGCTGATCTCGATGACCGCATCATCCGTGAGGTCTGGTTTTGCGTAGCGCAGGGCGACCGCCCGCTCCGCAAACGTGGCCAGCACATCGAGCGCGGCGAGGGCAGCCGCGGTGGCCTGCAGCCGCGCAACCCGTTCGATCAGCTGGTCGAGCAATCCGTCGTACAGCAGCTTTTCGCGCGCGAGGGCCCGGTCGCGGGCGCCCAGGACCTTGTCCTCGAACTCCTTGAGTTCGGGCGTGATGTAGCGCTCGGAGTTGCGGATGGTCTGGCGGCGGATGTAGTCGGCAGGCACGCGGTCGGCGAGGCTGCGGTTGATCTCGATGAAATAGCCCTGCACGCGGTTGTAGCCGAGTTTCAGGTTGGCGATGCCGCTGCGCACCTTCTCGCGGGCTTCAAGGTCGAGCAGGTACTGGTCGCTGTGTTCGCTGATCAGTCGCAGTTCGTCCAGCTCGGCGTCGTAGCCGGGCGCGATCACGCCGCCTTCGCGCAGGATCGGGGGCGGCGTCTCTACCACTGCGCGCTTCAGCAGCTCGACCACTTCGGGATGCGTTCCGATTTCCCCCGCCAGCGTCATGAGCAGGGGGGCGTCCTGCTTGCCGAGCAGGGCCTGCAAATCCGGCAAGCGGGCGAACGCGTCGCGCAGCTGCGCGAGGTCGCGCGGTCGTGCCGACTTCAGGGCCACGCGGGCCAGAGACCGCTCGATGTCGCCGACGTGCCGCAGGATCTCGCTCACATCGCCGTAAGCCCGGTTGCCGATCAGCGTCTCAACCGCCTGCAAACGGAGTTCGACGCTGTGCCGGTCGCGCAGCGGGCGATGGATCCAGCGCCTGAGCTCGCGTCCGCCCATGGCCGTCGCCGTGCGATCCAGGACGCCCGCGAGCGTGCATTCCGGCCGATCGGTCAGTGAGGCGTCGAGTTCGAGATTGCGGCGGCTCGCGGCGTCGAGCAGCACGGCATCGGAACGCGACTGCGTCTGCAGGCTCTTGAGATGGGGCAACGCCGCCTTCTGCGTGTCGCGAACGTATTGCAGCAGGCAACCCGCCGCCCGGACGGCCAGCGGCAGGTCGGCACAGCCGAAGCCCGACAAGTCCCGCGTACCGAACTGGTGACACAGCGATCGCGTCGCGGAGTCGAGGTCGAAGTGCCACGGTGGCCGCTCCCGCAGGCTGGCCGGGGTTGCGGCCGGCAACGCAGCGGCCTGTTCCGCGATGAGCACTTCCGCCGGCCGCAGTCGCTCAAGTTCGCCGGCCAGGGCTTCAGCACCGATGGCCTCCAGAACGTTGAACCGGCCGCTGGCGAGTTCAAGCCACGCGAGGCCGAAGTGTTCCCCTTCGCGGCACAGTGCGGCGAGCAGCGTATCGCGGCGTTCATCGAGCAATGCGTCGTCCGTGACGGTACCGGGCGTGACGATGCGGACGACCTGACGCTCGACGGGCCCCTTGGACTTTGCTGGATCGCCAAGCTGCTCGCACAGCGCGACGGATTCCCCCTTGCGGACCAGCCGCGACAGGTACGTTTCGACGGCGTGGAACGGCACTCCTGCCATCGGGATCGGCTGGCCGCTCGACTGCCCGCGAGCCGTCAGCGTGATGTCGAGCAGCCTCGCGGCGCGCCGGGCATCGTCGAAGAACAGCTCGTAGAAGTCGCCCATCCGATAGAACAGCAGCACATCAGGGTGCTCGGCCTTGATGCGCAGGTACTGCTGCATCACCGGCGTATGGCCGGTGAGATCGGGAGGGGAAGCGGTCACGGAGTAGGGCTGTCCGGGCAAGCGGAGGCGGAGTTAGGGATGTCGAGCGGCGATGCTAGAGACCGCCTGTTCCCAAGGCAACTGCGGGACAACTCCCGGCAGCCTTCAATTGACGAGCTGTGGCTGTCCCCGGCCGGCGGCGAAAGGGTACTTGACGAAGATCTGGCCCACGGCAGTGGTCACTGCGGCCTCGCGATTCTCCTGGTCTTCGCGCGACACGGTGCCCACGGCGACCCCTTCCCAGACCAGTTGCTTCTGCTGCCGGTCCACGATGTCGATGTTGAGCGTACCTTCCGTGTAGTCGCTCGTGATCGTATCGGTCTCCCACTGGTAACCCACCCATGTGCGGTAGCGGTTGCTGCGATAGCCGTAGTACGGCCGCAGCGTGGTGTACGGGGTCACGGACTGCTTGGCTTCGAGTTTCATGGAGTAATTGATGAGCAGGTCCGGATTGTCGGACTGGACGTAGCCCCGCTGCTCCATCTGCCGGGCGACTGCGGCACGGATGTACTTGCCGGCGATGGTTTCGTAGCCGGCGCGGTTCTCGGTGGGTTCGGGTACGAAGCCGAAGGATCGATAGCGGCCGAAGTCTGCACTGCGGTCGTAATCCGTGCGGATATCGGGTGCCGTGGCCGCGCAGCCCGCAAGGCCGGCCAAGGCGGCGACAACGAGAAGGCGGCGGATCGGGTTCATCGACATCACCTGCTAGAGGATGGATTCCATGATAGCCATCCCTGCTGAGTTGGGCAGCGCGGACTTGCCGAAGTTCGCGGCCGGCGACTGCGTCTTTTCGGGCCGGGCACACAGTGCCGGCGCGACGAGGGCGGTAGAATTGCGCGCAATTCGCGAACAATGAGGGTGGGCATGGTCAGCGACGAGGAACTCTACAAGCTAGCTGCCAAGGTGGGGCGGGTGCTGCTGGCCTCCGGACGGCGCCTGGTGACTGCCGAGTCCTGCACGGGCGGGTGGGTCGGTAAGGCCCTGACGGACGTGCCAGGCAGTTCGGCGTGGTTCCTGGGGGGCGTCGTCAGCTACGACAATGCCCTGAAACACGCACTGCTCGGCGTGGGCCAGGAAACACTGGCCATCCACGGCGCCGTGAGCGATGCCGCCGTGCGCGAGATGGCGACGGGGGCGCTCGAGCGGCTCGGTGGCGACGTGGCCCTGGCGGTCAGCGGCATCGCCGGTCCCGACGGCGG
>CAIUGU010000139.1 GCA_903898785.1 uncultured Pseudomonadota bacterium | reverse complement strand
GTCACGCACGATGGCCATCTACGCCGGCTTCGCCATCGTCATTGTCGGGCTGATGTGGCTGTACCTGTCGTGGCTGATCCTGCTGCTCGGGGTACAGCTCGCGTTCTACATCCAGCACCCGCACTTCCTGCGCCCGGGCCACGGGGAACTCAGGCTGACCTCGGGCCTCAAGGAACGGCTCGCGCTGTCCCTGATGTATCTCGTCGGCAAGGACTTCCGCTCCACGGGACCCGCGTGGACGCTGCAACGCCTTGCAGGCGCGCTCGATGTACCGGGCACGGCGCTCGGCCCCGTAGTGGCGTCGCTGGAACGCCGCGGCCTGCTGGTGGCCACCGAGGCGGAACAGCTGGTGCCAGGGAGGGACCTCGGAAGCATCGGGCTGGCGGAGATCCTCGATGCCGTGCGCAACGACAGCGAGGGGCCGCACAGCGCGCAAGGCCGCTGCCTGCCCCAGGCCGACGCGGTGGCGCGCGAGGCAGAGGCCGCGATCAAGGCCAGCATGAGCGGCCGGACGCTGAAGGACCTGCTCGGAGACCCGGGGGTTGACGACCAGCGATGAGCGGCTAGCGGCTAGCGGCTAGCGACTGGGAAAATTGTGGAGATCCACCGCGCTGCCAACAGCTAGTCGCCAGTCCTTCCCGCTATTCGCCCGCAATCGTCATCTGCTCGACGAGGATCGATCCGGTCCGCACGCCGCCACGAGTGTCGACGTCGCTGCCGACCGCAACGAGGTTGCGGTACATGTCCTTCAGGTTGCCCGCGATCGTGATCTCGTGCACCGGGTGGCTCAGGGCACCGTCTTCGACCCAGTAGCCCGCCGCACCCCGCGAATAGTCGCCGGTCACGCCGTTGATGCCGTGGCCCATGAGCTCGGTGACCAGGAGCCCGCGACCCATGAGCTTTAGCATGCCTTCGAAGTCGCGCGCGCCGGTCGGCGCAATCAGGTTATGCACGCCGCCTGCATTGCCCGTGGTCTTGAGCCCGAGCTTGCGGGCGGAATAGGTGCTGAGCAGATAGCCATCGAGCACGCCGGCGCTCACGAGCTCGCGATTGCGCGTGACGACGCCTTCGGCATCGAACGGTGCGCTGGCCAGCGCCTTCGGGATATGGGGCCGCTCCGACAGCGAGAACCAGTCGGGGAAGACCTGCTGCCCGGCGGCATCGAGCAGGAACGAGGAGCGACGATACTGGCTGCCGCCGCGGATCGCACCGAGGAAATGCCCGATCAGCCCACGCGCGAGTTCGGGGACGAACAGGACCGGCGCAGTGCACGTCGCCATCCTCGCAGCGCCGAGACGGTCGAGCGCTCGCCGCGCGGCATGCCGGCCGATGGCAACCCCGTCCTCGAGCTCACGCCAGTCGCGCACGGAGCTGTACCAGTAGTCGCGCTGCATCTCGTCGCCCTTGCCGGCGATGACGACGCAGCTGAGCGAATGCACGCTGCTGGCATAGCCGCCCAGGAAGCCGAGCGTGTTGCCGAAGACCCGCAGCCCCTGGTGCGTGCTGAGCGACGCGCCGTCGGAATTGCTGATGCGCGGGTCGACCTGCAACGCGGCCGCCTCGCAGGCAATGGCCAGGTCGCGCGCGGCTTCCGGCTCGATGTCCCACGGATGGCACAGGTCGAGGTCCGGAATGTCCCGCGCGATCATGTCGGGGTCGGGCAATCCGGCACACGGATCTTCCGCGGTGAACCCCGCAATGCTGACCGCCTTCGCGACCGTGTCGGAAATTGCCTGCCGCGAGAGGTCGCCGGTACTCGCCGAGCCCTTGCGCTTGCCGCGGTACACGGTGACGCCCATGCCGCGGTCCCGCTGGTACTCCAGAGTCTCGACATCACCGAGTCGCGCGGTCACCGACAGGCCCGTATCGATGGAGATGCCGACCTCGGCTTCGCTGGCGCCGAGCCGCTTCGTCTCGTCGAGCGCAAACCGGACGAGGCTGTCGAGGTCGTCGCGGTTCAGGGCCAGGGCTCGATTCTGCGGCAGGGACATGGTGGATCTCCGGTAGGCCCGCATTGTATCCCGGCTTCACGGCAGCGATGGAACCGTCTATCGTGCTGCCAATGAGCTACGACCCCAATGACAATGACGATGACGACATCGACTACGGCCCGAGCAAGAGCGAACTGAAGCGCCAGAGCCAGGGCCTGCAGGACCTCGGCGAGCAGCTGATCGGGCTGCCGCAGGCCGAGTTCGACGCGCTGGAACTGCCGGACTCCCTGCGCGACGCCGTTGCCCTCGCCCGCCGGATCACCGCTCACGGGGGCCTGTACCGGCAGAAGCAGTACATCGGCAAGCTCATGCGCAATGTCGATGCGGAGCCGATCCGCAAGGCGCTCGAAGCGCGCAACCTGCGCCAGCGATCTGAAACCCTGCGTCTGCGCAAGGTAGAGGCATGGCGTGCGAAGCTGCTTGAAGCGGGCGTACCCGCGCTGGACGAACTGCTGGCCGAATGCCCCGGCATCGACCGCGGCACGGTGACCCGGCTGGTTGCACAGGCCCTGCGAGAGCGCGATCGCGGCCAGCCCCCGCGGGCGTCTAGGGAACTCTTTGCGGTGCTGCGCGACGCCCTGGGGACCGACGCCACCTGACCCGCTCCTGGCCACGGACGCCTTGGGCTATCGACGAGTCCCGGTTCGTCGATCTCGGGAGCCGGCTGACCCTGCTCTTGTCTGTGGCGCAGGACAAAAAGGCAGGGACAGCCTTTTGCACCAGCCTGATAGAATCCGCGCCTTGACCCGCAACCGAGCCTCGGCATCATGAAACCACTGGTCGGCATCATCATGGGTTCCGTCTCCGACTGGGAGACGCTGGAACCGGCAGTTCGGACGCTCGAGCAGCTCGGGGTACCCCACGAGACGCGGGTCGTGTCGGCGCATCGCACGCCGGACCTGCTGTTCGACTACGCGTCTACGGCGCGCGATCGTGGCCTTGAAGTGATCATCGCGGGCGCCGGCGGCGCTGCCCACCTGCCCGGCATGACGGCCGCGAAGACGACGCTGCCCGTGCTTGGCGTGCCCGTGCAATCGAAGGCGCTGAACGGCATGGACTCGCTGCTGTCGATCGTGCAGATGCCCGCCGGCATTCCGGTCGGCACGCTGGCGATTGGCGCCTCGGGCGCCACCAACGCGGCGCTGCTGGCCGCCGCCATCCTCGGCAACAAGTATCCGGCCATCCACACGGCGCTCGCAGCATTCCGTGCGAAACAGACCGAAAGCGTGCTCGACCGGCCGGACCCGCGCAGCGCAACCCCGCACAAGCCATGAAGATCGGCATCATCGGCGCCGGCCAGCTCGGACGCATGCTGGCGCTTTCCGGCTATCCGTTCGGGGTCGAGTTCCTGTTCCTCGATCCCAGCCCCGATGCCCCTGGCGGCCACGTCGGTCCCATCCTGCACGGCGGCTTCGATGACGCCGCGAAGCTCAACGAGCTCGCTGCCCGGGTCGACCTGATCACCTTCGACGTCGAGAACGTGCCGGTCGATGCCATTCGCGAGATCGCGAAAACCACGCCGTTCCTGCCGCAGCCGGACGCGCTGGGGACGTCACAGGACCGGCTCGCGGAGAAGACGCTGTTCCGCGCGCTCAAGATCCCGACCCCGGCGTTCCAGGCGGTCGACTCGCTGGCCGACCTCGTCACGGCGGTGGACCGGGTCGGTCTTCCCGGGATCCTGAAGACGCGGCGACTCGGCTATGACGGCCGCGGCCAGTTCCGCCTGCGCAGCGCCAGGGACATCGAGGCTGCATGGGCCGCGCTCGGCTCCGTGCCGCTGATCTACGAGGCCTTCGTCGACTTCAGCCGCGAGGTCTCCGTCATCGGCGTGCGCAGCACGCGCGGGGAGATCCGTGTCTATCCGCTGGCGGCCAATACCCACGAAGACGGCATCCTGCGGCACTCGATCGCCCCCTACCGGAATGCGGGCCTGCAGAAGCAGGCGGAAACCTACTTGAAGCGCGTCTTCAGGCGGTTCGACTACGCCGGCATCCTCACCATCGAATTCTTCGTACGGCAGGGCCGCCTCATCGCCAACGAAATGGCGCCCCGGGTACACAACTCCGGCCACTGGACCATCGAAGGCGCCGCGACCAGCCAGTTCGAGAACCACATCCGTGCGATCCTCGGGTTGCCGCTCGGCAGCACGGAGGCCATCGGTCATTCCGGCATGGTGAACTTCATCGGCACGATGCCTGCGGTCGAGGCGGTGCTGTCGATTACGGGGGCGCATTTCCACGGCTACGGCAAGGCGCCGCGCCCCAACCGGAAGATCGGCCACTGCACGGTGACGGCCTCGTCGCCCGCTGCGCGGGACAAGGCGCTCGGCAAGGTACTGAAGGCGCTTTGACGCCTCCCCGTTCTCCCCGCCAATTGCCGCCTATGTGAAATCCCTCTTTGTACGCCAGCGCCCTTCACCCTTAGACTCCGCACGGGTCAGGCCCCAAGGCCACGGAAGAAACAGCGGTCGCCATGTACCTCGAATTGTTCAAGCTCACCGAATTGCCGTTCCGCCTCAGCCCGGATCCGGCCTTCCTGTACCTGTCGAAGCACCATGCGCGCGCCAAGGCGTACATGGAATCGACCATCTGGTTCACGGACGGCTTCGTCATCATCACGGGCGAGATCGGGTCGGGCAAGACCACGCTGATCGAGACTTTCCTGTCCGAGCTCGAGAAAGACGTCGTCGTCGCGCAGATCAACCAGACGCAGGTGTCGGCGATCGAGTTCCTGCAGTCGGTGCTCGTGCAGTTCGGCTTCCAGCCGTTCAAGATGAAGAAGGCGGAGCTGCTCGCCACGCTCAACAACTTCCTCATCGAGCAGTATGCGAACGGCCGCCGCGTCATGCTCATCGTCGACGAGGCACAGAACCTGTCGAACCGGGTCCTCGAGGAGATCCGGATGCTCTCCGGCATCGAGACCACCAAGGAAAAGGTGCTGCGCATCATCCTGGCCGGCCAGCCGGAACTGAACGAAAAACTGAATTCGCCTGAACTGGTGCAGCTGGCCCAGCGCGTGCGCCTGCGATTCCACCTCACGCCGCTGTCGAAGGCCGACACCGCGGCCTACATCCAGCACCGCCTGGAAGTCGCGGGCTCGCAGGGACGGCAGATCTTTGCGGAGGACACCGTTCCGCTGATCTTTCGCTTCACCGGCGGCACGCCGCGGCTCATCAATACGCTGTGCGACACCGCCATGATGGCGGCCTTCGCGCAGGACCGCGACCACGTGACCCTCGAGGACGTCAGGAGCGCGATCGAGGAACTGCAGTGGGTGGAATTCGCAGAGCGCTCCGTGCGCCTCGAGACGCTCAAGCTCGATACCACCGGCAGGCATGAGGGCATGGCGCTCGGCCACATCCTGGTCGCGCTGGGCGGCAAGACGGTTGCGGAGCGGGACCTGGTACCGGGCCGGCTCATCATCGGCCGGACTTCCGACAACGACCTGCAGATCGACAGCAAGTTCGTGAGCCGTCATCACGCGCAGATCGTCACCACGCTGCAGGGTTGCGTCATCGAAGACCTGAACAGCACGAACGGCGTGTACATGCGCTCCAAGCGGGTACGCCGCCAGATCCTGAACGACGGCGATGTCTTCCAGATCGGCCAGCACGAGATCATGTACATGGACGACCGGCACAGCCGCGGCAAGGCACAGGTCGAGGAATCGTTCGACGGCGCGGAAACGCTTGTGCAGGACCCGCCAGAGGAAGACGCGGCTGGGGACTAGCGACTAGTGATTAGCGACTGGCGACTGGCCATTAGCCATTAGCGACGAGACTTTGATTCAGATACCAGCCCCTGGTCGCTAATCGCCAGTCGCTGGTCGGCTGCCCTGCCCGCTCAGTCGTCGAGGGAGCGGCTGTTGTACTCGGACTGTGCGGTCCGGTAATCGCGGCGCCGGAGCCACAGGACGAGCCCGGCAATGAGGCAAAGCGCACCCGCGCCCAGCAGCAGCAGGGGCCACGCACCCTCGGTCAGGTACCAGGACGCCGCGAGGAACAGCGCACCGGCCACCATGTAGAGGTACGGCAGGAACTCGTAGATGGGTCTTGCGATCCACATGACGAGGCACAGCGTATCAGGTTGCCGTGCCGCCGACTGTGAGGCCGTCGATGCGCAGCGTCGGCTGGCCGACGCCCACGGGCACTTCCTGGCCGTCCTTGCCGCAGGTGCCGACACCGGCATCGAGTTCGAGGTCGTTTCCAACCATCGCCACCCGCGTCAGCACATCCGGGCCGTTGCCGATCAGCGTCGCGCCCTTGACCGGCGCCGTGATGCGGCCGTTCTCGATGAGATAGGCCTCGCTGGCCGAGAACACGAACTTGCCGGAGGTGATGTCGACCTGGCCGCCGCCGAAGTTCTTGCAGAAGAGCCCCTTCTGCACCGAACGGACGATCTCCTCCGGATCGTGCGGGCCGGGCAGCATGTACGTGTTCGTCATGCGCGGCAGCGTCATGCTGGCGAACGACTCGCGCCGGCCGTTGCCGGTCGACTGCACGCCCATCAGCCGTGCATTGAGCTTGTCCTGCAGGTAGCCCTGGAGGATGCCGTTCTCGATGAGCGTGGTGCAGCGGGTCGGCGTGCCCTCATCGTCGATGTTGAGCGAACCGCGGCGTGCGCCGAGCGTGCCGTCATCGACGACGGTGCAGTGCTCGGTGGCCACGCGCTGGCCCACGCGCCCGGAGAACGCCGAGGTACCCTTGCGGTTGAAGTCGCCCTCGAGCCCATGGCCGATGGCTTCATGCAGCAGGATGCCCGGCCAGCCCGGCCCGAGCACCACCGTCATGGCACCCGCAGGAGCGGGACGCGCATCGAGGTTGACGAGCGCACTGCGGACCGCTTCGGCGACCAGCGCCTTCCAGCGATCGCCTTCCATCAGCCGCGACAGGCCGAAACGCCCGCCGGTGCCGCAGTAGCCCTGCTCCCTGCGACCCTCGTGCTCGACGATGACCGACACGTTCATGCGGACGAGCGGCCTCACATCGGCCGCCAGCGTGCCGTCGCTCGCCATGACCATGATGACTTCGTGCACGCCCGACAGGCTCGCCATCACCTGCTTCACGCGCGGATCGAGACGGCGCGCCTCGGCGTCCATCTGCTCGAGCAACGTCACCTTGTCGGCGTCCGTCGTCCCGGCGAGCGGATCGATGGGCAGGTACAGGCGATGGCCGGACATGCTGTGACGCGAGGCCACCGTATGGCTGCTGCCGCTGCGGGCAATCGCGCGCGCGGCACGCGATGCTTCCGTCAGCGCCGGCAGCACGATCTCGTCGGAGTAGGCGAAGCCGGTCTTCTCGCCAGAGAGAGCGCGCACACCGACACCCTGCTCGATGCTCTGCGTGCCCTCCTTCACGATGCCGTCTTCCAGCGCCCAGGATTCCTCGCGGCTCAACTGGAAATACAGGTCCGCGTAATCCACCGCGTGGCCCATGACCGTTCCCAGCGCGTCCGACAGGTGGCCCTGGTCCAGGCCGGCTGGAGCGAGGATGAGGTCTTGGGCGAGGGCCAGCGAATCCGCGCCGGACGCGGACAGGGGAGCTTCGAGGTGCAGGCGGCTGGCAACGTTCATGGATGAAGGCGACATGTTCCTGGAGTGGCGGGCGCCGGCGAAGGGGCCCGACGCGACGATCAAGGACGGGCCGGCGCGGCCTCCGCAGGCGCGTGGGCGGCCGCTTCCTTGGCATCGGATGCTACCACGCGCTCGACCTGCGGCTCGTCCCAGTTGCCCGTGATGCGATAGTAGCCGCGCGTCATGCCCTTCAGCGGCTCCTTGAAGACCTGCGAGAACAGCAGCATGGCCGCGCCGACGACAGGACCGCCGGCGAGCGCGCCCGCGACGGGCAGCGTGGCGCCGAAGTTGCCCGTGACGACGGCGGTCTGGTCGTAGTCGCGCGCGCCCAGTCCGGTGCGTCCGGCGATGCCGATATCCGCGGCCGGCCCCGTGAGCAGCAGGTTGTCGGTGAAGGCGTTGCCCTGCTTCAGTTCGAAATCGCCGCGCACCGAATCGAAGGCAAGGCCCTTGTCCGTCAGATCGCTGAAATCGAGCGACAGGCGCCTCGGCAAGGCAGCCACGCTGAGCAACCCGAGCATGCGACCGGCACCCGGCTGCAGGTCCAGTACCTGGCCGTCGTCGATCTCGAGATGCACGGAACCGGAAGCACGGCCGAGCGCCTGCGCATCGGGACCGCCCGGCCAGGACAGCTTGGCCTGCAACAGCCCGCGCGTGCCGGCGACCACGTCGCCGTAGCCCAGCGCCTTGAGCGTGGTCTGCACGTCCGTGCTGGTGAGCGTGAGGTCGATATCGGTGGCAATCCCTCTCGCCGCCGCGGTCGGGCCGTCGTTCGCCAGCCACGTTCCCTTCGCTTCGGCACTGAACGTGGCGCTCTGCGCCGTGACGTCGGTGAAGGCGAGCCCGCGCGGCGCGCGGTCGATCTGTGCGCGGACGCTGCCCAGCTTGCGGCCGCCGAGCTCGAAGTCGTTGATGCGCGCCTGGATGGACGGTACCTGACGGGGGTCCGTCGTGGACGGGCCGCCTGCCCCGCCGCCCTGCGATGCAAGCACCAGGCGCTCCATCTCCAGTGTCATCGGCGCCGTGCCTGCGAGTTCGTACGGAACCAGCAGCTTGCCCGTGGCATTGGGACCCGCGACATCGATCTGCCAGCCTGCGGGCGTCGCCTGCAGGAGGCCGCGAACATCGGGCCACGTGTACCCGAAGAGCCCGAAGGTACCGATGCGGACATTCGCCGCCTTGAGATAGTCACTGAGCCGCCGGGCGCCCGGCCCGGCTGCCGCACCCGTGCCCTTCAGGGCCAGCCAGTCGTCCAGCACGAAGCGATCGACATCGCCCTCGATGCGAATGCCTTCGTGGCCCGGGATCGAGGCCGCCACGCCGTCGCCGCGGATGCCGGCGCGATCGAAGCTCCACGCGCCGTTGCTGCGCTTCAGTCGTGCGACGGTCCGCAACTCGCCGAGGCTGCCACGAATCGTGAGGTTGGGTCCACCGTCCAGCTCGACCTCCACGTGCAGCGGACGCGCGGCAGGCGTCGGCTTCTGCACGGGCTCGGGCAACGCAATGCCCAGCCCCTGCAGGTCGGAGTCGATGACATACAGCTGCGTCATCGACGTCGCGGACGATGAGCGACTCGCCAGCTGCGCCGCATCGGGCTTGCGCGCAGGCGGCGGCACGAACCGGGCGCGCATGCGCCAAGCCGCCCCGCCATTCAGCCGGACGATCTCCGGCGCATTCAGGAACTCCTTGAGCGGACCGACGAGCGCACGCCCGTTGGCCGTGAGCACCGTCGCCGTGGTCTGGGCAGCCGCATCGGCTTCTGCAGCCATGGCGATGCTGACGGGCCCGCCGAGAAACCGGCCCTGCAGCCCGGGCGACACCAACGCGCGGTCGAGCACCTGTAACGGACCGTTCAAGGCCGTGATCTTCTGCGGCTGGCCGCGCTGGCCGACCTCCGCATTCACGAGGCGGGCCGTGACATCGATCCTGCGATCCTCCATCTGCTTGACCGGCAGCCACAAGTGCGCGTCGAAAGTGGCGGCACCCTTGCCTTCGAGCGCCATGAAGCGGTCGCCGAGCGCAGGTCCCACCGAACTGCGTTGCAGGTAGTCGAGCGCGGCGCCGAGGTCGCCGTTGCCCTGTGACCGGATATCGAGTTCGACGGACCGGAAGTCCGCAATGTCCACCTGCCCCTGGCTCACGCGCAGGCCGTGGACCTGGCCGGACGCAGCGCGAGCCGTGAGGCCCTCGTTGTGGAACTCGACGTCGCCCCTCGCGTCGACCAGCGGCAGCCAGCGCGGGTCGTAGTCGAGCGTGATGCCGTCGAAGTTCCCGCGCGCAATGAAAGTTCCTTCGTCGCCGCGGAACGGGAACAGCCGCGTGGGACCTCGATACACGATGCTGGCCGTCGCGACGCGGCCCGCAGGGAACGCACGGTCGAGCCACGCCAGCGACTTTGCCGACATGCGCCCCGCCGGGAGGTAGCGCGGCGTTGCCGTCGCGTCGATGTCGGTGCCGGTCCCTTCGAGCTCAAGCACCGGCGAGGAGCCGTCGTCGGGCAACGTGAACGTGAATTTCGCCGTGCCTTTGCCGTCGGCATCGGCCACGCGCAAGGCATCGCTCGCAATTCGCCAGTGGTCGGTCTCGTGGGTCCACGTGAGGGTGCCGCCCACCTCGTCGAAACCCAGAGGCTCGCGAAACAGGCGAGGCAGCCTGAAACCGAAATTGCGCGCCGCCAGGTCGAAGCGGCCGCTGCGATCGGTTGCGACGAACTGCCCCGTGATGCCATCCAGTCCGGGCGCCGCGCCCACCGGCGAGAAGCCCACTTCCTCGAGCTTGCCCGAGAAGGAATATTCAGGCGGCGCGTCCACCGTGCTGCGCCTGAATGCAAAGGCCACGTCACGGACGCGTCCCTGCGCAGCGAGCGAGCGCAAGCGCGCGGTGTCGGCGCGCTCGGGCAAGTACGCCAGCAGCGGCCACACGCCGTCGAGTGACAGGAAAGCGGCGCTGCCGCGCAGGCTGACCGCGCCGGCGGCGGGGCCATCGACATCCACTTCGATCCGCGACGGATCCCAGCGCACGCCGGGCCGCACCAGCTGCAGGCCGTCGACGAGCAGGTGCCAGCCTCCGTCGGCAGTGTGCCGCACGTCGAAATCCGCGCGCACGACGTCATAGGCAACCCGTTGCGTGTTGCCGACCACGGAGGTCGCTTGCGGCGCCGGTGCCGACGGGACCGTCTCCACGATCGCATTGTCCGCATCGCCGGAGCGGATGACGAGCGGGTCGGCGCCGGGCAACGGCGTACTCCACATCGGCAGCGGCAGCATGATGCCCGCCAGCGAGACAGTGCCCTTCACGCTCTCGACCTCGGCACCGTGGAGCACTCCGGCCACCTTGAAACTGCCGTTGCCCGTCGTCGGCGCGGGCCACGCATCGGGCAACAGGTCCGCAAGGCCCGCGAGCGCGAGGTCGCGGCTCTCGACCTCGAAATCCCAGTTGAGCGCAGTGGGATCGTCGAGCTGGCCGGACGAACGCGCCGCAAACTGCATCTGCTTGCCGAGCGCCGAGGGCAGCTCCGCGGTACCTTCAAGACGCATGGAGTCGGCGCGCCGCTGCAAGGTCAGTCCGACCCGCGCGAAAGTCCACGGCCCGCGTCCCGTCGCAAGGTCGCGGAAGGTCACGCGCGCATCGCTGATGCTGAAGCGGCCCGTGGGCAACTCGTCGAACAGGAAGGGGCGCGTGCGTTCCGGCAGTTCGTCCTGCCCCACCAGCTCGATGCGGCCCGCCGTCGTACGGACGAGGAAGAGCTGCGGCCCGTCGAGCCAGAAGCGGCCCGTGGTGAGGCGCAGGCTGGCGATGGAAGCCCAGATATCGAGCGCCACGCTGCCGCGCCGCGCCTGGACGAGCGCGCGCCCGCCGTTGGGAGCGCTGACCACCGCATTCTCGAAGACGAGTTCGGGACCGTAGAAACGCCAGCGCGCATCCAGCTCGGAGAACGCGATGTCGAGGCCGGACCGCTGGCTGATGAAGGCCTGGATCTGGTCGCGGTAGTCGGGCACCTGCGCCAGCACGATCCTGAACACGCCGAGGGCCAGCCCAAGCAGGATCACCAGCACCGCGAAGGTACCGGCCGTCCACTTCCATAGCTTGCGGCGGAACGAAGACATGGCGGACTACATGAGGACGACGTCGTACTGGTCGAGGTGGTACAGGGCTTCGGTCTGCAAGCGGATCGGCTTGCCCGTGTGGACTTCGAGTTCGGCCAGCGCCGCCGACTCCTCGTCGAGCAGCCGCTCGATGACGTCCTGGTGCGCGAGCACCATCATTTCCTGGAAATCGAACTGCCGCGCCTGCCTCAGGATGTCGCGGAAGATCTCGTAGCACACCGTCTCGGTAGTCTTCAGGAACCCGCGGCCTTCGCAGGCCGGGCAAGGCATGCACAGGAGATGCTCAAGGCTTTCCCGCGTGCGCTTGCGCGTCAT
>CAIUGU010000138.1 GCA_903898785.1 uncultured Pseudomonadota bacterium | reverse complement strand
GGCGCTTCAGCGACGGCGAGATCACCGTCGAGCTGATGGAGAACGTGCGCGGTCGCGATGTGTTCATCGTGCAGCCCACCTGCCCGCCGTCGAACGAGAACATCATGGAGCTGCTGGTGATGGTGGACGCCTGCCGGCGCGCCTCTGCGGCCCGCATTACCGCTGTGGTGCCGTACTTCGGTTACGCACGGCAGGATCGGCGTCCGCGTGCGATGCGCGTGCCGATCACGGCCAAGCTGGTCGCGAACATGATCGCGAGCGCCGGCGTCAACCGCCTGCTCACCGTCGACCTGCATGCCGACCAGATCCAGGGTTTCTTCGACATGCCCGTGGACAACGTCTATGCCTCGCCCGTGCTGCTCGGCGACGTGTGGAAGCAGAAGTACGAGGACATCGTCGTCGTGTCGCCCGACGTCGGCGGCGTGGTGCGTGCGCGTGCTCTCGCCAAGCGGCTGGACGACGCGGACCTCGCGATCATCGACAAGCGCCGTCCGCGCGCCAACGAGTCGGAAGTGATGAACATCATCGGCGAGGTCGCGGGCAAGACCTGCGTGCTGATCGACGACCTCATTGATACCGCGGGTACGTTGTGCCACGCCGCCAAGGCGCTCAAGGACGCCGGCGCCAAGCGCGTCGTCGCCTACATCACTCACGCGGTGCTGTCCGGCCCTGCCGTCGAACGCCTGACCGTATCGGCACTCGACGAACTCGTGGTGACCGACACGATTCCGTTGCGCGACGCCGCGCAGAAGTGCCCGAAGATCCGGCAGCTCTCGGTGGCGGGCCTGTTGGCAGAGACGATGCGCCGCATCCGTGACGAAGAGAGCGTGAGCTCGCTCTACATCGACTGATTCGATTGATTTCCCGGTCGTCCGCGCCTGGTCGCGGGACGGACGATCGTTTCGTGGCTCCGTGCAGGTGCACGGGGCATTTTGTTACTGGAGTATCCATCATGAAGACAACTTTCGAACTCGTTGCCGAGTCTCGGGATGCGCAGGGGAAGAGTGCGAGCCGCCGCCTGCGTCATACCGGCAAGGTCCCGGCGATCCTCTACGGCGGGCACGTCGAGCCCAGCCAGATCTCGCTCGAGCACCAGAAACTGCTGGTGCTGCTCGACAACGAGAAGTTCTACACCTCCATCCTGGCGATCAAGGTCGGCGACAAGATGCAGCCGGCGATCCTCAAGGACATCCAGCGCCATCCCGCCAAGAACGTCGTGTTGCACGTCGACCTGCAGCGCGTGCTGGACAACGAGAAGATCCGCATGACGATTCCGCTGCACTTCACGGGTGCCGCCGGTTCGCCCGGCGTCAAGACCCAGGGTGGCCTCGTGTCGCACCTGCGCAACGACGTCGAAGTGTTGTGCCTGCCGAAGGACCTGCCGGAGTTCCTCGAAGTCGACATGTCGCAGATGAACATGAACGACAACAAGCGGCTGTCCGACATCCCGCTGCCTCCCGGCGTCGAGCTGGTCGACCTGACCCATGGCCGCGATGTGGCCGTCGTGTCGATCCATCACGCCAAGGCCGAGAAGGAAGAGGCACCGGCGGCAGCAGCCGCAGCCGAGGCCGCTCCGGCGGCAGGTGCAGCGCCTGCGGCAGACAAGGCCGCGGCCGGTGCGAAGCCTGCAGCGGGCGCGAAGCCTGCGGCGGCGCCTGCCAAGAAGGAAGGCGGCAAGAAGTAACGCAACGCATCCGGCCATCCCGTCGGGGGTGGCCGGAGTGCTTTGCGTTGCGAGTGATGGGCGATGAGCGACTGGTGATTGGCCGGACAGCGCATCGCGGGTTCTGACCAATCGCCAGTCGCCCATCGCAAGTCGCTATCCGCTTCTTATGGCCGGCACGCCTCTCCAGGTGATCGTCGGGCTCGGCAATCCGGGCCCCGGGCACCTGCTCGACCGTCACAATGCCGGCTTCTGGTTTGTCGACCTGCTGGCGGAGCGGGCCCATGTGCAGTTCCGTCCGCATTCCAAGTACCAGGGCGAGATCTGCCGCATCGAGCTTGCCGGGCGTGAAGTCACGCTGCTGAAGCCGCACACGTACATGAACCGGAGCGGTCTCTCGATCCGCGCGCTCATGGACTACATGAAGGTGCCCGCTGCTGAAATCCTCGTCGCGCACGACGAAATGGATCTCGCGCCCGGAGTGGCGCGTTTCAAGTTTGCGGGAGGACACGGCGGCCACAACGGCCTCCGCGACACGATCCTGCATGTGGGCGCCGAGTTCTGGCGCCTGCGCCTCGGCGTGGGCCATCCGGGCGACAAGGCCCTCGTCATCGATTACGTATTGAAGCGCGCTCCACGCGCCGAAGAAGACCGCATCGTCGCCGCCATCGCCGACGCTGCCGATTACTTGCCGATCTTCATCACTGAAGGCAGCGAGAAAGCGATGAATCGCCTGCACACCGCGAAGAACGACTGACGGGCGTCGAGCCCGCGTCCTCAAGGAACGTCATGGGAATTCAATGTGGAATCGTCGGACTGCCGAACGTCGGCAAGTCGACCCTGTTCAATGCGCTGACGCGCGCGCAGATCGCGGCGGAAAACTATCCGTTCTGCACCATCGATCCGAACATCGGCGTGGTGCCGGTGCCGGATCCGCGTCTCGACGTGCTGGCCGGCATCGTGAAGCCTGAGCGCGTGCTGCCAGCCACGGTGGAGTTCGTCGACATCGCGGGTCTCGTAGCCGGCGCGTCGAAGGGCGAAGGCCTCGGCAACAAGTTCCTGGCCCATATCCGTGAGACGGATGCCATCGCCCATGTGGTCCGCTGTTTCGAGAACGACGACGTCATCCACGTGGCAGGCAAGGTGCGGCCGCTGGACGATATCGCCGTGATCAATACGGAGCTTGCGCTCGCCGACCTCGAGACGGTCGAGAAGTCGCTGCAACGCGCCGACAAGGGTTCGCGGGCCGGCGACAAGGATTCCATCAAGCTGGGTGAGTTGCTGAAGCGCCTGCGCGCACACCTCGACGGCGGCAGTCCCGCGCGCTCCTTCACGAAGGACACGGAAGAGCTGCGGCTACTGCGTGACTTGCACCTGATTACGCTGAAGCCGCTGATGTACGTCGCGAACGTGGCGGAGGATGGCTTCACGAACAATCCGCACCTCGATTCCGTGCGCGAACTGGCCGAACGCGAGAAGGCTATGGTCGTCCCGGTCTGCGCCTCCATCGAAGCGGAGATTGCGCAGCTGGAGGAAGCCGACCGTGCGGACTTCCTCAAGGACATCGGTCTCGATGAGCCGGGACTCAATCGCGTGATCCGCGCCGGCTATGCGCTGCTCGGGCTGCAGACTTACTTTACGGCAGGGGTGAAGGAAGTGCGGGCCTGGACGATCCGGGCGGGCTATACGGCGCCACAAGCGGCGAGCGTCATCCACACGGACTTCGAGAAGGGCTTCATCCGTGCCGAGGTGATCGCCTACGCCGATTTCGTGGCTTACAAGGGCGAGCAGGGCGCGAAGGAAGCGGGCAAGTTGCGGCTCGAAGGCAAGGAGTACGTCGTCCACGAAGGCGACGTCATGCACTTCCGGTTCAATGTTTGACGGTCAACCCGTTCCGGCGCCTCTCTCGCCTGCGGAGACTTGAGCCGGGATCCCAAGGCCCCCATCTAGAAGAATGTGTTGTTGCGGGCCCCGGTTTTCTTGACAGCGGGGGGCACGCCCAAGACAATTCCGCCCCCTCCTGTGGTGAGGTAGCTCAGACGGTTAGAGCGAGGGATTCATAACCCCTAGGTCGGCGGTTCGACTCCGCCTCTCACCACCACTTCTTTAGGCATTACAAGCACTTGGCTGACACCAGCCTGGCGGGTCCGGCACTGGCTCGCCGGATCCGGTTGCCCCGGGCTCCTCTGGCCGTCCGTGCTGGCGACCTCCCGGGGCCCGACTGCCGCTACCGCTTCGAAGACTGCGATCCACACCCTCTGCGGCCACCCCGATTGCCCGCCCCACTTTCAGGGTGTGTCTTAAATGCCTTCTGCGCTTGAGTTCGCTCCGGCGGTCCCCTAGGCTCGCGCACAGCATCCCTGTCAACGGCAAGGTGAGTCATGAGCATCGTAAAACTCGAGGTCAACGGCAAGACTCACGAGGTGGACGTCGATCCGTCCACGCCACTGCTGTACGTGCTGCGCAACGATCTCGACCTGCGCGGTCCCCATTTCGGTTGCGGACTCGGCCAGTGCGGCGTGTGCAGCGTCATCATCGATGGCAACTCGGTGCGCTCCTGCCTGCTGCCCGTCTCGGCGGTGAAGGGCGCCATCACGACGCTCGAAGGCCTCTCCAAGGACGGCAAGCTGCATCCGCTGCAGCAGGCCTGGATCGACGAGCAGGCGCCGCAGTGCGGCTATTGCCAGAACGGCCAGATCATGACCGCGAAGGCCCTGCTGGACCGGAACCCGAATCCGACCGATGCCGAGATCCGCACGGCGATGGAAGGCATTCTCTGTCGCTGCATGACGTACTACCGCATCCAGGCCGCCATCAAGCGCGCGGCCCGCGGTACGGCGACGGCCTCCGTGGAGGCAGCACAATGAGCACGTCACTCTCGTTGCCGCAGGCGGTTGAAGACGCCCTCCTCGGAGCAGATGTCACGACGTCGCGCCGGAACTTCCTGAAGGCGTCGGGCGCCCTCGTGGTCACGCTGAGTGTCGGCGTGGTTCCCGGTGCGAGCGTGCTGGCAGCCGCGGCGCCGGGCCCCTACGTCGATCCCGATTTCAGGCAGCTCGATACGTGGATCGTGATCCATCCCGACAACACGGCAACGTTCTACGTCGGCAAGACGGATGGTGGCCAGGGTACCGGCACCGCGTTCCGGCAGATGATGTGCGACGAGCTCGACATCGCCTACGACAAGACCAGCCTCGTGATGGGGTGCACCGATGTCACGCCGGACCAGGGCGGCTCGGGCGGATCCGACGCGGTCGAGCGCGACGGCTGGCCGATGCGCAGGGTTGCAGCCGAAGCGCGCAGGACGCTGCTGGATCTCGGCAGCCAGCGACTCGGCGTGCCGGTCGAGCAGCTGGTGGTGGGCAACGCGACGATTGCACTCAAGTCTGACCCGGCGAAACAGGTGACGTATGCGGAGCTGATTGGCGGCAAGCGCTTCAACGTGGCCCTCACCGGCCGCAACGTCGATGCGACGACGGGCGTGGCCAAGGTCAAGCCGGTCAACGAGCTGCGCGTGGTCGGGCAGTCGCTCAAGCGCTACGACATTCCCGGCAAGGTCGATGGCTCGCTCAAGTGGGCCGTGGACGTGAAGCTGCCCGGCATGGTTCACGCACGCAATATCAGGCCGCCGTTTGCCGGCGCATCGCTGGTGAAGATCGACGAGTCTTCCGTGGCGGGCGTGCCCGGCTTCATTCGCGTCGTGAGTCGCGGGAACTATGTCGCGGTGGTCTGCGAGCGCGAAGAACAGGCCATCCGCGCCGCACGCCAGCTGAAAGTGGAGTGGAAGAAGCCGGCCGCCGCGCCGTTCCCGGCGTCCAGCGAGCTGTTCACCTACATCCGCAACGCGACCCCGACGTCCAGCAGCGAGCCGGAGATCGTGGGTGCGCCGGATGCGGCGTTCGCGAGTGCGGCCCGGGTTGTCGAAGCGGAGTACGAGATTCCCTTCCAGGGTCACACCGCCATCGGTCCGGCGTTCGCACTGGCCGATCCGTCGAACGGCCAGATGACGATCTATTCCAACGACATGAAGTCCTACGGCCTGCGCAATGGCGTCGCCAAGTTCCTCGACATGCCGCGGGAACAAGTGCGCGTGGTCTATATGGACGGGCCGCAAGTGTACGGTCGCACGGCCGCCGACGATGCCGGTTTCGAAGCGGCGTTCCTCGCCAAGGAGATGGGCCGTCCGGTCCGCTTGCAGTGGATGCGGGAGGAAGAAACGGCGTGGGACACGAAGGGTCCGCCCTATGTCTTCAAGCTGCGCGGCGGACTCGACGCTTCGGGCAAGGTCGTGGCGCTCGAGTACGACGCGCGCGCCGTCGACTTCAACCATCTCGGCTACAACGAACCCGAAACGGTGCTGATTGCCCAGTTGATGGGCAAGCGGCCGCAACCGGCCAAGGGCGGCGCCGAGACACCGTCCGTGATGTACGGCATCCCGAACCGGCGCATGACCGCGAGCGTGGTCGGCCTGCCGATGATCTGGGAAACCCCGCTGCGCACCGGCAACCTGCGCGACCCGAACGGACCGCAGGTCACGTTCGCCTTCGAAGCCTTCATCGACGAGCTCGCCGTGGCGGCGAAGGCCGATCCCGTCCAGTTCCGCCTGGACATGATTGCAGCAAGCGCCGAAGACGAGGGCTTCAGGCGTGCGCGGTCGTTGGCAGTGGTGAATGCGGCGGCCAAGGCTTACGGCTGGACTGCACGTCCGGCACCCGCGCCTCGTAGCGAAAAGGGAGAGGTGCTCACCGGCCGGGGTATCTCGTACACCTACCGCAACTTCACCGTGGCCGCGACCATTGCCGAGGTGGAGGTCAACACGCAAACAGGCCGTGTTTGGGTCAAGCGCCTCGTTTGCGCGCACGACTGCGGCCTCGTCATCAACCCTGAAGGACTGCACCACACCGTAGAGTGCGGCATGCTGCACGGTCTCAGTCGGGCGCTCTGGGAAGAAGTGCAGTTCGACACCGAGAAAGTCACGAGCACCAACTGGGCGACCCACCCGAGCTTCCGCCACGGCGATACGCCGGAGCGGATCGACGTGGTGCTGGTCAATGGCGATCCCAATCCGCGTCGGACCGACCTCGCGCCGTACGGTGCGGGCGAGACCAGCCACAAGCCGATGATCGCTGCGGTTGCCAACGCGATTTTCGATGCGACGGGCGTTCGCATCCGCCGGGCGCCGTTCCGCAAGGAAAGGGTACTGGCGGCGCTCAAGGCAGCGGGCAAGGGAACTGCGGCGTAGCCCCCAGGCTGCGTCGATCGGGCGCAGCAAGTCGTGCGGGGCTAGCTACCGGCCGGATGCCCGGTGTGCTGCTTGACGAGGTTCAGGAGGGTCTTGAGTTCGAGCGGCTTCGCGACGTAGGCGACCATGCCGGCAGCCAGGCACTTCTCCCGCTCTTCCTTCAGGGCGTGTGCCGTCTGTCCGATGATGGGCAGGGCCGGGGCCAGCTTGCGCAACTGCCGCGTGGCTTCATAGCCGTCCATCTCCGGCATCTGCACGTCCATCAGGATCAGGTCGTAATGCGCGCGTGCCGCCCGCTCGAGCGCTTCAACGCCGTCGCCGGCCAGATCAGCGGCGAGACCCGCGATGTGCACGTACTCCGCGAGGATTTCCTGCCCGTAGACATCGTTCTCCACGATCAGGATGCGAGCGCCGCGGTGGCGCGCGGCAAGCCGCTGCACAAGCGACACCTGCTCAAGAGCCGAATCGTCATCTGCGTCGGGAGTCGACTGGGGAGCACGGCTTGCGAGGGACGGGGGCTTCATGGACATGCCGGCATCCTGGCGCGGCGGGACGCACTTGAGCCTGCCAGAAGGGGAACATCGGGCGCCATTTGCCCAAGCATACAACCGGCCCAGACGACTGCGCCCTCGGTATTTGGACGTAAGTGCACGGCGCGGACGGTGTGAGCGGGCCCGGTATACAAGATGGCGGGGACTGTGCAAGCATACAGTTGTCCGGCGTCGGCCTATGCGGCGTCCCTGAGCGCCCTTGTATCGAGGCGGGAGCCCTTGCCGTGTCTGCGATCCCCTGCAAACCATGAGTGTCGTTGCGACGTCGACGAAGCCGTTCGACTGGGCGGCGAGCCTGAATCCCGCGCAGCGGGCCGCAGCCAGCCATGGGGCCAGCGATGCGGAGGGACGATTCCAGTCAGGGCCATTGCTGATCATCGCGGGCGCCGGTACCGGCAAGACCAATACGCTGGCCCATCGGGTCGCCCACCTGAGGCTGCAAGGCGTGGCGGCGGACCGGATCCTGTTGCTGACATTCACGCGGCGTGCGGCCGAAGCGATGACGCGTCGGGCCGAGCGTATCGTGCAACAGGCTTGGGCCAGCGCTGCACCTGCCGCGGGCATGCAGGCGAGGCTCGGCTGGGCGGGCACGTTCCATTCCATCGCGAATCGCATCCTCCGCCAGCGCGCACGGCAGCTGGGCATGGATCCGTCGTTTTCCGTCATGGATCGCGGTGACTCCGCGGACCTGATGGATGTGGTCCGCCAGGAGCAGGGCCTGGCGCGGAAGGAAAAGCGGTTTCCCCGCAAGGACACCTGTCTCGCCATCTACTCGCACAAGGTGAATACGCAGCAGCCGCTGCAGCGCACGCTCGAAGACAGCTTTCCGTGGTGCAGCGAGTGGGCCGACGAGCTGACGCAGCTGTTTCGCGCGTACGTCGAAGCCAAGCAGCGGCAGCAGGTGCTGGATTACGACGACCTGCTGCTGTACTGGCACGTCGCGATGCAGGATCCGCGCATCGCCGCCGACCTCGGCTCGCAGTTCGACCATGTGCTCGTCGACGAATACCAGGATACGAACACGTTGCAGGCGGACATCCTTCTCGCATTGAAGCCGGACGGACGGGGCCTGTGCGTGGTGGGGGACGATGCACAGTCGATCTATTCGTTCCGGGCCGCGAGCGTCGAGAACATCCTCGGGTTCCCGGCGCGATTCTCGCCGCCGGCGCAGGTGGCCAAGCTGGAGCAGAACTATCGCTCCGTGCAGCCGATCCTGGAGGCTGCCAACGCGCTGATCGCGGAGGGGAAGCGGCAGTACCAGAAGCGCCTGTACTCCGCGCGGCCATCGCAGCAGCGTCCGCGTTACGTGAGCGTTGCCGACGACCAGGCACAGGCCGATTACATCGTGGAGCGGGTGCTGGCCGCACGGGAATGCGGTGTCGCACTGAAGCAGCAGGCGGTGTTGATGCGCAGCTCGCATCACAGCGACGTGCTGGAGCTGGAGCTCACGCGCAGGAACATCCCCTACGTGAAATACGGCGGACTCAAGTTCCTGGAGGCGGCCCACGTCAAGGATGTCCTCGCGATCCTGAAGTGGGCCGACAATCCCCGCAACCACATTGCTGCCTTCCGGGTGCTGCAGCTGTTGCCGGGCGTGGGTCCTGTCCATGCGAATCGCTGCCTGAGGGTCTTCGCGGCGGGTGACTATTCGTGGCGGCTGCTGGCGGACTACCTGATGCCTGCAGCGGCGCACGAAGACTGGCTTGCGACGACAACATTGCTTGAGGCGCTGGTCACGGCCGAGCAGTGGGCGGGGCAGGTCGGCCTGGTACGGAAATGGTACGAACCTCACCTGCAGCGGATTTATGAAGCTGCGGCAGTCAGGGTGGGTGACATCGAGCAACTGGAGCGCCTGTCGACGCAGTACGGCAATCGCGAGCGCTTCCTGACGGAGCTGACGCTGGATCCTCCCCAGGCTTCCGGTGATCTCTCCGGGCCGCCGCTTCTGGACGAGGACTACCTGATCCTGTCGACGATCCATTCCGCCAAGGGGCAGGAGTGGAATTCCGTGTACGTGCTGAATGTCGCCGACGGCAATTTTCCATCGGAGTTCGCGGCAGGCCGGCCGGAACTCCTCGAGGAAGAGCGTCGCTTGCTCTATGTCGCCATGACAAGGGCCAGGCAGGAGTTGCACCTGATTGCGCCGCTCAAGTTCTATGTCACGCAGCAGCCGCGTACCGGCGACCGGCACGTCTATGGCGCCCGGAGCCGCTTCTTCACGCAGCTCGTGATGGACGTGATGGAGGCGTCCGCCTGGCCCGCACAACCGCGAGGCGACGCGTCTCCCGGCGCGGAGGCCACCGCGCGCATTGATGCGGCCGGCATGATGCGCGCGATGTGGGGTCGCTGAGCGGTCCCGGTCAAGCGGTCAGGCTGTTGAGCCGCGCGCCTTCCCAGTTGTCATGCCAGTCTTCCATGTCTGAAGGCGGCATGGGTCTGGCGATGAGATAACCCTGCACTTCATGGCAGTGGCTGGCAGCGAGGAAACTGACCTGCGTCTCGTGCTCTACTGTCACGAAATACTGCAAGGTGGGTGCGGGGATGCTCGTGCCACGCCCAAGAAAGCGTACGCGACTGCTGCCTGGCGCTTCGCGAGGGGGATGCACAGAACTGCGATACCGTTCGCTGCCACCATCGTCCGACGACAAACCTGGCGACGTCATCGAGTCGGTTGCCGTCGCGAGGGTGCGGTCAGGAGCGCAGCTGAGCACTCATGTCGAGGTCTTGCTGTATTGTTGACCCTCCACCTGGCAGACACCCAAGCGCAATCGGAGCGACGCGGCGTGTCGGGATGGTCTGGCCTAGGCTCAGTCCTTTGTTGGGGAGAATCCCGTGATGACGTCCGCCGGCCCAGCCATCATCGATCTCTCGACGGCAACTGCGGTGGAGGAGGTGTCCGGCGTCGCTGAGGATCGGCTCATTGCAGGCAGTCCGGTCCAGTCCGTCCGCAACCTGTTTGCCGACTCCACGGGTCAATTTTTTGTCGGCATCTGGTCCAGTACGCCCGGGTTATGGCGTATTCGCTACACGGAGAGCGAGTTCTGCCACCTGCTGGAGGGGGCGGTTCGCCTCACCGATAGCCAAGGCACGTCCTGGTCGTTTTCGGCAGGAGCCAGCTTCATCATTCCAGCCGGATTCACCGGGACCTGGGAAGTGGTGGAGCCGGCCCGAAAGCTCTATGCCCTCTTCGAGCCGAGAGGCTGATCGCTCCTTTCTCGGGCAGGGGTGCGTTGTTTCGCACCATTACCGTGCAAAAAAGCGAATTTAGTCAAACTCGCGACCTGCACGGGCCGTATTCCCTGTCAGGTCCTCGTTGCTCGCTGCGCCGCATCAATCGCACGAAACGGCTGGATTTTCGCGCCTTGCACGACCTGCGCAGCCTGGCCAGGGCGCCCTAGGCGCGGTCTTTGAGGTGCAGTGGACGTTCTGGCATGGATGCTGCATTCCTCCTTCGTAGACCAACGAACGCAGCGTGTTGTTTTTGTACATCACATCTTTGCTGGTATGCAGCAATACTGCTAGAGTCCCGGTCACTCGATCGCAAGCATGAATGCAGCGAGTATTTTTTTTACCACACCTGAAGGGGTTGTTATGAGAAACGTGAAGATCCTTGCGGCGCTTGGCATGATGACAATGGCGGGCATCGCCCAAGCTGACGTCACCGGTACTGCGACGATCGCCTCTGACTATGACTTCCGCGGCGTGACCCAGACCGATGGAAACCCGGCTCTGCAACTCTCCATCGACTTCGCCACCGAGAGCGGCTGGTACGTCGGCGCCTGGGGCAGCAACATCGACTGGCTGTCGACGGCTTCGCAGGAGCTCGACGTGTACACGGGTTTCAAGGGCGCGACTGACGGCGGCCTCGGCTGGGACGTGGGCGTCGTCTATTACTCCTACCCTGGCGAGACGGACTACAACACGGCTGAGATCTACGGCAAGTTGAGCTACAGCGTCATCACGGGCGCCGTGTACTACACCGACAACTACTTCAATGCGGACGAAAGCGCATTCTACGTGTCGGCTGACGCCGCCATTCCCGTCGGCCCGCTGTCCCTCGGCCTGCACGCTGGTCTGAGCCAGGGTGACGGCATTGCAGCGAGCTTCGGTGGCAGCACGAATGCCGAAGACTCCTACACGGACTACGGCGTCGGCATTTCGTATTCGGCGAGCAACCTGACGCTCGGCATCAAGTGGGTCACTGCCACGTATGACGATTCTTCGGACGACCGCATTCTCTTCACGGTCGGTACCGCGCTTCCCTGGAAGTGATCGTCGCGGTTCACTCCGCCTGACTGGCTGAGCTGTTCCCGGGCCCCGGCACGCGCAAGCGTCCCGGGGCCTTTTCTTTGTCTCTACCCTCACCCGCGCGGCGCGCGACCTCTCCCAAAGGGAGAGGTGGAGCCCTCACCCCAGCCCTCTCCCCTCGGGAGAGGGTGCAGATATCCCTCTCCTTTGAGGAGAGGGAGGCGGAGCGGGTGAGGTGGCTCAGTTCCGCAGGATGTCGGCGAGCGTGCCGAAGATCTGGTCGATCTGCGCCTTCTCGATGATGAGCGGCGGCGACAGCGCGATGATGTCGCCCGTCACGCGGATCAGCAGCCCGCGTTCGAAAGCCGTCCTGAATACGCCGAACGCGCGACTCCCGGGCTTGCCGGCCACCGGTTCGAGTTCGATGCCGGCAATCAGGCCGAGATTGCGGATGTCGATGACGTGCGGCAGTCCCTTCAGCGAGTGCGCCGCTTCCTGCCAGTAGGGCGCCAGCTCGCCGGCACGAGTCAACAAGCCTTCCTCCTCGTAGATCCTCTGCGTCGCAATGCCGGCAGCACAGGCGACCGGGTGCCCCGAGTAGGTGTAGCCGTGGAACAGCTCGATCGCGCCTTCCGGTGCCGACATGAAGGCGTCGTAGACCTGCTTGCGCACGAACACCGCGCCCATCGGGATGGCCCCGTTGGTGAGGCCCTTGGCAGTCGTCATGATGTCCGGCAGCACGTCGAAGAACTGCGCGCCGAAGGGTTGGCCGAGCCGCCCGAAGCCGGTGATCACCTCATCGAAGATCAGCAGGATCCCGTGCCTGTCGCAGATCTCGCGCAGCCGCTTGAGGTAGTCCCTGGGCGGCAACACGACGCCGGCCGACCCTGACAGGGGTTCCACGATGACGGCTGCAATCGTCGATGCGTCATGCAGCTGCACGATGCGTTCGAGGTCATCGGCAAGGTGGGTTCCCCATTCCGGCAAGCCCTTCGAGAAGGCATTGCGTGACAGATCGAGGGTGTGGGGCAGGTGGTCCACGCCCGTGAGGAGGCTGCCGAAGGACTTGCGGTTGTTGACCATGCCGCCCACGGAGATGCCGCCGAAGCCCACGCCGTGATAGCCCTTTTCGCGGCCGATGAGTCGCTGCCGCGTCCCTTCGCCGCGTGCCCGGTGATAGGCAATCGCGATCTTGAGTGCGGTATCTACAGACTCCGAACCCGAGTTTGTAAAGAACACATGGTCGAGGTCGCCGGGGGTATGCCGGATCAGCCGGTTCGCGAACTCGAAGGCAATCGGGTGCCCCATCTGGAACGTGGGCGCGAAATCCAGCTTGCCGATCTGCCGGGAGACGGCCTCAGTGATCTCGCGCCGGCCATGCCCGGCATTGACGCACCACAAGCCGGCGACGCCATCCAGGACCTGCCTGCCGTCCGGAGTCCAGTAGTGCATGCCCTCCGCGCGTTCCAGTAGCCGTGGGGCCGCTTTGAACTGCCGATTGGCCGTAAACGGCATCCAGAAGGCCTCGAGATCCTGCGGAGTGGCCGGGGAGGGGGTGATCATGGGGATTCTCGCGTGAGTGCCGGGCGAAATGCTCCCCGGATGATAAGAAAATTGAACACGTCCCTCAAACGAACCGCGTTCCATTGGGGATCGACTGCTAACGGGTCCATTGGCTGTCTAATATAATGGACGAAGGCAAGGGTCGTTAGGCGGGGTACGGAGTGCGATGACCATCGACGTAGGCGCGCATCTGAAGGCGGTTCGTACCCTGCACGGCCTGTCCCAGCGCGAGTTGGCAAAGCGGGCCGGCGTGACCAACGGGCTGATATCGCTGATCGAGCAGAACCGGGTCAGTCCCTCTGTCAGTTCGCTCAAGAAGGTGCTGGATGGCATCCCGATGTCGCTTGCCGACTTCTTCACGCTGGACGAGGTGCAGGGCCCCGACGTGTTCTTCGACAAGGAGACGCTGCCCGACCTCGGCAGCGGCCCGGTTTCCCTGCGACTGGTGGCCGCCCGGCGCGGCAATCGGGCCATGGCGATCCTGCAGGAGCGTTACCAGCCCGGGGCCGACACCGGCGAAGACATGCTGAGCCACCGGGGCGAGGCGGGCGGCATCGTGTGCCGGGGCGAGATCGAGGTCACGATCGGCAGCCAGTCGCGTATCCTCGGCCCCGGAGATGCCTACTATTTCTCGAGCAGTACGCCGCACCGCTTTCGCAACCTCGGCACCGAAGTCTGTGAAATCGTGAGCGCCTGCACGCCGCCTACGTTCTAGACGAAAGACCCGCTACAGATGTCATCCAAGCTTCTCAACATCGATTGGCACGCCCGCGCACGGGACGTGGCCATTCCCAGGCAGGCCTTCATCGACGGCAGCTATGTCGATGCCCTCTCTGGGGCCACCTTCGATTGCATCAGTCCCGTCGACGGTCGCGTGCTGGGAGCCGTTGCGTCATGCCAGGTCGAGGATGTCGATCGTGCCGTGGTTTCGGCCAGGAAGGCCTTTGACGATGGCCGCTGGTCGCAGCAGTCTCCTGCGGCCCGCAAGAAAGTATTGATGCGGTTCGCAGACCTGATCCGGTCGCATGCAGAGGAGTTGGCGCTGCTCGAGACGCTCGATGTCGGCAAGCCGATCACGCACAGCCTGCGGGTGGACATCCCTGCGGCGGCCCGCTGCATTGCCTGGTACGCCGAGGCGGTCGACAAGCTCTATGACGAGATCGCACCGACGGGGCCGGGTGCGCTGGCAATGATTACGCGCGAGCCCATCGGCGTCGTCGGCGCCATCGTGCCGTGGAACTTCCCGCTGATCATGGCGTCGTGGAAGCTGGGGCCGGCGCTCGCTGCCGGCAACTCGGTGGTGCTGAAGCCGTCGGAAAAGTCACCCCTGACAGCGATCAGGGTCGCCGCACTGGCGCTCGAGGCCGGCTTGCCGGACGGCGTGCTCAATGTGTTGCCGGGCTTCGGCGATCCCGCCGGCAAGGCGCTGGCGTTGCATGCGGACGTGGATTGCATCGCGTTCACCGGATCGACAGTCACGGGCAAGCGCATGCTCGAGTACGCAGGCCAGTCGAACATGAAGCGCGTATGGCTCGAATGCGGCGGCAAGTCGCCCAACATCGTCATGGCCGATTGTCCCGATCTCGACCGTGCCGCGAGCGCGGCCGCCTCGGCCATCTTCTTCAACCAGGGCGAGATGTGTTCCGCGGGGTCGCGACTGCTCGTGCAGGAGTCCATTCGGGACGAGCTGCTCGATAAAGTGCTTGCCATTGCCCGGAAGCTCGAACCTGGCGACCCCCTCGATCCCGCCACCACGCTGGGTGCGCTGGTCGACGACCTGCAGATGCGTCGCGTGCTGGGCTACATCGACTCCGGACGCCTGGAAGGCGCAGTCGTGCGTACCGGTGGCGCCCAGACGCGGCAGGAGACGGGTGGCTTCTATGTGCAGCCCACGATCTTCGATCGCGTGTCGGGCAACATGAAGATTGCCCGCGAGGAGATCTTCGGACCCGTACTGGCGACACTGACGTTCAAGGATGCCGCGGAGGCGGTCCGGCTCGGCAACGATGTGATCTACGGACTGGCCGCCGCCGTATGGACGCGCGATATCACGGCTGCGCATCGCATGGCGCGGTCGCTGCGCGCGGGCATGGTCTACGTGAACTGCTACGACGCCGACGACATCACGGTGCCGTTCGGGGGCTTCAAGCAGTCGGGTTCCGGGCGCGACAAGTCGCTGCACGCGTTCGACAAGTACACGGAGCTCAAGACGACGTGGGTGGATCTGTCGTGACCACAGTGACCGTAGCCGCGACGCAGTTCGCGTGCGGAGAAGACCGCGCGGCGAATCTCGACAAGGCCGAGGCGCTGGTCAGGCGTGCCGCTTCCCAGGGGGCGAACGTCATCCTGATCCAGGAGCTGTTCGAGACGCCGTACTTCTGCATCGAACACGATACCCGCCACTTCGACCTGGCCTTGCCCATCGCCGGGAATCCGGCCGTCCGGCGCTTTGGTTCGCTGGCCCGCGAACTCGGAGTGGTGCTGCCGGTGAGCGTGTTCGAGCGGGCCGGGGCCGCGTTCTACAATACGGTTGCGATGGTGGATGCGGGCGGCGAGCTGCTCGGTACCTATCGCAAGTCGCATATTCCGGAGAGCCCGGGCTATCACGAGAAGTTCTATTTCTCGCCGGGCGATACCGGCTTTCGCGTGTGGCAGACGCAGTTCGGGCGCATCGGCGTCGGCATCTGCTGGGACCAGTGGTTTCCCGAGAGCGCACGCGCGATGGCGCTGCTGGGCGCCGAGATCCTGCTGTACCCGACGGCCATCGGTGCCGAGCCGCAGGACCCGTCGATCGATTCGCGCGATCACTGGCGCAGGGCCATGCAGGGGCACGCAGCAGCCAACATCATGCCGCTCGTTGCATCGAATCGAATCGGCACCGAGCGCGGTGGCCCGTGGAGCGTGACGTACTACGGTTCGTCGTTCATCGCGGATCACACGGGGGCGCTGGTCGCTGAGGCAGACCGCAGTACCGAAACAGTGTTGACCGCGACGTTCGACCTCACGGCCATCAACGAGTATCGGCGTGCGTGGGGCGTGTTCCGCGATCGACGTCCGGACCTGTATGGTCCTCTCATGACCCTGGATGGAGTCACGAAAAGCGATTAGCGACGAGCGATTGGCGGGGCAAGCCAGAGGAACAGGTGCCCTGGCCCTTCACTCGTCATCAGTCTCCAGCTCCCAATCGCCAGTCGCCTGGTCTCCAATCGCTCATCGTCCACCGTTCATCGCTCACCGCGGGTCGCTCATTCCACCATGCAATTCTTTGCTTCCTGCCCCCCGGGCGTTGCCGACCTGCTGGCCGCCGAACTCAAGGAGTTCGGCGGCTCGCAGACCCGCGAGATCAAGACGGGTGTGTATTTTGAAGGCACGCTCGAGACCGCGTACCGCGCTTGCCTGTGGTCGCGTACCGCGAATCGCGTGCTGATGCCCATCGGCGAGGCCGACGCCACCACGGCTCAGGCGTTGTATGCCGGTGTCCAGGCGATCGACTGGTCCTTGCACGTGGATCCTGCCGGCACGCTCGCAATCGATTTCGCCGGGTCCTCCACCGGGATCACTCATACGCACTTCGGTGCGATGAAGACCAAGGACGCGATCGTCGACCAGTTTCGCGACCGCTTCGGCGAGCGCCCGTCGATCGACGTCGAGCGACCGGACATCAGGATCAATGTCCATCTCAATCGCGACCGCGCGACCCTCGCCATCGACCTGTCCGGGGAGAGCCTGCACCGGCGCGGGTACCGTTCGAGGGGCGTGGCGGCACCGCTGAAGGAGAACCTGGCCGCTGCGATCCTGATGCGTTCGGGCTGGCTCGCCATCGCGCGGGAGAAGGGCGGATTCGTCGACCCGATGTGCGGTTCGGGAACGCTGGTGATCGAGGCCGCGCTCATCGCGCAGGACATCGCCCCCGGCGTGGGACGGGAGTACTTCGGGTTTCAGCGCTGGAAGGGACACGATGCGGCAATATGGAAGCGCCTGTGCGAGGAGGCGAGCGAGCGTCGTGCGCGGGGCGTGGCGGACAATGCCGGACGAGTGCTGCGGGGCTATGACGCCGAGCCGCAGGCGGTGCGGGCGGCGATCGAGAACGCGAACCGGGCCGGCCTCACCGGCAGCGTGCACTTCGAGCGCCGCGATTTCCGCGACCTGATCTGCGAGCACCCGGTGCCCGGCCTGGTGGCCACGAATCCTCCTTATGGCGAGCGCATCGGCGATGTCGAGGCGCTGAAGGGGTTGTATGCGGAACTCGGCAGCCGTCTGCGCGAGCACTTCGTCGGCTGGCGTGCGGTTGTCTTCACAGGCAATCCACGGCTCGCACGCGAGATCGGCATTCATGCGCGGCGCAGCCATACGCTGTTCAACGGCCTGATCGAGTGCCGGCTGCTGCGCTTCGATGTTGCCGTCGAGCATTTCGACACGCCCGAGACGCGTCCGACGGAGGAGGACAAACTCGCAGTGTCCCGCCAGCGGCCCGGCGCGCAGATGTTCGCCAACAGGCTGGCCAAGAACTTCAAGACGCTGCGGTCGTGGGCGCGCCGCTCGAACGTCTATTGCTACCGTGTCTATGACGCGGACATGCCCGAGTACTCCTTCGCCATCGACGTCTATGGCAACGGTGAAGAATCCGGCCAGTACGTCTATGTTCAGGAGTACGCCGCACCCGACAGCGTCGACAGGGAAGGTGCGCGATTGCGGCGATGGGAAGCGCTGTCCGTGATCCCCGAGGTGATCGGCGTGCCGCGAGAGCGGATGCACGTGAGGACGCGCCGACCGCAAAAGGGGGCCACCCAGTACGAAAAGGTGGACGAGCAGCGCGAGTTCCACCGGGTTCGCGAGGGCGCTTACGAATTCCTCGTCAATTTCACCGACTACCTCGATACCGGGCTATTCCTTGACCACCGGCTGACCAGGGGAAGGGTCGGCGAGCTGGCCAGGGGCAAGCGGTTCCTGAACCTTTTCGCCTATACGGGCTCGGTCACCGTCTATGCGGCGGGTGGCGGGGCCACGGCCACGACCACCGTGGACATGTCGAGAACCTATCTCGATTGGGCCAAGCGCAACCTCGCGCTCAACAGGCTGGCGGGCCCGGAACACGGCTTCGTGCAGGCGGACTGCCTGCAATGGCTGGCCGAGGAAAGCGAGCGTGGCGTGCGGTCGTATGACCTGATCTTCATCGATCCGCCGACGTTCTCGCGATCCAAGCGCATGGAGGACGATTTCGAAGTGCAGCGCGACCACGTGGTCCTGCTGCAGCAGGCGGCCAGGTTGCTGGCCCCGGGCGGCACGATCGTGTTCTCCAACAACTACACGCGCTTCCGGCTGGACACCCACGGGCTCGGCGCCTTCGTCATCGAGGACATCACGCGTGCCACCATCCCGAAGGATTTCGAGCGCAATGCCCGCATTCACTGCTGCTTTATGTTGACCCCCAGGGGTGCAGCCTGAAGCTGTCCGTCAGGCGTTCAGGCAGGGGGGGAAGAACAGGGAAATTTTCCAGCCAATTCAGGGTTTTCAGGTTGCATACCCTTTTGCGCTGCACCAGAATAGCAGGGCCGGAATTTCTTGCTGACGAAACCCCAAGGTCCGCCTCGTGACTGCCGTGACTGTCGATCCCTTCCAGATCTCCTTCCATCCCAAGCTGGGTGTGGTCATCTTCGACCGCCTTGCCCAGCTCAGCCTGCCTGCGGAACAGGTGCGCCTGTTCAAGATCGACACGATGAGCGCCACCACGTTTCGTCGCGACATCGTTTACAAGGACATGACCGCGTGCGGCGACGAGCTGCTGCGCAAGCACCGCGTGGTGCTCAATACCTATCGGACGGCCCGTCCGTCGGGCAAGAAGGCCTACTGCGAGCACTGCCGCCGCCATTTCGGCTCCGTGGATTTCGCCGTGTGCAGCGATTGCAGCGCGATCCGCTGCACCTGTGGCGCCTGCAGCTGCGCCACCCGCAAGCGCAAGACGGCCGGAGTCCTCAAGAAGGTCGCCTGAGCGCTGCGGGTAGTGGCCGCTTCAACCCGTTGATTTCCCGAAGCCGTGGGCCCCGACGGCCCCGGTTCCAGCCCAAACTGACCGATCCCGCCATGGACATCTTTCGCGTCTTTACCGTCGAGGCGGCCCACCGGCTGCCCTACGTCCCCACCGGCCACAAGTGCGCACGGCTGCACGGCCACTCGTTCCGGATCGAAGTCCACGTCGGGGGGCCGGTCGACCCTGCAACAGGCTGGGTCATGGATTTCGCGGACCTGAAGCGAGCCTTCGCGCCCACCTTCGAGCGGCTCGACCATCACTACCTCAACGACATCGAGGGCCTCGAGAATCCGACCAGCGAGAATCTGGCGCGCTGGGTGTGGGAGCAGGTGAAGCCCGTGGTGCCCGGCCTGACCCGGATCGTCATTCACGAGACCTGTACCAGCGGCTGTTCGTATTCCGGTTCCTGACGCCGGAAGGCCCGTTTTGGGGGCATCGAGCTCCTGGCCGCGCACCATTCGCTGGCTGCTCCGCGCGGCCAGCAGGCACGCACAAAAAAAACTGGCCGACTTACGCCTGCATCGCACGCCGAACGCTACACATCGCGGGCAGCGTGCGATAACCTCTTTGCCACGTGAGGCCCGAGGTGCGCTTGCCCGGGCCTGAACTGGCACCCTTGGGAGAGTTGCACATGAACAGCGGATTGCGGGCGGGTCTGGTGGGATCGGCGGTCATTCTGGCGCTGGCCGGGTGTGGTGGCGGCGGTGACCAGGCGCCCGCAGCGGCGCAAGGCGGCGAGGAGAAGGTCCTCAACGTCTACAACTGGTCCGACTACATCGCGGAAGACACGATCGCAAACTTCGAGGCCAAGACCGGCATCAAGGTGAACTACGACGTCTTCGACTCCAACGAGGTGCTCGAGACCAAGCTTCTCGCGGGAAATACGGGCTACGACGTGGTGGTGCCGTCGGCGCAGTTCATGGAGCGCCAGATCAAGGCCGGCGTCTTCCAGAAGCTCGACAAGTCGAAGCTGCCCAACCTCGCGAACATGGACCCGGAGATCTCCCAGCGGGTCGCGCTGCATGACCCGGGCAACGAGTACTCGGTCAACTACTTCTGGGGCACGGACGGCATCGGCTACAACGAAGCCAAGGTCAAGGCGATCATGGCCGACGCCCCGGTGGACAGCTGGAACCTGATCTTCGATCCGAAGATCCTCGCCAGGTTCAAGGACTGCGGTGTCTCCATCCTGGATGCGCCGGCGGAAGTCCGCAGCCTGGTCCTCGCCTACCTCGGCAAGGACCCGAACAGCCAGGATGCGGCCGACCTCGCGCTCGTCGAGAAGAAGCTGCTCGAGATCCGTCCTTACATCCGCAAGATCAATGCGTCGCAGTACATCGAGGACCTCGCCAATGGCGAGATCTGCATCGCGCTCGGCTGGAGCGGCGATGTCCTGCAGGCACGCGACCGTGCGGTGGAAGCAGGGCAGGGAACGGTGGTGAAATTCTCGATCCCGAAGGAAGGCACCATCATCTGGTTCGACATGCTGACGATCCCCTCGGATGCGAAGCACGTGGACAACGCCCACCAGTTCATCAACTACATGATGGATCCGCAGGTGGCCGCGAACAACAGCAACACCGTCAACTACGCCAACGGCAATGCGGCGTCGTTCCAGTTCGTCAATGACGAGGTCAAGAACGACCCGAGCATTTATCCCACGGCGGAAGTGAAGGCCAAGCTGTTCCCGGAACTGGCCACGAACGAGGAATACACGCGGCTGCTGACGCGTACCTGGACCCGGTTCAGCACCGGACAGTAACGGCAAGCGACGGTCACGACCGCAGCCAATGCCCCTTCCCACGCGCACGCCGGGTTGCCCGCGCGCCGCCTTGATCTGCCCTGGACGGGGCCGGCCTGAGTGCCGGTCCCGTCAGGTCGGCGACCCCGGGTGATCCATGGCCTCTGGCGTCCGCAATGAAGTGCGCTTCGAACCCTGGAAGGACCCGAGTGCCGAACCGTACGTCCGCATCGAGCGTGTCACGAAGAAATTCGGGGACTTCGTCGCGGTCAACGACGTCTCGCTGAAGATCTACAAGAAGGAACTGTTCTGCCTGCTGGGCGGGTCGGGCTGCGGCAAGACGACATTGCTGCGCATGCTGGCCGGCTTCGAAGAGCCGACCACCGGCAAGCTTTTCATCGACGGCGTCGACATGGCCGGCATCCCGCCCTACGAGCGGCCGGTGAACATGATGTTCCAGTCGTACGCGCTGTTTCCGCACATGACGGTCGAACAGAACGTGGCCTTCGGGTTGCACCAGGACAAGGTGTCCAAGGCGGAGATTCGCCAGCGCGTGAGCGAGATGCTCGACATGGTGAAGCTCGGGCAGTTCGGCAAGCGCAAGCCGCACCAGCTTTCCGGCGGACAGCGGCAGCGCGTGGCACTGGCCCGCGCACTGGTCAAGCGACCCAAGCTGCTGCTGCTCGACGAGCCCCTGGGTGCCCTCGACAAGAAGCTGAGGGAGCACACGCAGTTCGAGCTCGTGAACCTGCAGGAGCAGCTCGGCGTCACGTTTGTC
>CAIUGU010000137.1 GCA_903898785.1 uncultured Pseudomonadota bacterium | reverse complement strand
GGTTCCCGATGCCCATGACCCTTCCAAACGGCACGCGCCTGCGATGCTGACGACGGACCTTGCACTGCGGTTCGATCCTGCCTACGAAAAGATCTCGCGGCGCTTCCTCGAGCATCCGGACCAGTTTGCGGATGCCTTCGCTCGCGCCTGGTTCAAGCTCACGCATCGCGACATGGGCCCGCGCGCGCGCTATCTCGGCCCGGAAGTGCCCGCGGAGCAGCTGATCTGGCAGGATCCCCTGCCCGCAGTCGATCACCCGCTGGTGGATGAGCGTGACATCTCCGCGCTGAAGGCCAGGATCCTTGCCTCGGGCTTGTCCATTGCGCAATTGGTCACAACCGCGTGGGCCTCTGCCGCAACCTTCCGCGGCAGCGACAAGCGCGGAGGCGCCAATGGGGCGCGCATTCGCCTCGCGCCTCAGCGGGACTGGGAGGTCAATCAACCTGCTGAACTCGCAAAGGTTCTGAGCGCCCTGGAAGCGATCCAGCAGGAGTTCAACAGCGCGCAGTCGGGAGGCAAGCGGATCTCGCTCGCGGACCTCATCGTCCTGGGCGGCTGTGCCGCGGTCGAGGCGGGTGCCAGGAAGGCGGGTCATGAAGTGCAGGTTCCGTTTTCGCCTGGCCGGACGGATGCATCGCAGGAACAGACGGATGTCCACGCCTTCGCCGTACTGGAGCCGGTGGCCGATGGCTTCCGCAACTTCATCCGCAAGGACCTTGCCGAGACGGCGGCGGAGCGGCTGGTCGACAAAGCGCAGCTGCTGACGCTGACGGCGCCGGAAATGACGGCACTCATCGGTGGCCTGCGTGTGCTGAACGCGAATGTCGGCCAGGCCAGCCACGGTGTTTTCACTCAGCGTCCTGGTGCCCTGACCAACGACTTCTTCGTCAATCTGCTCGATATGGGCACGGCGTGGCAGAAGTCGGCCACGTCGGAAGGTGTCCTGGAGGGGCGCGATCGCCAGACGAACGAACTCAAGTGGTCGGCCACCGTCGTGGATCTCGTGTTCGGGTCGAACTCCCAGCTGCGTGCGCTCGCGGAAGTCTACGCCTGCGGCGACGCGCAGCCTGCATTCGTGCGCGACTTCGTATCGGCCTGGAGCAAGGTGATGAACCTCGATCGCTACGATCTGGGGTGAACGACGCGGGATCCGGTTTGCGTTCTGCCATTTTGGATGTAGCGGGAGTAGCATCGCTTCCCGCTGCATTCACACCAGACTCAGACTGTCCCCAGTACCGGAACTCCCTTGCGCCTGATTGCTACGTGCCCCGAAGAGACCAAGCCTGCCCTGCTGATCGAGCTGCAGTCCCTCGGGGCCTCGGACATTGTTCCAGGGTATCGGGCCGTGAGCTTCGAGGCGGATGCTGCGCTCTTCTATGAGCTGCACCTGAAGCTCAGGACGGCAAGCCGCATCCTGCAGGTCATCAAGGAAGTGCCGGCGAAGTCGCCGGAGATGCTGCGTTCGCAGGCCAGGCGCATCCGCTGGAACGAACTGTTCGAGTCAAGGCACGGCTTCATCGTCGAGAGCCTCGGCGATGACGAGGATCGGGGCGGCATGGCGCCCAAGCAGGTCATCACCCAGGTGCGCGAGAGCATCCGAGACGTCTTTGAGCGCGCACAGGGGCAGGCGCCGCCCGTGGATCGCAGCGAGCCCAAGGTGGTGGTCGTTGCCCACCTGAGGCATGGGCGCTGCATGCTGAGCCTCGATACCTCCGGCAAGTCCCTGCACAAGCGCGGTTACCGCGAGCAAGGCCACCCGGCGCCGCTCAAGGAAACCCTGGCCGCGGCCATCCTGCTGCTCGCAGGCTATGACGGGACGCAGGCATTTTTCGACCCCATGTGCGGAAGCGGCACCCTCGCGATCGAAGCGGCGATGATGGCCGTCAGAAAGGCGCCGCAGATCCATCGCAAGAAGGGCGAGTTCCATTTCGAGTGGCTGAAGTCACTGGATCGCGACCTGTGGCGTGCGACGCAGGACCGGATCCGCGCGGAGAAGCTCGATGTTCCGCCGGCTCCCGTGGTGGCTGCGGACATCAATCCTGCCTACGTGGCGATGGCGCAAAAGAGCGCCCTCGATGCCCGCGTCGAGAAGTACATGACCTTCCGCACCGGGAGATTCCAGGACGCGGAACCGCCGGCGGAGCGCGGCCTGCTAGTGACCAACCTGCCTTACGGCGAACGCATCGGCAGCAGCGAGGGCGATGTCCTGAAGCTCTACGAAGAAGTGGGCGACACGCTCAAGCAGCGGTTTGCAGGATGGCAAGCGGCCATCCTCGTTGCCGCAGCGTCTCCCTACAAGTCCATCGGGCTCAAGCCCAGAAGGACCTTTCCGCTCATGAACGGCAGCATTCCATGCAAGTTGCTGTTGTTCGATCTGTATGCGGGAAGCCGCCGCGCGCCCGCCGCGGAGCAGTCGAGAGATGCCTGACCCAACCGACCCACGCTGCGCGCAGCCCCCTGGCGCCTTTCACCCGGTCATCGACCGGAATCGCTGTGAAGGCAAGGCAGAGTGTGTCGCCGTCTGTCCCGTGCAGGTCTTTGAACTCGGCGTGCTTCCCGTCGAGGCGCGTCGCGGCCTCTCGCTGAAAGGCAAGGTAAAGGGTTTCGCGCACAGCTGGCGTCAGGCCTTTGTGGTCAGGGAGTCAGCGTGCGAGGCGTGCGGACTGTGCGTCAAGCACTGTCCCGAGGGGGCGATCAAGCTGGTAAGCCGGGGAAGCTAGACGGCCGAAGCGACGCGGGCCTTACGGCAGTTCAGCCGATGAAGGCGACGCGCGCCCGATAGTCCTGGAGGTCGCGTTCGTACTCGACTTCGTCGCGCTCCAGCTGCCTGATCTCCGACTTCAGCCTGCCGGCCCGTTCAGCAAGCTGTTTGGTGTCGACCAGGGCCTGGGCCCGCTGTTCGCCCGTCGATTCGCTGCCGACAATCACGGCGGTCTTCTTGACCATCGTATCCTCGACACGTTCCAGCTCGCGTCGCTTGGACACGATCTGGCTGCGCGCGTTGCTCAACCGTGATTCCAGGGAATAGAGCTGTCGACCCGATTCATACGCAGTCGTAAACGCGCCATCAAGTTCGGCCGGGCACACTCCCGCGTAGCTGCCGCCATGTGAGCCGACACGGAACCCGTTTGCCGGCTGGCAGTACTCCCGCAGCCCTGCCTCGCGTCCTCGCTGGTAACCGACGAGGTCCGGGCTGATGCCGTGTTTCGCGCAGGCCTTGCGGTGCTGCCCGATCCTGTCCCCCGAATAGCCGGATACGCCGTCTTCGAAGCCGACGGTCTGCCAGTCCACAGTGAGGCACTCCGCCTGGTTCATCGTGGCGCAGCCGCTTAGGAGCATCGCCGCCGCCAACAGTCCAAGAGTTGCTGATCGCATTGGAATCCGGCTCCGCGAGGGGGTAGGGAAGCAGGTGGAGAAACTTCGCATGCATAAGGTAGCGAGACACTTCCGCGTGGAGCGTGAGTCATTTCACATATGCCGGCGCCATTGAGAGGCTCGTGCACATCAAGTGCGTGTCAACGAGTTCGAGCCTCGCGCGTTGGAACGGTGTGGGGTCAGCGACGCGTTGCGCTTACCCGCTTGCGAGCGTCGCCGTTCGCAGACATGGCGCTCATCGTTGGCTGGAGCATAATCACGTCCCCACGAGAGCGATGCCGCGCATGGCGCGCAATCTGCTCGGCAGCTGTGTCGAGCGTCAAACAGATGGAGATCGAGAACATGAAAGCCACATCGCTCGATTCTCGCGCAGCCCGGGCGCTGGCTCTTGGCGCAGCTGCGTTCTTGAGTGCCTGCGGTGGCGGTGGAGAGACCGCCTCCGGAACAGGGACGATGAAGCTCAGCATCACGGATGCGCCTGTTGATGATGCCGATGCCGTCTGGATCCAGTTCAGTGGCGTCGCGTTCAAGCGAGAGGGTGCTGCCGCAGAATTGATCGCGAATCCGGCGCCGGCGATCAGGCGCATCAACCTGCTCGACTATCAGCAGGGGAGAGTCGCCGTCTTGCTGGACAGCATCCCGCTCGAAGCCGGTCGCTACGAATGGGTCCGGCTGATGGTCGACAACGAGCCCAACGTCAGGGACTCGTTCGTCGTCGTCAACGGACAGGAGTGCGAACTCCGCGTTCCGAGCGGCAGCGAAAGCGGCCTCAAGCTGATGCGCGGCTTTACGCTTCCGGCTGCCGGCAGCGCGGCCCTGACCATCGACTTCGACCTGCGTCAGTCGCTTCACGCCCCTCCTGGCCAGCAGGGCAATGCAGGTGCCTGCACCCAAGGCTACCTGCTGCGACCGACGCTGCGACTGGTCGATGATGCCAACGTCGGTGCCATTGCAGGCAGCGTCACTTTCGACGCGGGCACGGTGCCGCTCGCGTGCCTGCCCAAGGTCTATGTCTACCAGGGCGCCGTCGTTCCGGATGACATGGAAGACACCGCGGCAGTTCTTCCGGATGTCGACCCCTATGTCGTCGCTTCGGTGAACATTCCCGCGGGTGGTGTCTCCGGCACCTATCGCGTTGGCTTCCTTCCGGCCGCCAGCTACACGGCAGCCTTCACCTGCTCGGACGATACGACGGCGGATGAAGCCGTCACGTTCCTGCCGGTGGCGGGCCAGGCTGTCACCGTGCAGAACAACCTGATCTCGACTGTCAATTTTGCCGTGCCTGTTCCTCCCGCGCCGTAAGCAGCGCGAGCTGGCAGGACAATAACCGGCTGACAAGGACGAACTGAGGACGCTTGCGACAGTTCCTGCCGCAAGCGTCCAAAGCGCGGCCCGCCGGGTGCGCTTTCCCTTCCCTCCATCTGACTGGCATCATCCTCGACGACGCCCCATTGGGGGTTTCAGGTTGCGTCCGGGGAAACCCGGGCCGGCTTCTTGCCAGCTGTCCGCTTCCGCCCAGAGGCCCGATGATGAGCGATCCCCATGAAATCAAGCCCGGGCGCTACCGGCACTTCAAGGGCAACGAATACGACGTGATTGGTGTCGCGAGGGATTCGGAGACGCTGCAGGCGCTCGTGGTCTATCGAGCGCTTTATGGCGAGCGTGGACTGTGGGTGCGGCCGCTCGAGATGTTCACTGAAGTCATCGAACGCGAGGGACAGCGGCTTCCCCGTTTCAGCTACATCGGCGAGCGCTGACAGGAGGTCAGCGAGCGGCTTGCCGGCTCCGGGCGCGTGCGTCAGTTTCGCAGGCGGTACCCGGTCTTGAACATCCAGCCGACGACACCCAGGCAACCCAGGAGGAAGGCGACCGTCACGGACAGGCTGACGGCGACGCTGACGTCGGCGACTTCGTAGAAGCTCCAGCGAAAGCCGCTTACCAGGTAGACCACCGGATTGAAGAGGGCAATCGTGTCCCAGGGCGCAGGCAGCACGCTGATCGAATAGAACGTCCCGCCGAGGAATGTCAGCGGGGTCACGATGAGCAACGGAATGATCTGCAGCTTCTCGAAGCCGTCCGCCCAGAGGCCGATGATGAAGCCGAACAGGCTGAACGCCACAGACGTAAGCACCAGGAAGGCCAGCATCCAGAACGGGTGTGCCACCTGCAGCGGCACGAAGAAGCCGGCGGTAGCAAGGATGATGAGTCCGAGGATGATCGACTTGGAGGCGGCCGCGCCCACGTATCCGACCAGCACCTCGACGAAAGACAGGGGTGCCGACAGCAGTTCGTAGATCGTGCCCGTGAAGCGCGGAAAGTAGATGCCAAACGACGCGTTCGAGATGCTTTGCGTCAGCAGCGTCAGCATGATGAGGCCGGGGACGATGAATGCCCCGTAGCTGACGCCCTCGATCTCCGTGATGCGCGAGCCGATGGCAGCGCCGAACACGACGAAGTACAGCGACGTGGAGATGACGGGCGAGACGATGCTCTGCATCAGAGTCCGCCCCGTCCGCGCCATCTCGAAACGGTAGATCGCCTTCATGCCGTGGTAATTCACTGCTTCTGCCTCACGAGGTCGACGAAGATTTCCTCGAGCGAGCTCTGCTTCGTATTCAGGTCCCGGAAACGGATGCCTGCATCTGCCAGGGCCCTGAGCAGACCGGTGATCCCGGTGCGCTCTGCCTGGATGTCGTAGGTGTAGGTCAGTTCCATGCCATCGGGCGACAGGGTCAGGGAAAACGCCGCCAGGGTCACGGGGACTTCCGCCAGCCGTTCGTGCAGGTGCAGGCTGAGCTGCTTCTTCCCGAGCTTGGTGATGAGTGCGGCTTTTTCCTCGACGAGGATGAGTTCGCCCTTCGTGATCACGCCGATGCGGTCGGCCATTTCCTCGGCTTCTTCCAGGTAGTGCGTGGTGAGGATGATCGTGACGCCGGACTCGCGCAGCTTGCGCACGACTTCCCACATGTCCTTGCGCAGGCTGACATCCACGCCTGCGGTCGGCTCGTCGAGGAACAGGACTCTCGGCTCGTGCGACAACGCCTTGGCGATCAGCACGCGGCGCTTCATGCCGCCCGAGAGCGTCATGATGCGGTTGTCCTTCTTGTCCCATAGCGAGAGGTCCTTCAGGACCTTCTCGATATGCGCCGGATCAGGCGGCAGGCCGAACAATCCCCGGCTGAAGGACACCGTGGCCCACACCGACTCGAACGCGTCGGTCGTCAATTCCTGCGGCACGAGGCCGATCAGCGAACGCGTGGCACGGAAGTCCCTCCTGATCTCGTGCCCATCCACATGCACCGTTCCCGTCGAGGGATTCACGATGCCGCAGATGATGCTGATCAACGTGGTCTTGCCGGCACCGTTCGGCCCGAGCAGTGCGAAGATTTCGCCGCGGTGGATGTCGAGATTGACCTGCTTCAGTGCGTTGAAACCCGAAGCGTAGGTCTTGGACAGGCCGGCAATCTCGATGATGGGTCGCATGGGCGGCAAGGATAGCGGATTGCCAGGCTGTCGGCCCTGCTCGCATTCCCCGGCAATTTGCGCTTAAGCTTGGACACGAACTTGGCCACCCCAGAAAAGCTCCCGGAATTACCGTCCATGCTGCTCAAGCCCCGCTGTCGTCAATTGATGCTGCTGTTGGCGCTTGCCGGGATGGGTACGGCCCCCGTCGCCAGGGCTGCCGAAGCAGAGCCGATGCAGCGATTGAAGATCATGGCGCCCGCCGCCCCCGGGGGAGGGTGGGATACGACAGCGAGGCAGATGCAGGCCGCGCTGACCCAGGCGCGTATCGTGCGCAACGTCCAGGTCAATAACGTACCCGGCGCCGGGGGCACGATCGGACTCGCGACTCTCGCCAACAATCTGAAGGGCGACGGCAACCAGCTCATGGTCAACGGCCTCGTCATGGTCGGCGCGATCCTCACGAACAGGTCGGTCACGACGCTGTCCCAGGTGACGCCGATTGCGCGGTTGACCGCCGAATACGAAGTCGTCGTGGTGCCAGCGCAGTCGCCCATTCGATCGATGTCCGAATTGGCAGCGCGGCTCAAGTCCAACCCGGGCGGAGTGTCGATCGCCGGCGGATCGGCAGGAGGAACGGACCATATCCTTGCGGCACTTATCGTGAGAGCGGCCGGCGCGGATCCCGCCAGGACGAACTACATCGCCTATTCCGGGGGCGGGGAGGCACTCGCGGCCATCATGGGCAATCACGTCGCAGCTGGCATCAGCGGCTATGGCGAGCTGATCGGCCCGATCAGGGCAGGCCGGTTGCGGGCACTGGCCATTTCCTCCGACAAGCGAATACCGGGGATCGACATTCCCACGCTCAGGGAAAGCGGCATCGATGTCGAGCTCGCCAACTGGCGTTCCGTGGTGGCACCGCCCGGACTCAGCACCGTGCAGCGGCAAGCACTGCTGGACGTGGTGGACCGCATGGTCAAGAGTCCGCAATGGCGGGCGACGCTGGCGAAAAACGACTGGGTCGATTCCTACCTGCCCGGCGATGCCTTCAGTGCTTACCTGAGGACCGAAGAGACCCGGGTGACCGACATCCTGAAGAGCATCGGCCTAGCCAAATAATGTCGACGGTCCACGTTTGATCATGCCCAATCGATTCCTGCGCGGCGAGGTCCTCATTGCCGCCGGCATCGTCTTCCTGGGCGTGGCAATGGCCTTCGGCACGCTGGCGATTCCCCGCTCCGGTGGCTATGAGCGGATCGGGCCGGCAGCCTATCCGTGGGTGATCTCGCTGTCCCTCGTGATCATCGGCGCGATCCTTGCCAGGGAGGCCTTGCGAAACACCGCACCCGCAGTGCCTGGTGAAGCTGGCCCTGTCGGCCATGCGCTTCGTCCGTTCGCCCTGGTCAACCTCGGTCTGATCCTGCATCTGCTGCTGATCGAGCGCGCTGGTTTTGTCGTTGCTTCCATGACCCTGTTCTTCTGCACGGCACGGGCCATGGGTGCGCGCCACTGGAGCGTCACGGCAGCCATCGCATTTGCCCTGTCGCTGGCTGTGTACTTTGCCTTCTCCGTCGGGCTGGACCTTGCTCTGCCGGTAGGAACGCTGCTGGAGCGTCAGTAATGTCAACGCTCGACGCCCTGCTGCACGGCTTCTCCGTTGCCCTCACCCTGCAGAACCTCGGGTGGGCGCTCCTCGGCGTGACGCTCGGCACTGCCGTGGGCGTGCTGCCGGGCATCGGACCCGCCCTCACCGTGGCGCTGCTGCTGCCGGTGACGTTCGGCCTGGACCCGACGAGCGCCTTCATCATGTTTGCGGGTATCTACTACGGCGGCATGTACGGCGGCTCAACGGCATCGATCCTGCTCAATACGCCGGGCGAGAGCGCGTCGATCATCACGGCGCTCGAAGGCAACCGCATGGCTCGCAACGGGCGCGCCGGTCCGGCGCTGGCCACTGCTGCGATAGGTTCGTTCGTGGCCGGTACGCTGGCGACGATCCTGCTGACTTTCCTTGCGCCGTTCGTTGCCGATCTCGGCCTGCGCTTCGGCCCGGCCGACTACTTCGCGCTGATGGTGCTGTCATTCACGACGGTTTCGGCCGTGCTCGGACGCTCTTTGGCATGGGGCCTGGCCAGCCTGCTGTTCGGCATGGCGCTCGGGCTGGTGGGCATCGACGTGCAGACGGGACAGGAGCGCTTCACGCTCGGCTTGCCTGCGCTGCTTGATGGCGTCGACGTCATCGTCGTCGTGATCGGCCTGTTCGCGGTCGGTGAAACGTTGTATGTGGCCTCTCGTCCCGGAGATCCCGAATCGGTGGCGCCCGTAGGCGGCTCACTGTGGATGTCCAGGAGAGACTGGGCACGTTCGTGGAAGCCTTGGCTGCGCGGGACGGCGCTGGGCTTCCCGTTCGGCGCGATGCCGTCGGGCGGCGGCGAGATTCCCACGTTTCTGTCCTACGCCATCGAGAAACGGCTTGCAGCGAAGCCGGACGAGTTCGGCAAGGGTGCGATAGAAGGCGTTGCCGGCCCCGAAGCCGCGAACAACGCCGCAGCGGCAGGTGTGCTGGTGCCGTTGCTGACGCTGGGTTTGCCGACGTCGGCGACCGCAGCAGTCATGCTGGCGGCCTTCCAGCAATACGGTCTTCAGCCTGGCCCGCTGCTGTTCGAGAACTCGGGTGACCTGGTGTGGGGATTGATCGCCAGCCTTTACATCGGCAACGTCATGCTGCTCGCACTCAACCTGCCGTTGGTGGGGCTCTGGGTCAGGTTGTTGTCGATTCCGCGCCCGTATCTCTACGGCGGCATCCTCACCTTTGCGACGCTCGGCACCTACAGCCTGGACCACTCGGTCGCGGATCTCGTGATGTTGTATCTCGTCGGTATCGTCGGGTTCCTGATGAGACGCTTCGATATCCCGGTAGCGCCGGCCGTGATCGGACTCATCCTCGGGCCCATGGCAGAACAGCAGATGCGCAGGGCTCTGTCGATCAGCGAGGGAAACTTCTCGATTTTCGTCACCGAGCCCATCGCCGCGACGCTGCTCGGGCTGGCTGCACTGGTCCTGATCGGGCCTGCGGTCTGGCGGCGATTGCAGGTGGGACGGTCGACTAGCGCTTCCTGACGACGATATCCACCGACTCCGTGTTCGGATCGAACATGACGTCCGCTTCGCCTTTCTCGAGCTGCCGCATCACATGGGCAACCTTCTGCTCGAGCGAAAAGGCGCGCTCGCCATAGTCCGTCCCTTCCCGCAGCACGAAGGCCTCGACGACACCTTGCAGCGCATCTGGCGAGAGCTCGCCGTGGGGCACGACCACGGGAGGCTGGTCCTCGGGTGAGTCTTCGGGATACAGCGACCACTTTGCCACGGCAAACCTCGGGTTGACCAGGACGGAGCGCAAGCCGGCCTACTTGCCGAAACGCTCAGTGCGAATGACGGCCGCAGGCACCCCGCACTGGATCATGCAACGCGACGCGACCTCGACGAAAGCATTGCCGCCGCAGACGAATGCCTGCGCCGGGACTGGCTCCATCCGGGACACCACGGCCGACATCATTTCCGCATCGACACGGCGCCCAAGCGCGTTGCCGAGCGGTGCGGCTTCGCGGGTCAGCGTGATCGTGACATCCAGTCCGTCCGCCTGGAGCGCGAGCAGCTCCTCGCGAAACAGGACCTCCTCCCACGTCCGGGCAGAGTACAGCAATGCCGCGGGAATGGAGGACTGCCTGGCTGCGCGATGCCTGATCATGCTCATGAGCGGAGCGATTCCCGACCCCCCAGCAACGAGCAGCAGCGGGCCGCCTTGTTCGACCGACCATACGAAGTGGCCACCCACGGGTCCGCGGACCTCGATCTCGTCTCCCACGGCAGCGATGTCATGGAAGTAGGGCGATACCTCGCCGTGGTCCAGCCTTTCGACTGCCAGTTCAATGGTGGACGGTGCTTCCGGTGCCGACGCGATGGAGTAACTCCGCTGTGCGGTATGACCCGACTCCGATGTCAGCCGCACGGTCACATGCTGTCCCGGCAGGAACCGGAACGCTTCCGGACCTGACAGGAACACGCTCTTGACCCGGGATGTCTGTCGTTCGATGCGCACGATTCGCAGGGTGCGCCAGCGAACGTGATGGCCGTTGCCCGCAACCGCCATCACGGATCTCCGGTGAAGCGTTGTTCACGCCACGGGTCGCCGTACATGTGATACCCGCGCAGTTCCCAGAAGCCGGCCTCATCGCGGTTGGTGAATTGCAGGCCGTTGATCCACTTTGCCGACTTCCAGAAGTACAGGTGCGGAACGAGCAGCCTTGCAGGACTGCCATGATCCGGGTCCAGAGATTTGCCGTCGTACCGAAGGGCGATCATGGCCTTGCCGCCGAGCAGATCAGCGACGGGAACGTTGGTGGAATAGCCGTCGACGGAATGCGCGAGCGCGAACGGGGTCGGCGGCTCAATGCCGGCTGCGATGAGCAGGTCGTCAATCAGGACTCCGCGCCAGGCCGTGTCCAGCTTCGACCACTGCGTAACGCAATGGATATCGCAGTTGAGGTCCGACTGCGACAGCTCGTTGAACTCCGCCCAGTCCCAGCGTGCGATGACCTTCGGTCCTGATTTGAGCGTAAACGACCAGTCGTCGGGCGCGACGTCCGGCGTCGGTCCCGACGAGAGCACCGGGAAGTCCTGTGTTGCCGATTGCCCGGGCGGAATCCGGGCGCGCAATGCCGCATCGGGCTCCCTGCCCGTGAATCCCCTGGTTGTCATGGATACACACCTCCCGAACCGCTTCCGTCGATGCAGAAGCATAGCGGCATTCCGCCCAGCGGTTCATCTCCGAGGCACTGTGTACCCAATCCAAAAAAAAGGGCGGCCAGAGGCCGCCCTTCAGGTTCCGTCAACCGGGCCACACAGCCCGACGGTATTCTTCTAGTCGTTGGATAGGGCTATCAGAAGCTCCTGCGAACCGAGAGCTCGTACATGCGAGGCGCACCCGGGGAGGCCATGACACCCCAGTCGTTTCCAGACTCGAAGTTGTAGTAGTAGAACTTGTTGAACAGGTTCGTGGCACCGACCGATGTCTGCCAGGCCTTGTCCGCCGACACGTAGGTGATACGGCCGTTGAACAAGCTGTAGCTCGGCACGAACTGGTCCGCCTGCGGCCTGTTGGACAGGCTGCCGACCGTCCGCTCACCCTGGTATGACCAGTCGAGGCGAGGCGTGATGACCGCCCCCGATTCGCGGATGAAGTCGTACTGCACGCCGCCGCTGACGTTGTACTTCGGCTGGATGATCACGTCCGGATGGATGTAACCGGCCTGGACCGGGTTCTTGATCTTGCTCGTGAACTCGTTGTAGCCGAACGTCAGGCTGACGAGCATCTCGCCGTAAGGGCGGCCCTGCAATTCAAGCTCGAGGCCCTTCACTTCCGCAGGGGTCGTGATGTTGAACGTGTAGCCAAGCTGCGCCACGCCCGCCAGCGGGGTGCCAGGAGGGCAGAGGTCGCCCACGCCGTCACCGTTCGTGTCGACGAGACCGGCCGTGCCGTTCGGGCCTCCCGTCGGGCCTACCCGGTACGGGAACGGAACCGAGCGATCATTGAAGGTCGTGCACTGGCCACGACCGCCCTCGCCGACGACGCGAGGATCGTAGTCGTCGAAGAATGCCGCAATGTTCGTGCGCAGACGGCCGTTGAAGAAGTCGGCCTTGTAGCCGAGCTCATACGACAGCACTTCTTCCGCAGGGAACGGACCATAGACGTCGTTGACCTGACCAGGCGTGAACGGACGCGCCTGGAAGCCCGCCGAGCGGAAGCCCGTGGCCACCGTGCCGTAGACCAGCATCTCGTCGTTGATCTTCCAGTCGGCACCGACCTTCCAGTCCCAGCGCTGGCTGCTGAACGAGATCGTCGGGATGTTGATCAGGGCCGGCGGATGGCTGAACAGGATGTCATCCGATTCGTCCGTGTAGCGGACGCCGGCCGTCAGCGCGAAGTTGTCCGTGAAGCTATAGACGCCATGGGCGAAGAACGACTGGTTCGAGTTTGCAAACTCGTCGTCGTGGTAGATCTGGAACGTGCCCGCCCACTCCTGCTGGTCGATGTCCGTCTTCAGCATTTCCCACTCGTCCGTCTCGAAGAAGAACGCGCCCAGCGTCCAGTCGAGCTTGTCGTTGAACGCCACGCCTTCGAGGCGAATTTCGTTCTGGATCTGCTCGTGGTGCTGCCAGATTACCTGGTTGTGGATGTCGTACGGATCGCCGGTGCCGGGGAAGCCGGCCGAGGCGGTCAGGGACGTGTTGAGCTCACGCATGGCGCCGAGGTAGTGCAGCGTCATCTTGTCAGTCAGGTTGTAGGCGACTTTCAGCGAGTAGCCCTTGTTCTCGATCTTTTCGCCCTGGTCGATCGTCTCTCCGGTGATCGGATCGGTCCAGTTCTCGAAGGTCTGGAAGCTGTCGGGTTGACGGAAGAATGCGCCGGCGAGGATCTTGTCGGCTCCGATGCCGGCATCCAGCATGACGTAATTGTTCAGGTAATCGCGCTGGTTGGCGTTCAGGTTGGAAGCGCGCTTGCGCGTGACGTTGCCCCAGGCTTCGCTGTTGTCGTCGACGATGTCAGCCGTGAACGTGATGTCGAGCTTGTCCGTGGGCTGCCAGCGCAGTGCGGCGCGCACGCCCTGCACGTCCTTGCCACGCTGCGTGCCGGTCTTGCAATTGCCCTTGCGGGTCAACTTGTTGTTGTCCACCTGCATCGGGAACGCGAAGGCATTGTCCGCGGCGCTACCGACAACGCCCAGGATGGGCGTGTACTGGTTCACCACGCGACCACCAGCGGTAAGGTAGGCGTTGGAAGTGCCCGTCTGCTGCATGCCGACGATGCCGTCGCCATAACCCGCGAGCTGCGGCGTGCCTTCCAGGAACATCTGGCACGCGAAGTCGAGCACGTCGATGTAGCCATCGCGCTCTTCGGACATGGCCGTGACTCGCAGGAAAACGTCTTCCCGCAGTGCGATGTCCAACGCACCCTTGATCTCGACAGCGTTGTAGTTGCCGTAGGAAGCTTCCACGTAGCCCGTGTTGTCGCCCTGCGGTGCCTTGGAAATCAGGTTCACCGCGCCACCGAGCGCGTTCTTGCCGAACAGCGTGCCCTGTGGTCCGCGCAGCACTTCCACGCGCTCGAGGTCGAACAGCGTGAAGTTCATGCCGGCCTGGCGCGCCCAGTACACGCCGTCGGTGTACACGGCCACGGTCGGCTTGGAGAACGACAGCGTTTCGCTGTTGATCTTGCCGCGCAGGCCGACGATCGGCGTACCGCCGTTCGGGCGGAAGTAAGCGTTCGGGATCATCGCGCCGACGTCCTCGACGTCGGAGACGCCGCGCTCCGTCAGCGTTTCGGCGCTCATGGCCGTGATGGCGAGCGGCGTCTGCTGCAGGTTTTCTTCGCGGTACCGTGCGGTCACCACGATTTCCTCGAGGGCAGACTGCGCCATCGCAGCGTTGGTTGACAGGATTGCACTTACGGCTGCGGCGAGCAGCGGCAAGGATCCATATCCGGAGTGAGTCTTCATCTTAAGAAATCCCCCTGTCTATCGGCGTTAGTACCAAAAACTCAACATCGTCATGCCTGATCACCCGATCCACGGTTATCCCGATGCATTTGATTGTGACCGTGGGGTAGGTGGCGCTGAAGCGGACACGAATTGCCACAGGCTGCATGCAGCTGCTGCATCAGCCCCTTGAGCTATCCCTGCACCCCTTCATTCGTCTTTCTTGTCGGTTCCCTGCAGCTCAGGCGGAACTGCCTTCCCCTCAAACTTGCTTGCGCCAAGCCTGGAGTCATCTTTTGTCAATCCGAGCAGCGGCGCTCTCATTTTTTCTCATCGTCATCCCTGCTTTTATTGATGCACGAATTCTTGTCCAGTCCTTTTACCCTTGCCCGCAATCGATTGCTCGAAGCCACGGGGTGGTACTTGAACGCTGCGGCCGCTCGAAACGGGGCCATTCGCGGAATTCTACGAAATCCCGAAATTCCTTCCATAGGTGGAAGCGCGGGTTGAGTACGGATTCAGGAAGAGAACGAAAAAGATGGCGAAGGATAGAGAGATGATCAGCAAAGGCATAGTGCTCACGGCTCTGATGACGAGCGGTGCCGAATTTGGGCAAGTAATACCCGTATATGACCCGGCGCAAGCCGAGCGAGGTCGAAGCACGTATGCCGTGACTTGTGCGGCGTGCCATGGCCCCGATCTCGGAGGAGGCCAGTTTGGTCCCCCGCTCAAAGGGGTGAACTTCCGCCAACGCTGGGCGGCGCAGCCAGTGGCTGATCTCTTCGAGCAGGTGCGGACGATGCCGCCCGGGCAGGCCCGCAGCATGACGGACACGGGCTATGCCGAGCTGGTTGCATTGATGCTGGCCGAAAACGGCATGGCTGCGGGACAGCAGGCGTTGCCGACGGACGTTGCGTCCTTGCGTACCATGGTGATGCCTGGCAAAGCGGCACCCGGCCCGCGCCAGTCGGCCGGTGGTGGATTGACCCACGGGTACAAGCTGCCGTTCTGGCCGCAACCGCCGAACCCGCTTGATACCATTTCGCCAGTCACCGACGCGTTGCTCACCAATCCTCCTGAGGGGGATTGGCTCCAATGGCGTCGCACCTGGGATGCGAAGGCTTTCAGTCCCCTCGACCAGGTCAACAGGAGCAACGTAAAGGACCTGGGCGTGGCCTGGTCACTGGCCCTGCCGCCCGGACCGAACGCTGCGACGCCGCTGGTCCACGATGGCGTGATCTTCGTCCACGCCTTTCGGGACAACGTGCTGGCACTCGATGCCGCCACGGGCGCCCAGCTTTGGCAGTACTCGCGACAGTTGCCTGAAGGGGTTGCACCCAGCGTGAAGCGCAACCTCGCGCTCTACGGCGACAAGCTCTACGTCGGGACTTCCGATGCCCATCTGGTCGCGCTGGACGTCAAGACGGGTGCCGTCGTCTGGGACAAGTAGATCGGGGACTACGCTAGCGGCTTGCGACTGACGGGTGGACCGCTCGCTGCCAAGGGAAAGGTCATCATCGGCACGCTGGGCCGCAGCGCCGGCGGTCCCTATGTTGCGGCCTACGACGCAGTGACTGGCACAGAAGCGTGGCGCTTCTACACCATTGCAAGGCCCGGCGAACCCGGCGGCAACACCTGGAACGATCTGCCACTTGAAAAGCGCAATGGCGGATCCGTGTGGACCGCGGGCTACTACGACCCGGTGACGAACCTGGTGTACTTCGGCGTGGCGCCCACCTACGACACGGGACCGTTGCGCAATCCCATCGGCAAGCGGGGCATCACGAACGACGCCCTCTATACGGATGCGACGGTTGCGATCAATCCGGACACCGGCAAGCTCGTCTGGCACTACCAGCACATGCAGAACGATCAGTGGGACCTCGACTGGATGTTCGAGCGGCACCTCGTCGATCTCACCGTCAAAGGCAAGAGCCGTCGCGCGATCCTGACGGCCGGCAAGCTGGGCATCTACGATGCGGTCGATGCGGCAACAGGCGAGTACCTGTCCTCGTTCGACATCGGCATCCAGAACCTGGTGACCCGGATCGACCCGAAGACGGGTCGCAAGACCGTGAACCCGGACCTGATTCCCGGCGACGGCAAGCTCAAGGTGGTTTGCCCGCATGCCGGCGGAGGCAAGAGCTGGATCCCATCGGCTTACAACTCAACGACCAAGATCCTTTACGTCCCGTCGGAAGAGACCTGCATGAGCATGACCCCAGTCGCCGAGGGTGAGCGGGGAGGATTGAGTACCGGTATCCGCTTCTCGATCCAGCCGCGTCCAGACAGCGACGGCCGCATCGGACGTCTGCAGGCGATCAACGTTGAAACAGGCAAGACCCTCTGGACCCAGAGAACCAGGGCTGCACAGAGTTCCGGTGTCCTTGCGACGGCCGGTGGCCTGGTGTTCGGGGGCGCGCTGGACCGCTTCATCAGTGCTTATGACGAAACGACTGGCGACAGGCTCTGGCAGACACAGCTTACCGACGTCCCGAGTTCAGCACCGATCACCTACATGGTGAATGGCAAGCAGTATGTCGCGGTCATCGTGGGCTTCGGCAGCGCCCACGCTTCCACTTTTCCAATGCTGACCCCGGAAATCTCCATGCCGCCGGCGCCCAGTTCGGCCATTTGGGTTTTCGCACTGCGTTGATGCGGTACTCCCCGCCGGGCAGCCTCCTGGAGGATCGTGCCGGGTAGTGTCAGGTCGGGGCGTAACCGGACACGGTTGTCTGGTCGGTCGCTGGAATGGCCTGCTCCTGGAGGCGCGCAATCTGCGCCTGCTTGCGCCCCAGCCAGAAGCCGAGCGCGGCCCAGATCAGCGCCAGCGGAACGGCGACGCTGGCGAGTGCCGCGAGTCCCATGCCGAGCTTGCCCAGCCATCCCTCCGTCTGTGCGCCCACGACGTCGCCGCCGCGGTAAATGAAGGTGTCGATGAACGCCTTCGACTTGTACTTGTCCTCGCGCGGAATCACGGTGAACAGCGTTTCGCGTGCGGGACGCATGATGGCGCGCTGCGTGGCGCGGAACGCCGCGTCGAAGAACACCAGCACCAGCAGCGAGCCGACGATGGCAAGGCCGATGAAGCCAAGCGCCACGATGATCGGCACCAGCGCCAGGGAAAGGGGAACGCCGAGTCGCTTGATGACATGGCCAGCGACGACGACCTGCAGCAGCAGCGTGGCCGTCTGCGTGGCCAGGTCGATCTGGGCGAACACGCCCGTCCTCATGTCCACGTCGTCGCCCAAGGCTGCCACCATCTGCAGTCGGGTGAAGTAGATGAAGGTGACGAGGACCGCCAGGATCAGGACGTACACCGAGATGCCGAGAAGGAAGGGGGAACTCAGCGACGTGCGGAATCCTTCCCACGGACTGCCGCCGATGACGGTACGCGCCTCCGCGGCTACAACATCCGCGCCCGTTGCCTTGGTCGCATGTTCCGGCTGCAGCCGCGTGACGCCCCATGCACACAAGACCGCGAGCACCAGGAAGCCGGCGCTGATGATGAGCAGCGCGGGCGCACCCAACGGTTTTGCCAGCATCACGGCCAGCCACGAACCGAAGATGGCACCGATGGTGCCGCCGGCCGCGATGACGCCGAAGATCCGCTTGCTCTGCTCGAGCGTGAAGCGGTCCGCCATCAGGGCCCAGAACAGCATTGTCACGAAGAGGTTGAAGACGCTGAACCACACGTAGAACACCTGCCCCGTCGTCTCGCCGATGGCTTCGGGAGTGAAGACCAGCATCGCGTAGAACACGATCAGGCTGAAGGTGAAGAACAGGTTGGTCGCCGCGATGAAGGACAGCCGCTTGAAGCGGCTGACGAGCCAGCCGAAGACCGGGTTCACCAGCAGGGTAACCACCAGCGTTCCGATGAAGAGCCACCGGATGGCTTCGATGCCTCGTTGCATTCCCAGTGCTTCGCGCGCCGGGCGCAGGATCTGCAGCGCCGTGAGCACGCAGAAGAAGTAGAGGGCCGCGAGCAGGATGGGGCCGACTTCCTCGGACTTGACGTTGAAGAACCGCTGCAACAGGGATCTCATGCCGACTCCGCTTCTTTTTGTGGGCTGCCGTCCGCAGTCAGGCTGTGAGAATAGGCTGTTTCGACGGAGCCGGGGAAGGCCATGCCACCGTGACGGGTGGCGGGCACTGTAAAGAATTGTCAGCCGGCCCCGGCATGAAAGGCGCTGGTTCCCGCCGTGGGGTCACCGTGGGATTCCCCGCAGGAGGTCGGCCGCCAACGGCAGAAAGGACACGGCAAGCAACACGGCCATCGCCACGTTGAAGATCCTGAGCCTGAGCGGGTCCTTGAGCCAGTTGCGCAAGGCGACGCCAAAGCCGGCCCACACGCTCACGCACGGCAGGTTGATGGATCCGAACACAAGCGCGACAACGAGCAGGCTTGAAAGATAGCGGCCCGGATCCGTGTAGGTGGCGGTTGCGGCGAGGCCCATGGCAATCGCCTTCGGGTTCACCCACTGGAACAGCACGGCCTGCAGGAACGTCATCGGCTTTGATTGAGGATGGCCGGAACCGCCCTCCACAGGGCCGCTTGTCGCGATCTTCCATGCGAGCCAGCCCATGTAGAGAAGACTGGCCAGCCGCAATCCAGTGTAGACCTTGGGCGACGCTTGCAGCATCTGCCCGATGCCAAGCCCCACGATGACCATCATGACAATGAATCCGAGGCCCACGCCGAGGATGTGGGGTATCGTCCGCCTGAACCCGTAATTTGCCCCCGAGGCAAGCAGCATCAGGTTGTTCGGCCCGGGCGTGATCGAGCTGGCTACCGCAAAGGCCATCAGGGACAAGAGCAGGCTGCTCTGCATGTCGGCTCCTGGAGAGAGTCTGCCGGGACTGGTCGAGCTCACTCAGGGTGTAGCAAGATGCAGCCAGCGGAGCCCCATGGGAGCCCCGTTCCACATTCCTGCAGGATCCCTAGAATGGCCAGGACAAACAGTATCCCACAAGCATTCCAGATCCTGCTGTTGCTGGCGGGATTCGCCGGGCCGCTGGGTGTCCAGGCTGCGACCGCGCCCGCTGCGCCGTTCATACGGTCCGAGCGCCATGACTTCCGCGTCGTCACGGTGGTTCAAGGACTGCAGAATCCCTGGAGCATGGCCTTCCTTCCGGGGGGCGATGCGCTGATCACCGAGCGGCCAGGTCGGCTGCGAATCCTGCGAGGTGGCAGGTTGCTGCGCGATCCCGTTCCGGGCGTGCCGAAGGTCCGCACCGGCGACCAGGGTGGCTTGCTCGACGTCGTGCCGCATCCCGACTTTGCGAGGAACCGCCTCATCTATCTGAGCTACTCGAAGCCGAATGCGGACGATTCACGCGGTACGACGGCGGTGCTTCGCGCGCGCTTCGAGAACGACCGGCTCGAGGATGTGCGCGAGATCCTGGAGGCCAAGGCCTGGGCTGAAGGACGCGGCCACTACGGATCGCGCATGGCGTTCGACCGCAACGGCTACCTCTTCATCACGATCGGCGATCGCCAGGTGCTGCCGTTCGGGGACCTGCAGGCACAGCTCGCCCATCCGGCGCAGCAACTGGGAACTCACCAGGGAAAGGTATTGCGGCTGCACGACGACGGCCGCGTGCCTGCCGACAACCCCTTCGTCAATACGCCGAATGCGCTGCCGGAAATCTGGAGCTATGGCCATCGCAGCCTGCAGGGACTCGCCGTCCATCCGCAGACCAACGAAGTCTGGGAGAGCGAGCATGGTCCGCAAGGCGGTGACGAAGTGAACCTCATCCGTGCGGGGCGGAATTATGGTTGGCCAGTGATCGGCTACGGCGTCAGCTACGGAGCAGGCGCCCCGATCCATTCGAGTATCGCGCGCGAAGGGATGGAAATGCCGGTCCACTTCTGGGTCCCCTCCATCGCCGTTTCCGGGATGATGATCTATTCGGGTGACCGCTTTCCGGGCTGGAAGGGCGACCTGTTCAGCGGCGGAATGCATTGGGAAAACAGGGTCCTCTCGCGGGTCACGCTGAAGGGTGATCGCGTGACCAGCCAGGAAATGCTGTTGCAGAAGGCCTATCGCATCCGCGACGTCAGGCAGGGGCCCGATGGGTACATCTATCTCGTCACGGACGACCGCGCCGGCGGCTTGAGCCCGATCCTGAGGCTCGAGCCCGCAAACTGACCGCTTGCCGGCGAAGTCATCGCGCTGTCGCTTGGTTGCGCCCGGCTCCGCCGGCTTACGCTGCGAGGCCGAGTTGCCTGAGCAGCGGTCCGATCTCGGGCCGGCGTCCGCGGAACTCGATGAACGCGTCCATCGCGTCCTGGCTGCCTCCCTTCTCCAGGATTGCCGAAAGGAAGCGATGCGCGGTGCCTGAGTCGAACAGGCCCTTTTCCTGGAACGCGGCGAAAGCGTCGGCCGCGAGCACCTCCGCCCACTTGTAGCTGTAGTAGCCTGCAGCGTACCCGCCGGAAAAAATGTGCTGGAAGCTGTGTGCGAACCGGTTGAACGGCGGCGGCTGGATGGCCGCCACTTCTGCGCGGACCGCAGCGAGCGTTGTCGCGATGCCATCCCGGTCGAGCGATGCCGCGCTGTGGATCTTGAGGTCGAACAGGGCGAACTCGATCTGCCGCACCGTCTGCAAGCCCGCCTGGAACGTCCGGGAGGCCTGCAGCTTCTCCAGTTCCGCGCGTGGCAAGGGCTCGCCGGAGTCGACGTGGCCGGAGATCAGCGGCAGCACCTCAGTCGCCCACGCAAAGTTCTCCATGAACTGGCTGGGCAGTTCGACGGCGTCCCATGCGACGCCGTTGATGCCTGCGATGCTCGGAAAGTCGACCCGCGTCAGCATGTGATGCAGGCCATGCCCGAATTCATGGAACAGCGTGACGACCTCGGAGTGCGTCAGCAGCGACGGCTTGTCTGGCGCGGGCGGCATGAAGTTGCAGACGAGATAGGCCACCGGTTGCGTGCCCCAGGCATTGAGCCGCGCACGGCCAATGCATTCGTCCATCCAGGCGCCCCCTCGCTTGCGGGAGCGGGCGTAAAGATCGAGATAGAAGCTGCCCCGGCGGGAACCGTCCTGCTCCAGGATGTCGAAGAACCGCACGTCCGGATGGTAAAGGTCGACGTCCTGCCTTTCGACGATGCGGATGCCGTAGAGCATCGACGCGACCGTGAACAGCCCGGACAGGACCCGCGGCAAAGGGAAGTAGGGGCGCAAGGCTTCTTCCGACAGCGTGAAGCGCTGTTGCTTCAGCTTCTCGGAGTAGTACGCGATGTCCCAGGCATTCAAGGCGCGTCCCGCGAACTGCTGCAGTTCATCCAGTTCGCGCCGCGCCGCGGGCCGGCTGAGATCGGCGACCTGCTTCAGGAACGCTTCGACCTGCTGCACGGAATCCGCCATCTTCGTGGCGAGCGAGTACTCGGCAAAGCTGCGGAACCCGACCAGGTCGGCACGCGCATGCCGCAGTGACAGGATCTCCTCCATCAGGGCCGAGTTGTCCCACTGCGCGGGTCCCTGGTCCGATGCGCGCGTGACCCATCCGGTGTAGAACTCGCGGCGCAGCGTATCGCTCACCGCGTGTGTCATCGCTGCAAGGTAGTTGGGCGCGTCCAGGCTGAAAAGCCATCCCTGCAACTCCTTGGCTGCAGCCGCAGCGCGCGCACGTTCGATGATTGGCTGCGGCAGTCCGGCCAGTTGCGCCGAATCCGTGATGTGCCGGCTCCACGCATTGGTTGCATCGAGCACGTTGTCGTCGAAGCGGGAACAGACCGTCGACAACTTCTCGGTCAGTGCCTTGAACTGCTGCTTCTGGGCGTCGGGCAGCGCCACGCCGGCGAGTCGGAAATCGCGCAGCGCCTTCTCCAGCAACAGGCGCTGCCCCGCCGACAGGTGGCCGCCTTCCTTCTCGAGCACGGCCTGGTACGCATGATACAGACGCGCGTTCTGGCCGAGGTCCGTATACCAGGCGGTCAGCAGTGGCAGGCAAGCGCCATAGGCTGCCCGCAGCTCTTCGTTGTTCATTACCGCGTTCAGGTGTCCGATCGGTGACCAGAAACGCCCCAGCCGGTGGTGCATTTCCTCGAGCGGCACGACGAGGTCGTTCCATCCCGACGCGCCGGCATCCAGCAGTGCGTCGAGCGTCGAGCGATTTGCATCAAGCAGCTGTCGCAGTTGCGGCTCGATGTCGGCGGGGCGGATCCCGGAGAAGCCGGGCAGGCTGGAATCGAGGCGGGCAGGCTGGGTCATGGGGCGCTGTCGTGAAGCCGGAAAAGGGCAGTATAGGGAACCTCTGATCAACCTATACGCGCTCGCGTTGCGTCTCCAATCCTCTGCTGCGAGGCATCGGGCCGCAGGCAATATCGGGAATATTGACAAGGTCCGTAACG
>CAIUGU010000136.1 GCA_903898785.1 uncultured Pseudomonadota bacterium | reverse complement strand
CTGCTGCGCGCGCTGTGACAGCCACCAGGGGCACGTGTTCCCCGACGGACCGCCGCCGACGGGGCAGCGCTACTGCATCAACTCCGTGTCGCTGCAGTTTGCGGCCGACGGCGCCGAACTGCCGGACCCGCTGCAGCGCGGCGAGCATTCGCAGGGTAAGGCAGGGACAGTCCGATGAAAGAGCGATATTGCCTGGCACTGGCCGCTTGCCTGCTGACAGTCGCGCCGCCCGAAGCAGGTGCGCAAGGCGTGCCGACCGCGAGGCCCGTTGACGCACGGGTCGAAACGGCGCTCAAGGAGTCGAAGCTCGCCTACGGCATGGACGGCGGCGACTTCCGGCTCAAGTACGACCTCGAGGGAGGCCGCAGCCAGCTCGTCTGGGTCGCGTCGGGCACCACGAAGCTGGATCATCTCGAAATCCGGGATGTCTGGTCGGTCGCGTACCGGTCGAAAGGCGAAGTCCCCGCCGACATGGCGATTCATCTGCTGCAGGAAAACGCCCGGATGATCCTCGGCGCCTGGCAGGTGAACCAGGGCAAGGACGAGTACCTCGTCGTGTTCTCGGCCCCGGTCAATGCGGCGGCCGACGCCTCGACGCTTGCAGAGGTCATCGAAGTCGTGACTCTGTCGGCCGACCGGATCGAGAAGGAGCTGACCGGCAAGGACGAGTACTGAAGTCCGCTGCCGGCGCGACCGCCGAGGGCGCTATAGTGGCGCCGGGAACGGCCACGCTGTCAGTCGGCCGCCTGCGGGAGGCCTGCGAGTGAAGAAGGTACTTGTGCTGTACAGCAGCGTGCGCGGGCACACTGCGCGTGTGTCCAGGCGCATCTGCGAATCCATCGACGCTGCAGGCGGCAGTGCGGACATGATGGAGGTTACGGAGGCGGTCCACGAGGGCGTGGACTGGGGCCGCTACGACGTAGTAGTGCTCGGCGCGCCGGTGATCTACGGGAATTACGACAAGGCGTTCATGGAGTTCGTCCGGCGCCACAAAGCCGAGCTCGACTCGAAGCCGAACAGTTTCTTCAACCTGTCGGTTGTCGCCCGTACGCCCGCCAAGGCGACGGTGGAAGGCAATCGCTACATGCAGAAATTCCTGCAGCTGTCGCCGTGGAAGCCGAAGGACCTCAAGGTCATCGCCGGCAAGGTGAACTACCCGGCGTGGCGCTGGTACGACGTGATCATGATCCAGCTGATCATGAAGATGACGCAGGGTCCGACCGATCGCCACACTGTGATCGACTATACGGACTGGGCGGATGTCGACGCCTACGGCCGCCACGTCCTGGAACTCGCCTGACGCCCGGGCATGCATCACCCCAAGGGCCTTTTCTACCTCGCCTTCACCGAGGCGTGGGAGCGATTCTCGTTCTACGGCATGTCGGCGCTGCTGGTGCTGTACATGGTCAACCAGCTGCTGTTGCCCGGACACGTCGAAAACGTCGCTGGTTTCGCGGCATTCCGCGCGTCAGTCGAATCGGCCTTTGGGCCGCTTTCGACGCAGGCACTCGCGTCGCTGATCTTCGGCCTGTACGCGGGCTTCGTCTACTTCACCCCGCTCCTTGGAGGCATCATCGCCGACCGCTGGATAGGCCAGCGCAGCGCCGTAGTCATTGGCGCGCTTTTCATGAGTGCCGGTCACATCGCCATGGCCTTCGACTGGTCGTTCCTGCTGGCACTCCTGCTGCTCGTGGCCGGTTCCGGCTTCATCAAGGGCAACATCTCGGCGCAGGTCGGGGCGCTGTACCCGCGTGACGACGAGGCTCGGCGGACCCGCGGCTTCGCCATCTTCAGCATGGGCATCAACTTTGGAGCAGTTTTCGGTCCGATCGTCTGCGGGCTGCTCGCGCAGGCCTATGGCTGGCACTACGGTTTTGGCATCGCGGCGATCTTCATGCTCGCGGGCCTTGCGACCTATCTGTACGGTTACAGGCACCTGCCGGCGAGGGTGGAGCGCCGCACCGGCGAGAAGGCCGAGCTGACGCCAGCGGACTGGCGAGTGATCGCAGCACTGGTCGCCGTCATGGCCATCACGATCTTCCAGTCCATCGGCTACTACCAGCTGGCGAACGTGATGCCAGTCTGGATACAGGAGCACGTGGCCCTCGAAGTCGCGGGGCACGCTGTTCCCATACCGTGGTACCAGTCGATCGACCCCCTCTTCAGCATCCTCG
>CAIUGU010000135.1 GCA_903898785.1 uncultured Pseudomonadota bacterium | reverse complement strand
GTGCGTTCGATGGTCCGGTACCATGGAGCCTCGAAATCGCACGGTGGATGGCGCCGGCGGCCACTGTCTGGGGGCTCATTGCCAGCTTCGCCGATGAACTGAGGACCCGTTTTCAGATGACGCGGGTCCGATGGCTGTGGCGGCGTCACGCGATCGTGTGCGGAACCGGTAACCAAACGGTCGCCATGGTTGCGGCACTGCATTCGGCACACCACAAGGTTATCGTGGTCGATCTTGCACTGGACCTGCAGCTCCGCGACCAACTCCGGACCACGGGTGCCGTGTATACGGTGGGCGACATCCGCCAGTCGCTCACGCAAGCCGCCGTTCGGTTTCAGGACGCCGCGATGATTGTCATCACGCGGGACGACGACGATGACGCCTTGCTGCTGGCGATCAATCTCGCGGATACGACGCACCAGAGCGGTCACGAGGTCGATATCCGTGCGCACTTATCCAGCGATCACCGGGCGGCCGTCATCGAAGACCCGAGAATGTGGCTGCCCGGTTCCCCGGTGCGCCGCATTCGGACCTTCAACCGGTATCGGAATGCGGCCCGTGCCCTGATACGCCGAATCCCGATGGAGCTGCAACGGACCGCTGACGGTCAGGACATCCCGGCCACCGAGGTCCATCTGGTGGTGGGTGCGCTCGATCGGTTCACCCAGGCCATCCTCCTTCAGGCGGCCGCCATCGGCCACTTCGTCGACTGCCCGCCGCTGCGCCTGCATCTCGTCGGACCAACGGCGCTGGCCGATCTCGCGCAATTGCAACAGGAGATTCCGGGGCTGTCGGCGTGCGTGCATCTCGCCGCGTATCACGTCGTGGATGCCCAGTGGGCGGCGCATGTACGGGATCTGATTCACGAACACCCGCGGTCGACGGCGTGGACGATCGTGCCCGGTGCCGAAGCATCAGCCGACGCCTTCGTGCAGGCGTTCCTGTTTGCCGGCATCGCGACACCGGACTTCGCCGGTCGTGTGCGGACGGTGGTTCCGCAGGAGAGCAACAAGATCACGCTGGGCGTCGCCGACCCGACGGCGCTGGCCGAACGCGGGCTCTATCCGTTCACGCTGGATGGGTGGTCGTCGGATGTCGATGCGCTCTTCGGGTACCGGCTGGACCAGCTGGCCCGGCAGATTCACGAGGAGTGGTTCAGTGGGCAATGCGCTGAGGTCACGAAGGCCGACGCGGCCGGTGACGCGGAGCGCGCACGGCGCATCCGCGCAAAAGCCACGTTTCAGCCGTGGGCTGACCTGTCCGGTGAAGAGCGTGCCTTCAATCGCTCGCAGGCCGACCATGTGCTGATCAAACTGCGCGCCGTCGCCCTGCGGAGCGGTGACCTGCCGTTTCAGGCCGCTGCCCACCTGCTGCAGCAGGCATCGACCACGGAACCGGTGGATCTCGCGGCCAGTGACCGCGTCGCCGTTCCTGCGGCGCTGGATCTCGTGGCGGCACGGTGGAGCCAGTTAACGGGGCCTGAAATCGAGCAGCTGGCGATCGTGGAGCATGAGCGGTGGTGTGCGGACCGCTGGCTCGCGGGATGGGTGCACGGGACGGTGCGTGATGACCTGCGCCGTCAGCATCCTGATCTGATCCCTTACGCCCAGCTCAGTGACGCCGTGAAGGAATACGATCGCGAAGCCGTCCGCCGGGTACCGCACCTGCTGCGGATGGCCTGCGACGGTTCCATGTGAAAGCACGTTGGAGCACGTCGCAGGCCATACGCGTATCCCTTCGTGCTACAAATGGTCGGTGGTAACCAGGGCTCGCTCCAATTCATCCGCGATATCGGCACACAGGAAGACCGTGTCCCGCAGATGATCGGCACTTGCGGTCACCGGAACATCGAAGCGGTAAACGAGGTGTGCCGAGTGGGGGATCAGGGCGCCGCCCTTCTTCTGCGCCGTGATCTCCAACAGCTTGAGCAAGAGGTCGAAGTTGCGGGGCAGGCTGGCAAGTGGCGCGAATGGTGAAAAGACATCCCGATCCTTGTACTGGTCCCATTCGTCCACAAAGGCTCGCACGAAGACGAGTTGCGTCCGATCCTTGTTTGGGCCAAGCCCGCCAATGGTGCAGACGGCATCGCCGTCATTATCGATGCGAAAATTCAACCCCGTTGATTCCAAGAGGGCACGCATGTCGGCTTCCGGTGTCTTCATTTGCCATACTCCTTGCCATGGGTTTCAGTGTGGATCAGGTCAAACAGGCCCGAGTGGGCTTCAGGCACGATACCTCAGCGGCGTCAAAGGTCCGTCAAACGCATTCGCGCCTGTTATCGCGGTCTGCGTGAGCCGCGTCGTGAGGGAACGGCTGCGGACTTCGTCGTTTTGTAAAAACGCAGTCCCATGGGCGTTTGACGAATCTTTGACGGATGGGTCGTATGGTAGAATGGGGCGTTCCGCCCTGTCTCCCGTTCCCCGCGCCCGCAACGACAACAAATGCCTGATCGAGACCCCCTGTTAGCCGAACTCGAACGTCGCATGCTGGAGGAGTTGGAAGCAGTTGCTCCACCGACGCGCTCCGAACCGGTGACACCGGCCGCCGCGCCAGACGTCGATAGCGCCCTTGCTGACGTGCGTCGGTTATTGGATGAACTAGCGAGCCACACGGACCGCGAGGACGCGCCGGACGACGTGCATGACGCGTCGCGCGACGACGCGTTCGAACCCGAGACATCGGATCCTCCGGCCGGGGTTCGTATACGGATCGACTGCGTTCCCGCTATCAATTACGCGGTGGTCCGTGCCGGGGTACCGGCAGTTCGTCGGCTTGCCTTGTTGAATCACACCGACACGCTGCTGGAATCACTGGCGCTGTCGATCACCCTCCGCTGCGACGCACTCGATGACGTCGTCGCGACGTCGACATGGTCAATCGATGCGCTGGCCCCCGGCCAGTCGCTCAACTTCACGGAAGTAAAGCTGGCGCTCGATCCCGGCGTCGTGGCGCAAATCGATGAAGCGTCCCGGGCCGTGCTGCAGGTCACGCTGTCACACGATGGCGAGGTGATTTCCACAATCAGTGCGTCCACGCGGCTGCTCGCCCACAATGAGTTCTTCAACGACTCGAAGATGGCCGAGTTGCTGGCGGCGCACGTGCTGCCTAATCATCCGGCCGTGCTCCCCGTGCTCCATGCCGCGGGCGCTATCCTCAAGCGCGAAACCGGCGATTCGAGCCTGCAGGGTTACCAGATCGGGGCCGACCGCGCACGGTTGATCGGGAAAGCGATTTATGAGGCACTGCGCGATCTCGGCATCGGGTATATCAATCCGCCGGCGTCTTTCGAAATGACGGGGCAGAAGGTTCGGACGCCCGATCAGGTCATCGAGGAGCGGTTCGGCACCTGCCTGGATGTTGCCTGTACCTACGCTGCCTGCCTCGAGCAAGCGGGCTTGCGACCCGTGCTGATGCTCATCACCGGGCATGCCTACGCCGGCTTTCTGAGCGAGGACAGTAGTCTGCGTCAGGCAGCAACACGTGACGCGAATCTCGCGGTCACCCTGCAGGACGCCGGTCTGTTGCTGCCAATCGAAACCGTAGCCTATACATCGGGATCCGCGCTTTCCTTTGACGACGCGCTGGAGACAGGTCGTCAACGCCTTCTCGATGCATCGGCGTTCGTCGCGCTCGTCGACGTGTACAAGTGCCGGAGAGAAGGCATCCATCCGCTTCCGGCACGCGTGATGCGCGATGGGGCGCTCACGGTCATTGTGCACGAGTCGATTACGCCGCAGGTGATCGAGGAACCTGAACGCCCACCCTTGGCCGCTGTTGGCCGCGCCGCTTCGATTGATCGTACGCCGCCCCGCATGAAACATTGGAAGGCGGGGCTCCTGGACCTCAGCCTCCGAAATCCACTCCTTCAGCTCAAGATAGGACGTCAGGCACTGGAGGTGCTCGTGCCCAGCGGAGGCCTCGGTGTCCTCGAAGATCTGCTGATGCAGGGGGATGCCGTACAACTGGCTGCGCACGACGGATTGACCGAATTCCAACGCGCCAAGGGAGCGCGCACGGCCGCCGATGCCGATACGAGCGTTCGACTGCAGCTGCTGAGAGGAGAGCGGCTCATTCACGTCAATTGCGACGAAGATGATTTGCGTCGGCGTTGTAAAAGCCTGATTGAGAAAGCCCGACTTTCTGAAGAGGAGAATGGGACGAACATCCTGCACTTGGCGCTCGGCTCCGTTCACTGGCTCGATCCGAAGACGGAGAAGGCAGTGCGGTCGCCGCTGCTTCTTCTCCCCGTCCGTTTGAGAACTGTCGGTCGGGGTAAGCCGATGGAAATGATCGCCGACCCGACTGGCAGCACCGTCCACAACTTTTGTTTGCTGCACAAGCTCCGGACCTCGTTCAATCTCGTGATCCCGGAGCTCGAGTTGCTCGAGGCCGACGCGAGCGGTGTTGACGTCGCGAAGGCATTGATTGGCATTCGTCGGGCAATCGCTGCGCAGGGCTTGCGGATGCGCGTCGATGAAGACGCAACGCTTGCGCTGTTTCAGTTCGGCAAATTCCGCATGTGGAAGGACCTCGACAACCACTGGGAGCATTTTCTGCAGAATCCGGTGGTGCGTCATCTGGTGGAAAAAGCGGGAGAGACGTTTCAGGATCCGATCAGTCCACCGCCCCTGTCGGAGCTCGATCAGCAGGAGGTGTTCTGCCCCATCCCGGCGGATGGCGCGCAGCTCGAAGCCGTTGTGGCGGCCGGCGCCGGCGCTTCGTTCGTGCTGGAGGGGCCACCCGGTACGGGAAAGTCGCAGACCATCACCAACCTTGTGGCGAATGCGCTCGCGTCGGGAAAGCGTGTGCTGTTCGTCGCAGAAAAGCGCGCCGCGTTGAACGTCGTCAAAGCCCGTCTCGCCTCCGTCGGCCTTGGTCCCTTCTGCCTCGACATTCACGGGAAAGGTTCAACACCGAAGGGCTTGCGGGAGCAACTCAACGCCTCGCTTGAACGCCAGTCGTCGGCGGATATCCCCAAGTGGGAAGCATCCCGCCATCAGTTTCAGCAACGACGCCTTCACCTGCAGAAGTATGTGGCGGCCTTGCACGAGCCCGGGCCCGTTGGGCTATCGGCTTGGTCGGCGCGGCAACGATTGCTGGACCTTGGCCCCGGACCGGAGATTCATCTGGATGCAACGGCCACGGTTGCCAGCGATGCCATCGAGCGTGCGCACCGCGCCCTTGAAGAACTGCCGGCCATTGTGCGGGCGGCCGGAGCGCTGTCCGGACACCCGTGGGGGCTGGTGCGCGACGCGGATAGCGCCATGCGCGTGGATGCGAGCGGACTGAAAGCGGCGATTGCCGACCTACGAACTGCGCTGGAGCCGGTGGTCGCGGGAGCGCCGACGATCCAGCGCGCAATCATCAGCGCACCGGATATTACCGGCCTGCGTAGCTTTCGCGAGCTTCTGCTCTCGATCGATCCGCTCATCCCCCGAGTTGCCCGCGAGGTGGTTCGTCAGCTGCGTGAGCATGGCACGTTGAAGTCAGGTGAGCGCGCGCTCGCTGAGTGCAGGACACTCCTCACGGCCGCCAATCCGGTGCGCCGGGTCTTCAACGATTCCATTTTCTCCGCGCCGCTCTCCACGCTGTGCTCGGGTCTGACAGAGGCAAACGACAGCTTTGTATTGTTTCGCCGCGGCAAGGTCGCGCGCGCGCTCGAGCCGCTGCAATCGCATCTCAAGGGTGATGCACCGGAATCCCCCGGGCGCCTCCTTGAATTGCTCCGTGTTGCCGAACAGATGGCCGCAGCTGCCGACGGCCTCAGTCAGTCCATGCGCCGTGAGTTGGGAGGCATGCTCCCTAACGGATGGTCTCTGTGGGCCGAGAATGCCATTGAAGAGGTCAGGCACGTCGCCGAGGCCGTGGATGTCATCGGGCGCGTGAATCGGCACGTACCCGAGGCAGATCCTGCGGAGTGGGCCGAACTGGCGGGTCGTGCGGCTCCTCCCGCTGATGTCCTGCTCCACATCATTGATGCGTGGGAGCGCCTGGTAGCGATTCTGTGCATTGGCACGGAGCAGCAGCAGGTATGGGCGAGCGGCCGTTCGGTCATGGAGATGATCCGTACACACCACGCGTCGTGGGCAGCAGATGCGCAGGCGAATTTCCTGGGATTACGACGTTGGTGTGCGGTGCTTCGCCATCTCGACACCGTCGATGCCGCTGGGTTTCCGCAACTGCGGCGCGCTCTTGTCAACGGTGACATGCTCCCGGCTGACGCGTCCCGTGCCTTAGCCCGCGGGCTCGCGCGCTCGGCGCTCACCGAGCGCTTAGCCCATCCGCTGTTGGTAAGCTTCGACGGCATTGAACACGGGCGTGCCGTCGAAACATTCATCGCCGCGCGCGACCGGGATGCACAGCTCCTGCAAGAGGTGGTGCCCGCCAAGCTGCTGCAGGCGCGTCCATTCAAGCATGGTGAGCGTTACGGCGAAGTTGCAGAACTTGCCCGCAACGAACTCGCACGACAGCGCGGCGGGATGGGCATCCGCGCCTTGTTGAAGCGCTACTCGCGGGCGATCGCTGAATTGACCCCGTGCTTTCTGATGAGCCCCGACAGCGTAGCTCAGTTTCTCGAACCGGGGGCAATCCCGTTCGATATCGTTGTCTTCGATGAGGCGTCTCAGGTGCCGGTCGCGGATGCGATTGGCGCGATCGGCCGTGGCAAATCGCTCGTCATCGTTGGCGACAGTCGGCAGATGCCACCAACGGCTTTCTTCGGCGGTGGGGCGGACGAGGATGCCCCCGAGGACTCCGCGCTCACGGCCACCACGGAGGACCTCGAGAGTATCCTGTCCGAGTGTGTCGGATCCGGGGTCACTCGCCTCTGGTTGTCGTGGCATTACCGCAGCCAGGAAGAGTCGCTCATCGCCTTTAGTAACGCCCACTACTACGAGGGTCGGCTCTCGTCGTTTCCGGCGCCGTCTCAGGCGTCTACCGGATGCGGCGTGCGATGGCACCGGATCGCCGGCATTTTCGACCGTGGTAAGACGCGGACGAACGCCGCGGAGGCACATGCTGTCGTGTCGGAGGTCATCAGACGATTAGATGATCCGCTTCTCCGGCAGTCCTCGATGGGAGTCGTCACCCTCAACGCCGAGCAACAGGCGCTGGTCACGGCGATGCTCGAATCACATGCGGCGGAGCACGCAGCCCTAGATGCACTGCTTCGGAGCGAAGATCCCGAACGTCGTCTCTTCGTGAAGAATCTCGAGAACGTCCAAGGCGATGAGCGCGACGTCATCTTTCTGTCGGTCGGATTTGGTCGAGATGCGTCGGGGATGCTTTCCATGAACTTCGGACCCTTGAACCGAGCTGGCGGTGAGCGGCGCTGGAACGTCGCCGTCACGCGTGCAAAGCGAGAGGTCGTTGTGTTTTCTTCCATCGATCCGGAGGATATCGACCTCGAGCGCATCGGCGTGGGCGGAATCGGGGTCCGCCATCTGCGGGCCTACCTCGCGCTGGCACGCGACGGTGTGCGTAGCATCGGCGAGATTGTCAGCGCATCGGCCTCGCAACGAGATTTTCATCGTGATGAAATTGCTACGGCGTTGCGCGCTGCCGGTTTGCACGTGACCACCGATCTCGGGTTGTCGAGCTTCCGGATTGACATCGCGCTGGCGCTACCGGATGCACCGGAAGTGCAACTCGTGGCGGTGCTGCTTGACGGGCTCGGATATGCGCAGCGTCGAACCGTCCAGGACCGAGACGGGCTACCCGCCGGTGTGCTGCAGCACCTGATGCGCTGGCCGACGACCCTCCGCATCTGGATGCCAGAATGGGTGGCCGAGAGGGAACGTGTGATCGCCGAGGCAGTGGTGCTGGTCCGGGACACCGCACAGCGGATGCAGGAGACACTTCGCGCGAGTGAGAGCCGGTCCATCGAAGCGGCACCTGCTGCTTCTGCACCTGCTGCTTCCGCACCCGGACGTACGTCGGGTAGCTCGGCCACATCAGACATGGTGCCGCCACCCACCGGTGTGGACCCCACGCCGCGCGGGGCCAACGCGCGCCCCAGCGTCGAGCAGGAGCTACAGGACGCGCTGGCCGCATTGCTATTGCCGTCCGAACCGCCCGCGCCAGTGGTGGCCGGGCCCGCCAGTACACGGAACGCAGGGTCCACCGGGGTCTTTACCCCGTATCCGGTTCGCTTGGGAGATCTTGGTGATACGGATCGCTTTGAAGCCGCGGTGCAGTCCAACCGCGGCGCGCTCATGGCTGTCGTCGAGCAGGTCGCCGCCGCGGAGGGGCCGGTGCAGGTTGAGCGGCTGGCGCGCATCATCGCGCGACGGTACGGGCTCGCTCGGGTACGCGCTGAACGGATCCGCCAGGTCATCGAAGTCATTCCGCCGGCAAGAATTCGGCGGGGACCGTTCGGTGATTTTATCTGGCCGCTTCACGCAGATGCGGCGGGCTGGCGCGACTTCCGGAAAACGCCGCCGGAGTGCGAACGCGCGCTGGAGGAGATTCCCCCCGAAGAGCTTCGGAACGCCGCCGTGTTCTTTGCCCAGCGCGGCATCAGTATTTCCGAGTCCGCCATGCTCGACGAGCTGGCCGCGGTATTCGGCATTCAGCGTATGACCAGCGCCGTGAAGGATCGCCTACTCGCGGTGCTTGCGTGGGCCGTTGAGAGCGGCGCGCTGCAGGTGGCTGATCAGCGCTACACAGCGCGATGAATACCCTAAAGTGGCTTGCCGAGCCGGTGAAGGAATACGATCGCGAGGCTGTACGCCGGGTGCCGCAACTGCCGCGTAGGGCCACGCACAACCGTCCCACTCCATGATTTTTCTCAGCTACTCCAACGCTGACCTTCCCAGCGCATTGATCATCAAACGCACGCTCGAGGCGGGCGGTGTGCGCTGCTGGAAAGCACCGGAAGATATCCTGCCGGGCGAGCGGTGGGCGGCGGCAATCGTGCGCGCGATCCGCGAGAGTACCGTCATGGTCATTGTGGTCTCGGAGCGGTCGATGTCATCCCCGGAGGTCGCCAAGGAATTAGCCTTGGCGATGTCCCGCCGATTGACGATCATCCCGTTGCGGATTGAAGAGGCCGAACTGACCGACGAATGGGCGTATCATTTCGCGACGATTCAATGGCTTGACGCCTTCGGTGGCCGCTTGGAAGCTGTCTGTCAGCGCTTGGTGCAGAATTTCGCGACGACGATGGCAGCGGCAACGGCGACGGAAACATTGCCGCAGCCCAAGACGTCGGGTGCCGCGCTACCCCCCGTCGTTGACGAAACAGCCGCAGTGTCCGTCCCGCGTATTCTGCCGATCGTACGGCGGGCTCCCGATGACGCCATTGACTGGTCGACGGTGGATCTCCCGCTGCCACAGGTCTGGTGGTGGGAGCATCTAAATACGATCAGTGATGCAACGGTCGAGAAAGGAGAGACGGCGGCATCGGACAGTCGCACCGGCCGCCACCAAAAGCTCTGGGCGGAGGTAACCGCGTGGCTGGCCGATCTCTCGAGGATCGCGCTCGGGCCCGAGCCATGGAAAAACAACCCCAGCCAATTCCAGCAGGGGAAACTGAGCTACACGTATTGGGCCCGAATCAGTCCCGTTGATGGACGGGACTTTCTCGGCGACGGCCTGCATATCGGCGTGCAGCTCTCGAAGAACGGCGCGAAGTGGACCAATGGGATCGACGCCGACGTGGGTGTCGCACCCTCGCAGGCCGTCATGGCGCTGTGGGCGTCCACGAACGACCGCAGTATCGCCCGGATGGTGAACGAGCAATCCATTCTGGAAACATACGGATGGGTGCAGCAGGAAACACTCTTGGCCAACCCGGAACTGCACACGGGACTTGTGCGCGACCGTCGCGGACGACTGATGCGCGCGCAAACATATCTGGCGCGACTGGAGCGCAGCGAAGCAGGTTCGAATGCGACCGGGTGCACCTTGTGGAGTCCGCTCATTACCATCGACGATGTGCGCTCGGATCCCGCACGCGTGAGTCTCGTCGTGGCCGAGTATCTGCGCATCCTGGCCGAGCCCGTACGCGTCGCGCGGGCCATGGTCGTTCCGCCAGCGGAGGACCGCACCGCACGCGAGCGGCCTGTCCGTCCAGCGTCACCTCTCTCGCTCGAGGCTCAAGTGAAACCTGTCAGCAATACTTCCACGAGGGACATTCCGCCGGAACTCCGCGCGCTTGCGGAACGCCTGTTATCGGGCGGCAGCGCATCCCTGACGATTCGCGAACTCCTGAGCTGGTTCGGGGTGCGGCGACGCGGCAGCCAAGTCGTGTTACGCGTAAGGGCGGCACTCGAGGTGCTGATAACCGAAGGGCATGATGGGCTGCGTGTGCTGCAGGATGTCCTCGAGGCCACTGACATCGACGACACGATTCGCCTGGACGGCAGGACACCCGCGCGCCATCCGGACAGCATGTCGTTGCCTTCGGGAGTTGTGCGCCACGAGTCCGAGCCCGATGAGAAACCAGACGGTGGTGGCCTCGATCTGTCCGCCTTCCTGGTTGCTCTCGCACAACAGGCAAACCTCATTCCGGCCGGCGCTACGGTTCACGTCGTGCAGGGGCGGCCCACGCTTATCTCGGCGGTCGCCGGCACGGCCACGGTGGCGGAGGTGCAAAGCATTCTCGCTGCTGCTGACATTGAGGTGGATGTATGCGATACCTCACCGGACGCATATTCGGCGACGCACTTCGCCGCGTGGGATGGCAAAGTCGCTCTGCTGGAGGTGCTGCTCGATGCCGGTGCCGCTATCGAGATCGTTGCACGGGATGGTTTTACACAGCTGAGCCTCGCTTCCACGAATGGCCACACGTCTTGCGTGGCGCTGCTCCTCGAGCGAGGTTCGCCCGTTGATACGCGCGTCATGGCAGCGAACCCATATAGCGGGATCGCTGGTGGCACACCGCTTCGCGATGCCGTGCTGAATCAGCACTGGGATATTGTGGACCTGCTTCTCGAGGCTGGCGCCGACATCGCTGTATTGGCGGAGCCCTGTCAGGGATCGCCAGGCGGTCACGCCGATCTCTTCGATGCGATACAGCACGAGGCGTATCAGGGTGCGATGCGGACCAAGCTCAATGTCGAACGGACGCAGACACTCGCGGCGGCCGTTCGCAGATCTGACGGCAGCGAGACAGACGCCGAGGATCGCTTAGGAGAGGTCGATGACCGCGATGACGCTGATGGCGACAAGGTCCTGTATCCGGACTGGGGGGCGCATGGCTTTGTTAACACAGTCGCGTTCAGTCCTGACGGTACTCGGCTCGCGACCGGATCGTCCGACAACACGATTCAACTAGCAGACGCGGGGGGCGGTGCCTTGCTCACCACACTCACCGGCCATGAAGACTGGGTCCGCCGCGTGCGATTCAGCCCCGACGGACGATGGCTCGCCAGTGCGTCAGACGATATGACGGTCCGTCTCTGGGATGCCGAAACCGGTGGAGCGAGCGGAACCGTGCGAGCCCACGAGGGCTCTGTGTATGGGTTGGCGTTCAGCCCCGATGCCCTGCGAATCGTAAGCGGATCCGCAGATAAGGCTGTTTGTATCTGGGAGGTCAACGGTCTCTCCCTGGTTCGATCCCTCCTCGGACATGAAGCTGAGGTACGAAGCGTTGCATGCAGCCCTGATGGCCGATGGATTGCCAGCGGCGACGATGATGGGAAGCTCTGCATTTGGGACGCGACAAGCGGTGCTTTGCGGCAACAGCTTGATGTCAGCAATGGGATTCGTTGCGTGTCATTCAACGAAGACGGGACGCTGCTCGCGGTCTGCGGCGAGTGCGCGATGGCAGAGATCCTCGAGACCTCGTCATGGGCGAAACGCTACTCATTGTCCGAAGCACGTAGTGACCTACTTAACGATATCGGGACCCTCTATAGCGTAGCGTTCCTGGGGCAGTTGGCGGTCATCGGATCGGAGAGCTCGTCGGTGGTGTTGTGGGATTTCTCACCAGATGATATGCCCGACGATCATCGATTCGATCGGCTTACCGGACATCTGAATGCGGTCAATGAGATTGCATTCACCGTAGACGGCACACTGATGGCATCCGTCTCGGATGACAGTATGGTGCGTGTGAGCAGGCCTGAGGATGCGTCAGTCGTCTGGGTTGCCAACTATTTTTCGGTCGAGGACTCGGTAGCCGAGAGTGCGCCCGACGATCGCGACGACTCGGACGAACAACTCGACGACGTCGACAAGATTCTGCAGAGTCTGGCCACGCGGGAAGTCGACGATATCGGCCGGATTCTGCGGAATCTGGGAGTGCCGTCAGGTGAAGAAGAGGCAGAGGATGAAGAAGACGCACCGGCAGAGGCGGAACCTGTCGTCTCCGCCTCCGCCAACGAGCAGTGGAGGGAAAACTGGTGGAGCGGGAGCGAGCGGTGGGAGGACGATACGGATGACCCGTACGCCGACATCCCGACCATGCTGGTTCATCCCTCGGACGTCGTGGACGTCATGGCTGCCGCACGGCGCCTGACGGCGTCGGAAGTCGCGTTGATCGCCGCACGCATCCGGGCGTTCAAAGTGATTCCGGTGCTGACGTTCTTCCCGACACGGCCCGAGATGAAGAACACGCTCTGGTTCCATCCACTCATCGTGGTGGCGGAACGTGTCGGGTCTGTCGTCGCCGTCGACAAGAATGGCTGCTATTGCGCAGCGGGAAATGATGGCGATGACCTGTCGATCGGTGCACCGTTCAGCCCACTCATCTCACATGAGCTCGAACAGCTGACCCCGTATCTCTGGCGACTGACGCTGAGCTACGATAAGTCGGGTGAGCAGTATACGACGCTTGATGAGTATGTACCCGCTGGAGCCGGCGCGTATCTGGCGCTGCTCGATGCGATTCTCGAGGTCAACATGCCGGTCGTCGAGGCCAGTCGTGACGTGCCGTTTTGGAACCACGGGGCGGGCGGGGAAACGTGGAAAGCGTTCGAGTCGTGGGATGCCATGCTTGGCGCGGCGGCGAACTGGGGGTCGTCCGAGGCTGAAGACGCGCCCGACGAAGCCTCGGACGAGGATGCGCCGGACAGCGGCGACGCGGATGAGGAAGAACTGCAACCCCTGTATGCGCTATCGCCGGCGCTCCGCATGATCGTCGGTGCCACCCCGCTCTCTTCCACCGAGATCATCACCCGCGTCTGGGCCTATATCAAATATTTCGGTCTGCAGGACGCTGCGAACATGCGGCTCATCATGCCGGATGCGTTGCTTGCGCCGGTCATGGACGGAAACACTGCGGTCATGATGTCGGAGATGGCTGGATATCTCAGGAAGCACATGACGCAGGTCAGGTCCTCGTGAGTCGAGTCGGGCATTGTTGCCTGGCCCGGCGCGCGCCATGCTGTGATGCATTGAACCGCTCCGGGATTACAGGAGGCTCCACTTTGTGAGAACTAGGAGTCATGGCGAAATCCCGAGCACATCGATTTAGTCCTGAGGTTCGAGAGCGGGCCGTCCGATTGGTCCGCGAGC
>CAIUGU010000134.1 GCA_903898785.1 uncultured Pseudomonadota bacterium | reverse complement strand
GGAGAAGGAGTTCCTGCCGCGTATCCAGTCCGCACGGCAGGGCAGGACATCATGAAGCTCCTGGTCGCCATGCTGTTCGCGATGCTGTGCCTGGTCCGGCCGGCCGTCGCGTTCGATTCCGAACTTGCGTTCCAGGACCCAGCGCTGCAGGCCCGCTACGAGAACCTGACCAGGCTGCTGCGCTGCCCGATGTGCCAGAACCAGGCGATCGCCGATTCGCCCGTCGGCATCGCGGCCGACCTGCGCCGCGAGCTGCGCGAACAGATCGGCGCCGGCCGCACGGATGCGGAGATCATGGACTTCATGACCGCACGATACGGCGATTTCATTCTCTATAATCCTCCCGTCAACCCGAAGACCTGGCTGCTGTGGGCTGCCCCGGGTCTGCTGCTGCTGATCGGACTTGCTTCTGCTGCCGTCGTCATCGCGCGCAGATCGAAGGGCGAGATGGACGACACGGCTGATGACACGTCCAACCCAGAGGCAGGCAAGGTGTGATTGCATTCATTGTTGCTTGCGTCGTCATGGCTGCCGTGGCGATCGCGTTCGTGGTGCGCCCGCTGCTCAAGTCCGGCGCCGGACCCGACGACAAACCCGCCAGATGGGCCGCCATCGCGACCGCAGTGGCGTTGCCGTTGTTTGCCGCGTTGATGTATTCCCAGGTCTCGACCCAGCAGTGGGGCGAACAACCGCCTGCGGCGACCGCCTCGGCGAATCCCGAGATCGAGGGGATGGTCACCCAGCTCGAGGAGCGGCTGAAGCGCGAGCCGAACGATGCGGAAGGCTGGGTGATGCTCGGCCGCTCGTTCGTGATGATGGGGCGCTATCCGCGCGCCGTCGATGCGTATCAACAGGCCTATGACCTCACCAAGGGCGAGAACGTGTCGGCGCTGACCGGGCTCGCGGAAGCGCTGGTACTGACGGATGAGGCCTCCCTGAATGGCCGTGCCGGCGAGCTCATCGAAGCCGCGCTGGTGATGTCGCCGCGCGAGCCCCGGGCGCTATGGTACGGCAGCCTCGCCGCGCTCAGCGCCGGTAAGCTCGACGTGGCGCGCGATCGCATGCAGGCGCTGCTCGACCAGGATCCGCCCGAGTCGGTGCGCAGCGTGCTTCAGGCGCAGATTGCCGATATCAATGCGCAGCTGGGTTCGGGAGCCGCGCCCACCCAGCCCGCGGCGCCTGCGAGTCCCGTGGCAGTGAATGTGGCGGTGAGCATGGCCCCGGCCATCGCGGCACAGGTAAAGTCGTCGCTGACGCTGTTCGTGCTGGCGCGCACGGTGGGTGCCGGTGCGCCGCTGGCCGTCGTGCGCCTGACGTCGGACCAGTTGCCGACCACCGTGACGTTGAGCGACGCCAATGCGATGATCGCCGGACGTGGCCTCAGTTCCGTGCCCAAGGTGCAGGTCGTGGCGCGGCTGTCCCTGAGCGGCAACCCGCAGGCGCAGCCCGGCGATTTCTACGGTGAGGCCGACTACGTCGTGCAGCCGGGCACGGGCTCGGTCAGCATCGTCATCGACCGCGTCGCTCCGTAAGGGCAAAGGAATCCTGGTGCCGCGGATCGTTCGCCTCGATTTCAAGACGCTTCCCTCGACGCTCGCGGCTTATCCGCAGGCCTTGTTCGGCAAGAAGCCGTTGCTGTCGCCGGCCGGCACAGCGATGCCGACCATCGAGGTCCGTGCGAGTCGGGTCGCCGTCAGCCGCAACCATGTCACCCGCTATCAGATCGG
>CAIUGU010000133.1 GCA_903898785.1 uncultured Pseudomonadota bacterium | reverse complement strand
CAGAAGGCGGGCATCCCCCCCGAAGAAGTCGAGGCCCTGGCACGGCACATCCTCGGCCTCCCTCGACTCAAGCTGCGGGGACTCATGTGCATTCCTCCCGCCCGCGAGCCGGCGGCGGTGAAGCAGGATTTCATCGCACTGGCCGATCTTGCGAGCCGCCTGCGTACCAAGGGCATCGATATCGATTCCCTGTCCATGGGCATGAGCGGCGATTTCGAACCGGCGATCGCGGCCGGGTCAACGCTGGTCCGCGTGGGCACAGCGATTTTCGGCGAACGGCACTAGAATACGTCCCTTGCGCGGCAGGCACGCCGCGCGCACGGCCTACCGACCCACCCGGAATCCTCATGCGCGAAACGATCGGCTTCATTGGCGGCGGCAACATGGCGAGAAGCCTGGCGGGAGGCCTGATTGCGCGCGGACTCGCAGCGCACCAGATTCTCATCTCCGATCCGGTCGCTGCACAGCTCGATTCGCTGGCCGCGCAACTCGGCGTGCTGACGACTCCGGACAACCTTGTCGTGGCAAGGGAGGCGGACGTCGTCATCCTGGCCGTCAAGCCCCAGGACCTGCGAAACGTTGCCGCGAGCCTGGCCGGTGCACTGCAGGCCAAGCGCCCCCTCGTCATTTCCATTGCAGCCGGCATCCGCGGCTCGGACATCGAACGGTGGCTCGGTGGGATCCCGGTGGTACGCGCGATGCCCAACCGCCCGGCGCTGCAGAATTGCGGCGTAACGGGGCTCTATGCAGCGTCCGCCGTACCGGCAGCGTCACGCTCGCTCGCCGCGGAAATCCTCGGGGCAGTCGGCGTCACGGTCTGGGTGCAGGAGGAGTCGCAGATGGACGCGGTAACCGCCGTTTCCGGCAGCGGTCCCGCTTATTTCTTCCTGCTGGTGGAAATGCTGGAAGCGGCAGGCATCGAGCTTGGCCTCGCGGCCGACGTGAGCCGTCGCCTGGCGATCGAGACCGCGTACGGCTCCGGTTGCATGGCGCGCGACAGCGCCGACTCCCCGGCCGACCTGCGCAAGCAGGTGACGTCCAAGGGGGGCACCACGGAAGCCGCGCTCAAGCATCTCGAATCGCATGACGTGCGCCGTCTGTTCAGCCAGGCCATCGCCGCTGCAGCGCATCGTTCTGCCGAAATGGCCGAACAGCTCGGCAGGCAATAGGAACCCGAGGCTCCCATGGATGCGCTGATCTTCATCGTCCGCTCGGTCCTGCAGGTCCTGCTGGTGACCGTGTTCCTGCTGCGTTTCCTGCTGCCGCTCGTCAGGGCCGATGCCCGCAATCCGCTGTCCCAGGCGGTCATCAGGCTCACGAATCCGCTCGTGCTGCCGCTGCGACGGGTGATTCCACCGGCAGGCCGCATCGATACGGCATCGCTGGTCGCGCTGGTCCTGGTGCAGCTGGTGACGACGGCCATCGTATTCCTGCTGATGGGCTTTGGCCTGTCACAGCCTGCGGCGCTGATCCAGTCGGCGTTGCTGTCGCTCGCCATTACCGTGTTGCAGTTCTACTGGTTCGCGATCCTCGTGTACGTGATCCTGGGCTGGGTCGCCCCGGGGACCTACAGCCCGTCGGCGAGCCTGCTGGCCAGCCTGTGCGAACCGCTGCTGCGACCGGTAAGGCGGTTGATCCCGCCGCTCGCCGGGCTCGACCTGTCCGCCGTCTTCGTGCTGATCGCCTTGCAGGCTTTGCAGATCCTCATTACCTGACGAGTGCAGACCGCGAAGTGCGCTGCATCAGTGCAGTGAAGCGTCAGTCCCGCCCGACTACGCGGAACCTTGGACCGCGTCCCCGGCGGCAAGACATCGCGGCAACCAGGAGAACCCTGCCATGACGTTGCGAGCCCCTCGCCTTCCCCTGCTCACGCTGCTCGGTTGTTCACTGCTTGCGGCCGGCTGCGATACCGCCGGCGTCGAGTCGCCTCCGCAACCTGCCCAGCCGAGTGCGGAATCCTTCGAAAAGTTCGGCAATTATGAGCTGCACTTCAACGGCATCAGAACTGACCAGCTATCGCCCGAGATTGCGAGCCGCCATGGCATCGAGCGCAGCACGAAGCGCGTCCTGCTGAACGTTGCCCTCCTGCATCGCGACGCCGATGGGGTTGCCGCGCAACCGGTGGAAGCCTCGGTGTCGGTCCACACCCGCAGTCTCACGGGCCAGATCAACGACGTAGGGATTCGCCGCATCACGGAGGGCACGTCGATCTCTTACATCGGCGAGGTGTCGATCGCCGGCAGCGAGGTGCTGGTTTTCGACATCAAGGCAACGCCCGTTGGCGAGTCGCAGCCCTTCGCGGCGACGTTTCAACGCGAGTTTTTCGCAGAGTAGCAACTGCCATGCGGAGAATTCCTGCAAAAATAGTAGGAAATTTTGTTTCAGGACTGCTTAAATGACGGCGGATCTTGTGCTATTTTCCAGCGCGACCTAAAAATGCGGCGCTGTTTCTAGCATCTGCTACGCACATCAGCAACGCACATCAGCCAAAACCAGGAGACTAACGATGGCGAAAAAGAATGCGGCACCTACGAAGTCAGAGATTCTGGCGCAGATTTCCAAGGACACCGGCCTGTCGAAGAAGCAGGTTGGCGAAGTGTTCTCGTCGCTGAACGGCGTCATCAAGAAGAGCCTGCGCGGTGCCGGCCTGTTCACGCTCCCTGGCTTGCTGAAGCTCAAGGTTGTGAAGAAGCCTGCCACCAAGGCACGTGAAGGCATCAATCCTTTCACGGGCGAGAAGACGATGTTCAAGGCCAAGCCGGCCAGCAAGAAGGTCCGTGCAGCCGCTCTCAAGGGCTTGAAGGAATTCGTGAATTAAGGGAGCGCTGTTCCCTGCCGAACGCCGGAGCGGCATCGCTCCGGCGATTTCGGACCCGCGCTGCCGATGCAACGTCGCAGCGCAGTGTCAGGGCGGGTTGCCGTCCTGGACCTTGATCTTGAGCCGGACCAGATCCCGCTCCCTCACGTGCAGTAACCCCGCGACCTTCCTGACCAGGTGTCCTTCGTGGGCATCGATGCGTCCGTCGGCGAAGCTCACCCGCCACAGCATTTCCACCACTTCGAGCTTCTGGGGTTCGCTGAGTTCGGCATTGAGCTCACGGGTGAATTCGTGCAGGGACACGGCCCGGTCGGCACGGTGCCCGGCTTCCTTGAGGAGCGCATCGACGCGCTCCGGCGCCTTGAGGTAGCGCGCCAGCAGGTCGCGGATCTCCGCAAACTCCTCGGGATTCTCCGCAAAGTCCGCTCGCGCGAGCTCGACGAGCAACGCGGCCAGCGCCAGCTCGACGTCGTTGCGCGCGAGAGAATGCGATTCAGACGCAGTCTTGAGGTTGGTCGCCACCCACTTCTTCAGTCCGCCGATCATGTCGTCTCCAGCCAGGTCCGAACGGTGCTCCTGAGGTCGTCGAGGCGCCCGTGAAAGAAATGACCGACGCCGGGCAGCATGACGAAGTGCGGCTTGCGTGGCAGCGCTGCAACCCACTCCGTCACGCGCTCCGGCGCGATGACTTCATCCTGGTCGCCCTGGACGACGATCCACGGACACGCGGGAATCTGCCCGGGATCGACCGCATCGACCCGCTGGACGGCGGGTGCCGCCATGACCAGCCGCGCCACGGGGCGGCGGGTGGCCGCACGGAAAGCCACGGCCCCGCCAAACGAGAAGCCCCCCAGCCACAGCGCCGCACCTGGCCAGCGCGCCTTTGCGAAATCGAGGACCGCCACCGCATCGTCGGTTTCGCCCCTGCCTTCGTCATACGTACCGGCGCTCTTGCCCACGCCGCGATAGTTGAACCGAATCGTGGGGACACGCTGCTCCTGGAATGTCCGGGCCAGCATATGCACCACCTTGTTCTGCATCGTGCCGCCATGTTGCGGATGCGGATGACACACGACGGCAACCGTTGTACCCGATGCTCCCTCGGGAACTTCGAGCAACGCTTCCAGCGGCCCCGCGGGGCCGGGAATGACAATGGATTCGGGCACGGGCGGTCTGAAGTCGGTCACTGACGCTCTCACCTCGGGATGGCAGGCCGCGAGCGTAGCCGGTGTCCCGCATGTTGCCCAGCCCGGGTCAGTGCCGTGGGCAGGGCAGCTGCGGCCGGCTGCTTTTCAGGCAAGCGGGTCGTCGGAGGTCGCTGGCATCGCGCCAACCGGGTCGCTACCATCGCGCAACGACTGACCGGCCTCGTCGCCCCTCGCCTTCCATGACCACCGCCTTCGAAGACCAGTACTGCGCGCGCAACTACGACCCCTTGCCTGTCGACCTGGTGCGCGGCGAGGGGGCGCATGTCTGGGATGGAGCGGGCAAGCGCTATCTCGACATGATGAGCGCGTACTCTGCCGTGAGCCACGGTCACTGTCATCCGCGACTCGTGCGCACGCTGCGCGAACAGGCCGGGCACCTTGGAATCGTGTCGCGAGCCTTTCGCAGCCCACTGCTCGGGCCCTTCCTGAAACGCGCGTGCGACCTGACCGGCATGGACATGGCGCTGCCGATGAACACGGGCGCGGAAGCGGTGGAAACGGCGCTGAAGGCAGCCCGCAAATGGGCGTACCAGGTCAAGGGAGTGGCGGCCGACTGCGCCGAGATCATCGTGTGCGAGGGCAATTTCCACGGCCGCACGCTCGGCGCCATCGCGCTGTCGACCGAGCCTCAGTACCGCGAGGGATTCGGGCCGTTCATGCCCGGGGTAAAGGTCGTTCCCTTCGGCGATGCGAACGCACTGCGCTCTGCGATCACGCCCGCCACGGCCGCCTTCCTGCTGGAACCCATGCAGGGCGAAGCCGGCATCCGGGTGCCGCCGCAAGGGTATCTCGCCGCCTGTGCAGCGCTGTGTCGCGAGCGCAACGTATTGTTGCTCGCGGATGAAATACAGACCGGCCTTGGCCGCACGGGACGCTTGCTCGCCTGCCAGCATGAGAACGTCGTTCCCGACGGGCTGATCCTGGGCAAGGCGTTGGGGGGTGGGCTGCTGCCGGTTTCCCTGTTCCTGGCGCGCCGCGACGTCATGAGTGTCTTCCGGCCCGGCGACCATGGCAGCACGTTCGGCGGGAATCCGCTCGCCGCCGCGATCGGCCTCGAAGCGCTCGATACATTGATCGAAGAACGCCTCACCGAACGCAGCGCCGAGCTGGGCGAGCACCTGCTCCACGAACTCAAGACGATCTCAAGCCCGCTGATCCGCGACGTACGCGGCAAGGGGCTGTGGGTAGGCGTGGAGTTCGATCCCCGGAGAATCGGTGCGCGCACCATCGCGGAACGGCTGCTCGATCGCGGCATCCTCACCAAGGAAACCCACCACACTGTCATCCGCCTCGCACCGCCGCTCGTCGTCACGCGGGAAGACCTCGACTGGGCCATCGCGCAGTTCCGGGACGTGGTCAGCGAGGGTGAAGCGGGGTAGCGCTTGAGCGGGGCTTGAGGCGTCGGCACCCGAGATAGAGCCCCGTCACGCTGACCGCCGTGACGCCCAGCATGAGCGTCAGCACGACGAGGTCCCACCACGGCCGGCGCTGCAGCGCGGACGCGAAGTCCCACCGATGCAATGCCTGGAACAGCCAGCGATACCAGCGCGCATCCCGATCGGTCTTCTGCAGCAGGCGGCCATCGACGGGATTGATGTAGTACCGCGTCCGCCCGGGATCCGCGAGGATGACTCGGTAGACAGGATAGCTCCGCCTGCCATCGTGATCGTCGTAATAATAGGCATCGCCTTCCGTGAGCAGTTCGCTGCTTGCAATGGCGGATTCCGGCTGCAGCAATGCAGCGCCCTGCTGCAACCCCTGCTCGGCCAGCGGCGCAGGCGCCAGCGTCGCGGCGTCGATGCGCGTCACGCCCGACCTCGCGTGTACCGCCAGATAGCGCTGCCCGGCAAAGGGCGCCGCGACGATGCGCTGGACGCCCGGAAAGTCGCCGCTGTGGGCCGCAAAGCGCTGGATCGCCGCGACGGCCTCACGTCCCGTAAAGTCGACCCCCCGCAGGCGATCGCTCTCGGCGCGCCCGCCCGTGCCTTCGAGCAGCCCCCAGGGATTCATCGACAGCAGGCCGCTGCCCACCCAGGTCAGCAGCAGGACGCCGAAGACGACTCCCGAGACGTGGTGCCACAGGTTCCAGCCCTTGTACGGGGAGAACGCGCGCGTGCGACCTGCGCGGACCTGCATGATGCCGAGCCACAGGCCGGTGAGCGTGAGAAACGTGCCCACGAGCGACGTCCAGACCACGACCTGCGACCACGCGGCGGCGTGTTGCCTTAGCAGTCTCGGATACAGCCAGTGGGTCACGGCGCCGAACCAGTTCCAGACCCTCTCGCGGGCCGTCGTGTCGAGCACCACTTCGCCGCGGGTACTCGAGATGTACAGCTGCGTGCCGGCAGCGTCGCCGAGTGCAATCCTGTACAGGGGCCGGTCGGCATCGTAGGCATCGCTGACCGTCCATTGGTCGATGTCGACGCTACCGAGCAACGCTGGCGTGCCCGGCAACGACGCGGCACGCAGATAGTCGGTCGCGATGGCGAGTGCGTCGGCGTCGCCGACACCGCGCACGATGTCACCCGTATCGAGCGCCACGATGCCGCTGTTGAAGCCGTCGCGGTACCTGAGCACCGGCTGGCCAGCCAGCATTTCCACGGCAAAGCCCTGCAGCGGGACCTCGCCGACGCTCGCCAGTACCCGCTCGATGTCACAGCAGTCCTGCAGATCGAGTTCCGCAAGGCCGGCCACGCGCTCCTGCTCACCGAGGTCAGGGTAGCCGACATACATCATCACGAAGCCGGACAGGCACCACGCCACCATCAACAGCGACAGCACGATGCCGACATAGCGGTGCACGAGGATCAAGAGCTTCTTCAAGGCGCCGTATCCCGGATTCCACGGACGCGGCCAGTATACGGGTCCCCCGGCATCGGGGAGCGACGGGCCGCCGGCGAAGCTACGCCGTCATGCCGGGCCCGCTGTTGCCATCGCTGCGCAGCTCCCTGACGGGCCGCACCTCGATGCTGCCGAACCTCGCAGGCGGGATCTTTCCCGCCACGCGGATGGCCTCGTTCAGGTCGCGTGCTTCGATCAGGTAGAACCCGGCGAGCTGCTCCTTCGTCTCGGCAAACGGACCGTCGGTGATGGAGAGCTTGCCGTCGCGGACGCGCACGGTCGTCGCGGTCGACGTCGGTTCCAGTGCGTTCCCGTCAAGCATGTGCCCGCTGGCGCGCAGCCCCTCGCCGCAGGTCATGCACTCGACATTGAGGGCGTCCCACTGGCGCTGCCCCATCTCTTCGATGTCGCTTTCGCGGTAATAGACGAGACACAGATACTTCATTGCGGCCTCCGCTCCTCCTGGATGATGTCGTCCCCAAACCGTAGTCGAGCGACAGCCGTGCGATTCGACATGCCTTCAGGCCCCCAGCTCGCGCAATCGCCCGAGCAGGAAGCGGCGCTCCGGTTCGAGCTGCGTCAGTGCCAGGGCACGCTGATAGGCCTCCCGGGCCTCTTCGCGACGACCCAGGCGCCGGCACAGGTCGGCGCGGGCCGCGTGCGTCAGGTGGTATTCCGCGAGGTCGCCCCGCGCCAGCAAGCCATCGACGAGCGCCAGCCCCGCCTCGGGCCCGTCGCGCATGGCCACCGCGACGGCGCGATTCAGTTCGATGACCGGCGAAGGTTCGACCCGGGCCAGCACATCGTACAGGCCGACGACCTCTGCCCAATCGGTCTCCGCGGCCGTCGGGGCACTGGCATGGACTGCCGCGATCGCCGCCTGCAGCGCGTACGGACCGATCCTGCGCGACGACAATGCCTCGGTCACGAGCGCCACGCCTTCGGCAATCAGCGCCTGATCCCATCGCGACCGGTCCTGGGCATCGAGCAGCACAAGGTCGCCCTCGGCCGACACGCGGGCGAGCCGGCGTGACTCATGCAGCAACATCAACGCGAGGAGCCCCATGGCCTCGGGCTCGGGCAGCAGCTCCACCAGCAGCCGACCGAGGCGAATGGCCTCGGCAGACAGGTCGTGACGCGTCAGGGACGTGCCGGAGGACGCTGCGTAGCCTTCGTTGAAGACGAGGTAGATGACGTGCAGCACGCTGCCCAAGCGCTCCGCGAGCGCATCGCGAGGCGGCACCTCGTAGGGAATCCCCGCCGCCTTGATCTTGCCCTTGGCCCGCACGATGCGCTGGGCGAGCGTGGGCGGTGTCGTCAGGTAGGCTCGGGCAATCTCTTCAGTGGTCAGCCCGCAGACCTCACGCAGCGTCAGCGCGATGCGCGCTTCCGGCGGCAATGCAGGATGGCAGCACGTGAAGATCAGCCGTAGCCGGTCGTCTTCCAGATCTCCTTCCTGCCAGGGCGCCTCTGCCTCGTTGGTGGCATAAAGCCGATCGGCAATCTCGGCCTCGGCAGCCTCGAAGCGCGCCCGCCTGCGGATGCCGTCGATGGCCTTGAAGCGCCCGGCCGACACGAGCCACGCGCGCGGGTTTGCCGGCATCCCTTCAGCCGGCCACTGCTCGACGGCGGCGCGGAATGCATCGTGCAGCGCCTCCTCGGCGAGGTCGAAATCGCCCAGCACGCGAATCAGCGTTGCAAGGACCCGCCTCGACTCCGCCCGGTAAAGCGCATCGATCTCCGCAGGTGTCGGCAACGCAGAGCTGCGACCGGGCATGTCAGAGCAGCAGCAGCGCCGAGACCGGCGCCAGCAGGGCCAGGATGCCGGCAGTCCGCGGTGAGAACGGCAGCAGCACGATCAGCGTCAGTGCCGCCAGGGGCAGGACGCCGAACCAGGCCACGATCCCTCTCGGCACGCCGGCCATCATCGTGGCGGCCAGCAGCGATGCGACGAGCAAGCAGGCTCCAACCAGTCGCAGCAGCCACGACCGTCGTGCGGTCGTGGGCCGGTGCCACAACTGGCGGTGGTGACGATTCATGGCGAAGCACACGGCCGTCAGACCCGAATAAGCGAGCAGCGCCGCAGGGACCATCACTCGACCTCCGGCGCCAGCTCACCGGGGAACGGCGCATCCTGCTGCGACCGCTGGCCGACACGCCGCCGGACTGCCATGGCAAGCCCGGCAAACACCAGCGCCAACGCCAGCATCGTCAGGTCGAACCCCGCGAGTCCCCACTCGCCGCGCCAATGGTCGTAGGGAATCGTCACGCCGAGATGCCGGTCCGTTGTCGCCAAGTTCACCAGCGGCAGCAATGCACACAGGACCGCAGCCAGTCCGCACAGCTCGATCCACGCGCGACCGACAGGACGCAGTGCTGCATAACAGAGCGTCCCCGCCCATACGACGAACAGCACATGGGCTTCCCACCCGCCCCGTCCGTCCAGGCCCGCAGGGATCAGCCGGTTCGCTAGGAAATACGCGGCGATGCCGATGGGCAGGCCGACGATCGTGCCCACATTCAACCGTTCCACCAGCCTGAGGCCGAGCGACTCGTTGCCACCGACGCTACGCTCCCGGCGCTTGACCGTCCACAGCACCAGCCCCGTCGCCACCATCGCGGTGCCGATCAGGCCTGACAGGAAATACAGCCAGCGCAAGGCCGGCCCCGCGTATCGGCCTTCGTGCAGGCCGATCAGCATGTCATGGAGCCACCACGGCCCGGTGCGCTGCGGTGTGGCGTCGATGCGGACACCCGACACGCCATCGAAGACCTGCTGGAAATTGCCGCGGAGCGGGGCCTCGTACTGATGCGTCACGGTGATGCGCGCATTCGCGTCGCCCGCGTACCGTGCTCGAAGGGAAACCAGGCGCCCGAGTCCGGGCTCGCGACCGGCAGCGTCAAGCACGGGCTCGATCGCAGTGAGAGCGGCCGGCGTGCCCGCGGGTCCTTCCTCGGCCAGGCGGGGATTGATGGCATCGAAGAACGGAATCTGGTCGTCGATCTCGGGCCCGTAGGTCGCGCTGAGCACCAGCGGCATGTAAGTGATCATGAGCAGCACGAGGCCGCTGTACGTGATCATCAGGTGGAACGGCAGCGCCACGACCGCAAGCGCATTGTGCGCATCCAGCCAGGACCGCTGCCCCCGTCGCGGGCGGAACGTGAAGAAATCGCTGAAGATCTTCTTGTGCGTGATGACGCCGCTCAGGATCGACACGAGCATGCACATCGAACAGAACCCGACGATCCACGCACCGGTATTCAGGTCGACATAGTTGAGGCGGTAGTGCATCTGGTACAGCCAGGTCCCGCCCCCTGTCTGGCGCTCGACGGCTCGTTCGCCAGCCGGGCCGAGTGGCATGCCGGGATAGGCGACGCTCGTGGTCGGCGCGGCACCGTCCACGCCCGGCTTGCGCCAGGCCAGCCTCACGAAGGGCTCCTGGACGCGATCCGGCATCGTGAGGGTCCACTGGTCGGCGTCGGGCGCGTCCTGCTGCAGGCGCTCGAGCGCGATGCGGACGGCCTCGCGCGATTCCAGCGGCGCACTGCTGAGCGGCAGTTCGGGCCGCATCCAGCGGCTGATCTCCGCGCTGAAATAGCCGGCGGTGCCGGTCAGGAAAATGAAGTACAGCACCCACCCCACGGAGATGCCGCTCCAGGTATGGAGCCACGCCATGGACTGGCGGAAGGTCTCCTTCATGGCAGTGGCGCCGGTCCGAGCAGCCAGGCCGCGAGGGCGAGAAGCGCGCCCGGCACGATCAACCCGAGCCACGCCGCGCGCGCGGTCCGTGCAGCGAACGCCCACAGCGCGCAGCATGCGTAGAACAGGAAGCTGAGCTGCATGCCGGTCATCACCGCCGAGGCGTGCGGCAACGGCAGCACGCGCGACAGGACGATCGACATGAGCGACGCCAGTCCATAGCCGCCAACGACGGCCGCCATGACCCGCGCCGCGATGCTTGAGGGCTGTGCGGCAAGTCTCTTCATGCGGCGGGATTATAGGACGATGCGATCGGCGACTGGTGTCCGGCTCGAGCAGCCGAACCGTGCGGGTCCGACAGGTCACTGCATCTTCTACGTATGTTGCACCGCCCATGCCGCGCGTCTAATAGAAGGCAGGCAAGAGCTAAGGAGTATTCAGAGTGATTCACGAAGTGAGCGGCGACATCCTGTTGAGCAAGGCGAACGTCATTGCCCATGGCGTCAGCCCCAACGACGACTTCCATCAGGGGCTTGCGCTTGCCTTGCGCGAAAAATGGCCGGCGATGTACAAGGACTTTCGCCACTACGAAAAGACACAGAGTCCGGAATCCGGCGGCATCTGGGCCTGGATGGGCGCGGACGGCAAAGTCATCGTCAACCTGTTCACGCAGGCCCCGGCTCCGACGGCCGGCGGTCGCCCCGGGCCCGCCTCGCTGAAGTACGTGGGACACGCGTTGAAGGCGCTGGGACAACTCGCGGCCGCCGAGAAGTGGACCAGCCTCGCGCTGCCTCGCCTCGCGACCGGCGTGGGCGGTCTCGACTGGAATGACGTGAAGCCGCTGGTGCAACAGCACCTGGGCTCGCTCGCGACGCAGGTCTATGTGTATACGACCTATCACGCGGGCGTCGCGGCCAAGGAAGCCGCTTGAGTTGACATTCGCGATCGCGAGGCAGCGGTGGCCATTGCCTCCGCTGCCTCGCGGTTCAGAAGTTGTACTTGAGCCCGACGCGCAGCGTTCGCGGCTCTTCGACGCGGCTCATGCGGCCTTCGGTGGGAGCTGCGTCGAACCCCGCGACAAAGCTCTCGTACCAGTAGGTGATGTCCTTGGCATCGTCGCCGAGGACGTTCAGCACTTCGCCGTAGACGTTCCAGGTCCCCGGCTTCCACGCGGCACGCAAGTTCACATGCATCTCGGGATCCGCGCGCTCGCTGTTGTCCTCGATGAGGGGATAGCCGCCGAGGTACCGCATGCGGGCACTCAACTCCCACTGGCCCTCGATCATGGCGACACCGAGTTCGCCGGCATTTTCAACCGCGCCGGCGATGTACTCCTCTCCGGGGCTGTCCACATAGCGACCGCGACTCCCGGTCCACACGGCATCGACCGCGATGGTCGGTAGAGGACGCCAGAATGCGGTGAGCTCGTAGCCTCTGCGCTCGGTCGCTGCACCGGGCTCCACGGAATTCGAATCGCCCACGAACTTGAGCTCGCTGTCGAGGTCGAGCCACCAGTACGTTGCCGTCAGCTTCGCACCCCCGATTTCAAAGCGGATGCCGCCTTCCTTGCCGACGCTGGGACTCAAGCCGGGTGCGGGAGTGATCGGGTTGACGATGCCGCGCGCGTCGTTGGAGTGAAAGCCGCGGCCCCAGTTCGCGTACAGCTCAACCGTTTCGTTGACCCGGTAAGCGGCACCTACCTTGGGAGAAATCCGGCTGTCGCTGGCATTGCCGCCATACTGATCCGGCAGGTCGATCCGCTCGCGCACATTGAAGTCGAAATAGTCGGCGCGCAGCCCCGCACTCAAACGCAGCGCTTCGGTGGGATTCCAGTGCCCTTCGGCATACGCGGAGGCCGAACCCTCCTTCACTGCATGCACGCCCACCCAATCGACGAACTGGCCGCGATCGGTACTCTGCAGACCCACGCGACCGATATCGTCGTACCGGAACTCCGCACCTGCGGTCAGCGCCGCGGCTTCGCCGATCACCCACTCGCGCTCGTAACGGCCACCGGTGATCCAGCGGCGATCGAGCTGGTTGATCTGCGCGCTGTAGGTGGCATCGGAGATCATGTTCCAGTCGTAGTACTGGCCATACAGCGTGGCACGCCAGTCCTGACCGAGCAGCCGGGCCGTGGCAATCCAGCGAGTGGTCTCGCCGACCGCGGTGGTATCGAGGGAACAGAAGGCGTCCTCGCAGACGCTGCTGCCGATGACCCGCTCCGGGATCTGCTCCGTCGGCTGCCACGTCGCGTGATAGCCGGACACCGACAGGTTGAGGGTGGCGAAGTCGAGGGGTTTCGCGAACTTCAGCCAGCCCGACTGATGCTGCAAGTCTTCGGGAAGCTCCCACGGACCGTCATAGCCCTGATATTGCGCCACGTAGGTCAGGCTGCCGTCGCCGACCATGCTGGTACCGCCAGCGGCCAGTCGCTGCCAGCCGTATTGGCCGCCTTCAGCCGCGACGAACGGCCGCTCGTAGCGGTCGATGGTGCTCATGAATGCCGCGCCCGCAGGCGAAAAATCCCCGACGTCGGCCCGGTAGGTTCCCTTGCGGTAGTCCACTCTTTCCACGGTCTCCGAGATCAGGCCGTTGACGTCGAGGTACCCCTGACCGTGGCCGTGGGTTCGCAGGTTCATCGGTACGTCGTCGATGTACGTCGTGAAGTCGGTGCCGTGGTCGAGGTTGAAGCCGCGCAGGAAGTACTGGTTCGCCTTGCCGCTGCCCGAGTGCTGGGCGGCAATCAGGCCGGGCACGGCCTCAAGCAACTCCGCGACCTTGAGCATGGGCCGGACGAGCAGGTCGTCTCCGCCAACCGTGCCTTCACTTGCCGTCACCGCGACACCGATCTGCCGCTCGGCACGGCCGAAGACGATGATTTCCTCAAGGGGTTCCGCGGCTTGCCCTCCCGGAGCAGGCCCCTGAGCGTTCGCCAGTGATGCCCCGCCCACGGCGGACGCGACCAGCGCGAGATGGATGGCGCGTGCCAAGTGGCCGGCACACTGCGGCCTGCGGGGGGAGGAGATGAACTTCATTGAGAACGCCTGTCCTGGAAAAGGGATGAATCGGCCGCTGCTTTTTCGGGCCGCGACGAATCCTCGCCGGGCGGGTCGCTCATGTCCTGTAAAGAACTGTTGCTCCAACGCATCGTTAACGTTAGCGATCGTCAACTCCGCAAGCGATTCAGCAGGTTGCACGTGCTGGGACAGCGTCGCGCCGGGATGCGGTCGCGGTAGTGATCCCAGCGGAGGTACAAGACGAACGCACTCGAGCTCATTGGCGGTGGCAACAACCTCACGGACGAGTTCGTCGTGTCCGAAGTTTAGGAAGGGACGGCCGCTGAGCGGACGCCCTTCGGTCATCAGCCTGAAGTATTCGTTCTGACGCCGGGTATCCTGTAGCGGTGTGGGCCCTGTGCCGCAGGGCCCACCCTTCCAAGGGAGCAGCCGTGGCCGAACCGCTTTGTGGTGCCCTCGAAGCCGGGGGCACGAAGTTCATCTGCGCGGTCGGCACCGGTCCGGGCGATCTGCGTGAGGAATTGATGATCCCCACGTCGGAACCGGCGGAAACCCTGGCGGCGGTCCATCGCTTCTTCGATTCAGCCCAGGAGAAGCACGGTCCCTTCGCGGGCCTCGGGATTGCGGCCTTCGGGCCGATCGACTTGAATCCCGCCTCCCCCACATGGGGATCCATCACGACGACACCGAAAGCAGGGTGGGGCAATACGGACATCGCTCAACGGTTCGTGCGCGCCTACGGCAAGCCCGTGGCGTTCGATACCGACGTCAACGGCGCGGCGATCGGCGAAGCGTATTGGGGTGCTGGCCGGGACGCAGAGACAGTGGCGTATGTCACGGTCGGCACCGGCGTCGGCGGGGGCATTTCAATCGCTGGCAGGCCGCTCCATGGACTCATGCATCCGGAGATGGGGCACATCCACGTGCAGCGGCACCCCGACGATACCTATGCGGGCTGCTGCCCCTTCCATGTCGACCGCCTCGAAGGGCTGGCGTCTGGCCCCTCGATCGCCGGCCGCTGGAATTCGCTGCTATCCCTGTTGCCGGATGATCATCCCGGATGGGACATCGAAGCGTTCTATATCGCCCAGCTGCTGCATGCGATCACCTGCATCGCATCTCCACACCGCATCGTGCTGGGCGGCGGCGCAGGCGGGCACCCTGCAATCCTTGGGCGCGTACAGCGTGGGCTGCGGGCCTCGCTGGGGGGCTATTTCGCGAAGGAGCCGCTGGCCACGCGGCTGGAAGAGTACGTTGTGGCCCCTGCGCTTGGCATTCGCTCCGGTTTGCTCGGAGCGCTGCGGCTCGCGCAATTGGCAGCGGTCGACGCGGCCTGATCGAACGCGGGACGGCGGGTTCCCGCTAGCCTGCGGATCCCAACCGATGGATGTCGACCTGCAACATGGAGCGCAGGGCTTCGTCGTTGTAGTCGAACTTCAGCCTGGGCGCGCGACTGAACCACAGGGCGAAATCGGTCGAGAGGTCACGCAGCTTGTCGTCCCGAAAGTGGCCTTCCGGCAAGACCTTCCTGATCTTGGCAAGGAGTCGTTCCAGCCGCAGCAACGCTTCCGGATTTTCACCGGGACCGAGGTCCAGCAGTTGCTGCAGGGCAAGAGTGAGGTCCGCAACGTCGTAGCGTAGCCGCTCAACGGGAAGCCCGCGCCGGTGCCCGTCATAGGCGAGCGCCGCGCCTGCCTGGTCGGCGGCATCGCTCTCGATCGTCTCCTGTGTCGCCTGCGCAGCCATGAGCCAGCCATTTCCCGGAAGATCGCGCCATCGCTTTGGCGCATCTTATCGGCGGCTTTTGACAGTACACCGGACCGAGGTCACGGTTTGCGGGCATCCGCAGCGCGGCAGCAAGCCGAATCGGCCCTGCGACACCCGACAAGTCGCGGTCCTGCCCGCCCTGACCCGCCTAGAGCTCGAACCGGGTCCTGAAACGTCGCACTTCCCCGGTGAGGGGGTCAGGAAACTCGAGCTGCTGCGCCAGCAACTTGAGCGGGCGGGAAAAGTCCTCCGGCGCCCGCAACGCGACCTCGGGATACAGTTCGTCATTGACGATCGGCGCACCGAGCGCACAGAGATGGACTCGCAGCTGGTGCTTCTTCCCCGTGACCGGATACAGGGCGTATGCCCAAGTCGATCCGGCGGCCTTCTCCACTTCGATGCGGGTTTCGGAGTTGGGCATCCCGGGCACTTCGGCACTCCGGACGAAGGGGTCGCCCCTGACGATCCGGGTCGCCCGGACGAGGGGAAACTCGACATCCGGCAACGCGCGCGCCAACGCGATGTAGCGCTTCCTGATCAGGCGATCACGGAAGAGGGATTGGTACGCCGCACGGGACTCCCGCTTGACGGAAAAGACCACGAGCCCCGCCGTCGCGCGATCGATTCGATGGAGCGGCACGAGCTCCGGATTGCCCGTGTGCCGGATCAGCCTCGCAAGCAGCGTTTCGCGAACGTACTGCCCCACCGGCGTCACGGCGAGGAAGTGCGGCTTGTCGGCCACGAGCAAGTGGTCATCGAGATGGAGGATCCGCTCCTCGAAGGGGATGGGCACCTCGGCCGGCACTTCGCGGTAGTAGTGAATTCGGGCACCGGATGAAAAGGCCGTGGAGGACTCCACCCGCCCGCCCAGTTCGTCGACAACCCT
>CAIUGU010000132.1 GCA_903898785.1 uncultured Pseudomonadota bacterium | reverse complement strand
TGCGTCGATGAAGCTGTCCTGGGTGAGGTCCTCGCACTGGGCAGGATCCGGCACGAAGCGATGGATGACCGCGGCGATCCGGTGCTGGTACTTGCGCACCAGCAGGTCGAACGCGAGCCGGTCACCCCGCTGCACCCGCTCGACCAGCATCTGGTCCGTGACTTCCGCGTTCATGGCGCCGCTGCACCAGCTACGTGAACGCACCCTGAACGCCCGGACAGCCGAATAGACTCACGGTCCGGCAATAAGTTCGCGCCGTGCGCAAACGGGGACGCTGGCCGGATGAAGGGGGGGCCGAACTGCATCACGACGGCAGGCTATCAGACCCTGCAGCTGGCCGGGTGCCCTGCAGGCGGAGTCGCGTTGCGAGGCGACGGACTGCGTCGGCCTGCGCGGCGCCGCGCAGCAGGAGCGCCTGCCTGCGCCCGGACGGACCGTCCCAGCGAAGCCAGAGCCAGCGGGCGAACACGCGGCTGTCGGGCAGCAGCTGCGCCACTTCCCCCGAACCGCCGCGACCGACCAGCCACCAGACCCCCTCGGACGACAGCGAGGCACTGGCAAGGGCGTTCGCTCCCCCAAGCCACCCGGACGCCAGGAAGCCGGCGAAGATCATTCCCGCACAGGCAAGCGACGCGAGGGCCGCCCAGGGACCGGTTGCAACGAGCCAGGGAACAAGTGCGCCGGCGAGGCACGCCGAGCCAGCACCCACGAGAGCGGCTGCCGGGGGACGACAGTCAATGACGATGCTGGGCGAGCTTCTTGAGGACATGGGCGATCTGCGCATCCTCAGGCAAAGCAGTGCGCCCGACAAGATAGTAGTAGAGATCCGGATCCTGCAGTTCGAGCAGGCTCTCGAAGGCGCGGCGCTCGCTGGCGGCCGCCAGCGGGTAGTCCACTTCCAGGTAACGCGTGAGCACCACGTCGAGCTCTTTCATCCCGCGCCGGCAGCGCCAGCGCAGGCGGGAAAGGTTCGGGTCCGGGGCGTCGCTCAACGGGAACTCAATGCTGCCGTTCCGCGATCATCTTCTTGATGTCCGCGATGGCCTTGGCCGGGTTCAGGTCCTTCGGGCAGGCCTCGGCGCAGTTCATGATCGTGTGGCAGCGGTACAGGCGGAACGGGTCCTCGAGGGCATCCAGGCGTTCGCCGGTGGCTTCGTCACGGGTATCGATGATCCAGCGATGGGCGGCCAGCAGCGCGGCGGGCCCGAGGTAACGGTCGCTGTTCCACCAGTAGCTCGGGCAGCTCGTCGAGCAGCACGCGCACAGGATGCAAGCCGACGGCCGGTCGATCTTCTCCTGGTCTTCCTTCGACTGCAGCCGCTCGCTGTCCGGCGGCGCGGGTGTGCGGGTCTGCAGCCACGGCTTCACGGAGGCGTACTGCGCGTAGAAGTTGGTGAGGTCGGGCACGAGGTCCTTGATGACCGGCATGTGCGGCAGCGGGTAGATCTTCACGTCGCCCTTCACCTCGCTGCTCGCGCGCGTGCAGGCCAGCGTATTGACGCCGTCGATGTTCATGGCGCACGAACCGCAGATACCCTCGCGGCACGAACGCCGGAACGTCAGCGTCGGGTCGATCTCGTTCTTGATCTTGATCAGGGCGTCCAGGACCATCGGGCCGCACTTGCCCATGTCGACTTCATAGGTGTCGACGCTCGGGGTCGCGCCCGACTCGGGGTCGAAGCGGTAGATGCGGAACGAGCGCACGTCCTTCGCATCCGCGGCGGCCTTGTAGGTCTTGCCGGGCCGAATCTTGGAGTTTTCGGGAAGTCGGAACTGGGCCATGTGGGAAATCCTGGAAAAATCTGCTGACTGACTGTGCGGCTACGGGTCGGGAGCGGGCCCGTTAGTAGACTCGCGCCTTCGGCGGCACCACTTCGACGTCGTTCGTCAACGTGTTGAGGTGGACCGGGCGGTAGTCGATCTTCACGTCGCCCTTTTCGTCGACCCACGACAGCGTGTGCTTCATCCACTTGACGTCGTCGCGGTCCTTGAAGTCCTCGCGCGCATGCGCGCCGCGGCTTTCCTCGCGGTTGGCTGCGGAATTCATTGTGCCGAGGGCCTGCCCGAGCAGGTTGTCGAGCTCCAGCGTCTCGATGAGGTCCGTGTTCCAGACCAGGCCGCGGTCGGCCACGCTGACGTCGCCGAACGTGTCGTACACCGCATCGAGCTTCTTGACGCCTTCCTGCAACGACTCGCCCGTGCGGAACACGGCAGCGTGGTTCTGCATGACGCGCTGCATGTCGAGGCGGATCTCCGCCGTCTTGCGCGAGCCCTTGGCGTTGCGGAACCTGTCGATGCGGCTGACGGCAAGATCACCGGCATCGGCAGGCAGTGGCCGATGACGCGTGCCCGGCTTGACGGTTTCTTCGCAGTGGCGCGCGGCTTCGCGTCCGAACACGACGAGGTCGAGCAGGGAGTTCGAGCCGAGGCGGTTCGCGCCGTGCACGGACACGCAGGCGGCTTCGCCCACGGCCATGAGGCCCGGCACCACGGTGTCGGACACGCCGTTCCTGATGGTAACCACTTCGCCGTGGATGTTGGCGGGGATGCCGCCCATGTTGTAGTGCACCGTGGGCAGCACGGGGATCGGCTGCTTCGTGACATCGACGCCCGCGAAGATCTTCGCGGTTTCGGAGATGCCGGGCAGGCGCTCGGCCAGCGTTGCCGCGCCCAGGTGCTCGAGGTGCAGGAAGATATGGTCCTGGTGGGCGCCCACGCCGCGACCTTCGCGGATCTCGATGGTCATGGCGCGACTCACGACGTCGCGAGATGCGAGGTTCTTGGCCGACGGCGCGTACCGCTCCATGAAAGCCTCGCCCTTCGAATTCCGCAGGATGCCGCCTTCGCCGCGAGCACCCTCGGTGATGAGGCAGCCCGCGCCATAGATGCCGGTCGGGTGGAACTGCACGAACTCGAGGTCCTGCAGCGGCAGCCCGGCTCGCAGCACCATGCCACCACCGTCGCCGGTGCAGGTGTGCGCGGACGTGCACGAGAAGTACGCGCGACCGTAGCCGCCCGTTGCCAGGATGACCTTGTGCGCACGGAAGCGGTGGATCGTGCCTTCGGCCATGTCGATGGCGACTACTCCGCGGCACTCGCCGTTTTCCATGATCAGGTCGACGGCGAAGTATTCGATGAAGAACTGCGCTTCGTTCTTGAGCGCCTGCTGGTACAGCGTGTGCAGCATCGCGTGGCCGGTGCGGTCGGCGGCTGCGCAGGTGCGCTGCGCCGTGCCCTTGCCGTAGTGCGTGGTCATGCCGCCGAACGGACGCTGGTAGATGCGGCCGTCTTCAGTGCGCGAGAACGGCAGGCCGTAGTGCTCGAGCTCGATAATGGCTGCGGGTGCTTCCTTGCACATGAACTCGATGGCGTCCTGGTCGCCGAGCCAGTCCGACCCCTTGACGGTGTCGAACATGTGCCAGCGCCAGTCGTCCTCGCCCATGTTGCCAAGCGCGGCGCTGATGCCGCCCTGCGCCGCCACGGTGTGGCTGCGGGTCGGGAATACCTTGGTGATGCAGGCCGTCGACAGGCCGGAGTTCGCCAGACCGAAGGTGGCGCGCAGGCCGGCACCGCCGGCACCGACGACGACGACGTCGAACGTGTGATCGATGAACTGGTAGGCACTCATACTGCGGCTCCGAAAGCGACGCGCAGCACGGCGAAGACACCCAGGGCCCCGAGCAGCACATGCACGAAATTGACGATGAGCATCGTGAGAACCTTGATGCCCTTGCTGGCGACGTAATCCTCGACGACCACCTGCACCCCGAGCTGCGAGTGATACACGAGGGTACCGACGAGCAGCGACAGCAGCACGGCGGACAGCGGCGCGTGCACCCATGCCGCCACCGACGCGTAGTCGAGGGCCGGCAGCGACAGCAGCGCGATCACGAACCATGCGGTCAGCAGAATGAGCGCCGACGCCGTCACGCGTTGTGCCCACCAGTGGCCGACGCCGTTCTTGGCGGAACCGCGGCCGAGCACCTTGGAAAGGGGGCTGCGCAGGCTCATGCCGCACCTCCCATCTGCACGGCGAGCACGGTCCAGAAGATCGCGGTCAGCACGATGGCGCCGATGAAGGTCGCCCAGCCCGTCTGGCGCGCCACCTTGAGCTCGAAGCCGTGGCCCGCATCCCAGAACAGGTGCCGGATGCCGTTCAGGAAGTGGTAGAAGAAACTCAGGGACCACGCGACCAGCGCGAGGTTGCCGAGGGGCGAGGACAGGACCGCCGCTGCATCGGCGTATTGCTCCGGCCCACCGGCCAGAGCAACAAGCCAGTAAACCAGGGCAATGAGCCCGAAGGCGAGGAAGAGGCCGGTCAGTCGATGCAGGATGGATAGCGTGTTCGTGTACTGCCATCGGTAGTGCATGAACGGGGACAATGGCCGTTCGCGTTTTGCCATGCTCGACACCTGCTAGCTCTTCAAGAGTTCTTGTGTAACGTGCCCTGCGCGCCGTCCGGTCCGGCTTGCCCGCAGGCTGAAGCTCAACCCAAAATTCCCGCCCCGCTTCCTCGAGATGCGCCTGCTGTGGAGGAGGCTGTCTTGGCCTCTCTTCGGCGCAGACCTAGAAGTCGATGCAGCGACCTGACTTTTCCCAGTCCCCGAAACGGGTGGGTTCAGGGCCGTCCCGGCCCCCGATTTCCGGCGGAAGTGTGGCCGTGGACGTGCCGCTGACCTGGCCCTCCGCCGCTTCCGCGGCCTGCTGCTCGCCGCCCCTCTCGGACCCTGCGGTTTCCACCTGCAAGGCCTTGGCCTCGCTGCCTTTCTCGGAAACCGGATCCAGGTGCGACATCGTGGCGGAGTTTGCCAGAAACAGGGCGCCTTGAAAATGCGGATGTTTGCCTAATAAGAACGACTTTCACGGTTAGACTGCCCGGCAACATGGCAAGCCCTCATCTGAGACCGCTGAGTTTCCTGGTGCCCATCCGGGTCTCGGGCGCCGATGCGCGCCCCTTCCTCCAGGGCCAAGTGAGTAGCGATGTCGCGGGTCTTGACGCGGAACATTGTCAACTCGCGAGCATCAATTCGGCACAGGGCCGCGTGCAGGCCGTGATTACCCTGGTCCCTGCAGGTGACGGCCTGATCATGCTGGTGCCGGCCATGATGGCGGCCACAGTGCTGCAGCGACTGCGGAAGTACGTCATGCGTTCGAAAGTGACGTTCACCGACCCCGAGCCCCACTTCGTCGCGCGCATGGCAACCGGACCCGCGGTCGCAGCTGCAGGGCTCGCCTGCCCACTCCAACCGGGACACTGCCTGCAACAGGGCACCGTGACGGTCGTACGGTGGCTGGATCCGGATGCTGCCGCGCGCTTCGTGCTGCTGGGTCCTGCAGCCGACTTGCCAGCGCCGGACTCCGATCCCGCCGATTCCGAATGGCGCCTGGCGGACATTCGCGCAGGCTTGCCGCACGTGCTACCGGAAACGCACGAAAGCTTCGTTGCGCAGATGCTGAACCTGGACCTCATCGGGGGGATCAGCTTCACCAAGGGGTGCTACACGGGCCAGGAGATCATCGCCCGTACGCACTACCGCGGCGCCATCAAGCGCCGGATGCTGCGGTTCGCGGCAGCTTGCCCGCCTCCGCCGCCCGGCACCCGAGTGCTGGACGGCGATGCGCCTGCCGGCGAAGTCGTGGACGCCGCTGCAACCCCCAACGGCTGCGAACTGCTGGCTGTCGTGTCGCTGGCGCACAAGGATGCCGCGGTCAAGCTCGCGGGTCCGTTCGATGCGACCCTGCAACGCCTGCCTCTTCCCTACGCGATCACCGAACCTTCCTGAAACGCGCCTCAGGTCTCGAGCCGCATGTGCGGGAACAGCAGCACGTCGCGGATCGACGGCGAATCGGTGAGCAGCATCACCAGCCGGTCGATGCCGATCCCGAGGCCCGCCGTCGGCGGCAAGCCGTATTCCAGCGCGCGAATATAGTCTGCGTCGTAGAACATCGCTTCTTCGTCGCCGGCACCCTTGCGGGCCGCCTGTTCGTGGAAGCGGGCCGCCTGGTCCTCCGAATCGTTGAGCTCCGAGAAGCCGTTGGCGATCTCGCGGCCGCCCACGAAGAACTCGAAGCGGTCGGTGATGAACGGATCGGAATCGTTGCGGCGTGCCAGCGGCGACACTTCGGCCGGATAGCTGTAGACGAACGTGGGCTGGAGCAGGCGGTGCTCGGCCGTCTTCTCGAAGACCTCGATCTGCAGCTTGCCTGCGCCGTCGCCGTCCTTGTACGGGATCTCCAGGCGATCGCACAGACTGCGCAGGTAAGGCACGTCGCGCAGGCGCTCCCGTTCGACGCCCGGATTGAAGTGCACCACGAGATCCTCGACCGTCACGCGACGGAACGGCTGGCCGAAGTCGAACACCTGGTCGCCGTACTTCACCTGCCGCGTGCCGAGCAGCGTGTCGCACAGGCCATGGAACAGCCGCTCGACGAGCTCCATCAGGTCGCGGAAATCCGCGTAGGCCTGGTACAGCTCGACCATCGTGAATTCCGGGTTGTGCCGCGTGGACAACCCTTCGTTGCGGAAATTGCGGTTGATCTCGTACACCCGCTCGAAGCCGCCGACAACCAGGCGCTTCAGGTACAGCTCGGGCGAGATGCGCAGGTACATGTCCATGTCGAGCGCGTTGTGGTGCGTGCGGAACGGCTTGGCGGCGGCACCGCCCGGCAACGTCTGCAGCATCGGCGTCTCGACCTCGAGGTAGTCCATCGCGTCGAGGAAATCGCGCAGGTACTTGATGATGCGAGTGCGCTTGCGGAAGATCTCGCGGCTCTCGGGATTGATGATGAGATCGACGTAACGCTGGCGATAGCGGATTTCCTGGTCGCCGAGGCCGTGCCACTTGTCAGGCAGCGGCCTGAGGCCCTTCACCATCAGCCGGATGCGATCGACGCGCACGGACAGCTCGCCGGTCTTCGTCTTGAACAGCACGCCCTCGGCCGCAACGATGTCGCCGACGTCCCAGGTCTTGAACTCGTCATACACGCCCGCAAGGGTCGCCTGCTGCAGGAACAGCTGGATCTGGCCGGTGCGGTCGGTGATCTTGGCGAAGCTCGCCTTGCCCATGATGCGCTTGACCATGATGCGGCCGCCGACTTTTGCCGGAATGGTGTTCGCATCGAACCACTCGGCGGGCCGCTCTCCATAGGCAACGTGCAACTGCTCCGCCAGCGCATCGCGCCGGAAATCGTTCGGGAAGGCCTGCCCCTGCTCGCGCAGCCGGTCGAGCTTCGCGCGCCGCTCGGCGATCAGCTTGTTCTCGTCAACGGGAGGCGTCGTATCGGTCATGTCGTTGTCCAAAGCAGCTTCATTGATCGTACCCAAGGGCATGGCGGTCAGCGTCTGGTGGTCGGTGGCTGGTGGTACCAAGGACTGGAGCGGACTCTGGCCGGCCACTGACCACTTTCCCCTACAGTCCCTGCTTGAGGCTGGCTTCCATGAACTGGTCGAGGTCGCCGTCGAGCACGGCCACGGTATTGCCGACTTCGACGTTCGTCCGCAGGTCCTTGATGCGCGACTGGTCGAGCACGTACGAGCGGATCTGGTTGCCCCAGCTCACGTCGGCCTTGCCCTCTTCGAGCACCTTGGCCGCGGCATTGCGCTTGTTGACCTCGAGTTCGTACAGCTTGGCCTTCAGCATCTTCATGGCGAAGTCGCGGTTCTTGTGCTGGCTGCGCTCGTTCTGGCAGGCCGCGACGATGCCGGTCGGGATGTGCGTGATGCGCACGGCGGACTCGGTCTTGTTGACGTGCTGGCCGCCGGCGCCGCTCGAGCGGTACACGTCGGTCTTCAGGTCCGCCGGGTTGATCTCGATGTTGATCTCTTCGTCCACTTCGGGCGACACGAACACCGAGGCAAACGACGTGTG
>CAIUGU010000131.1 GCA_903898785.1 uncultured Pseudomonadota bacterium | reverse complement strand
GGCGGCAAGGGCGGCTGGGGTAACGCACGCTTCAAGAGCAGCACGAACCGGACGCCCCGCAAGGCCATGCCAGGTCTGCTCGGTGAGAAGCGCGACCTCCGGCTCGAACTGCGGCTGATCGCCGACGTGGGCTTGCTGGGTCTGCCGAACGCCGGCAAGTCCACGCTGATCCGTGCCGTGTCGGCGGCTCGTCCCAAGGTGGCGGACTATCCCTTTACGACGCTGTTCCCGAATCTGGGCGTGGTGTCAGTCGGCCCCGGCCGCAGCTTCGTGATGGCGGACATCCCTGGCCTGATCGAGGGCGCGGCGGAAGGCGCGGGCCTCGGCCTGCAGTTCCTGCGCCACCTGCAGCGGACGCACATCCTGCTGCACCTGGTCGATATCAGCCCGCCCAACCCGGATGAAGATCCGGTCAAGGATGCGCGCGCGATCGCGGCCGAACTCAAGAAGTACAGCCCTGAACTCGCGAAGAAGGAGCGCTGGCTGATCCTGAACAAGGTGGACCTGCTGCCGCCCGACGAAGCCGAGAAGCTGTGCAAGGACATCGTTCGCCGGCTCCGCTTCAAGGGCCCGGTGTTCCGGATCTCAGGGCTAGCCAAGAAGGGCACCGACGAGCTGATCCAGGCGATCATGGCCCGGCTGGAAGAGGAGAAGGCCGAGCTTGACGCGGCGCGCGCCGAGCTGGAGCGGCAGGAAGCCGCCGAACTCGCGAAGTAGCCTGGCCCCGGTGACGGGGCATTCTGGCGAGCAACAAAAAAGCCGGGCAATGCCCGGCTTTTTCATTATGCGTGCCATCACCCCGAAGGGCGGCGGGCGCGGCTTACTTGGCAGCCAGCGCCAGGGCCTTCAGCCCCGCATTGAGCTGGCGCTTGTGGCGAGCAGCCTTGTTCTTGTGGATGAGCTTCTTGTTGACCATCGAGTCGATGACCGGCGTAGCCGCCTTGACGCTGGCAGAGGCTTCGTCCTTCTTGCCGGCCTTGACGGCGGCGAGGGCGCCCTTGACGGCGGTGCGGAACCTGGAACGTGTTGCCATGTTGTTGGCACGACGCTTCACGTTCTGCTTGGCGCGCTTTTCGGCTGACTTGATATTGGCCACGGAGTATCCCTGAACGTCCAAAAAAGAGGCGCGAATTCTGACGAGCCGGCGAGGCAAAAGCAAGCTTATACGGTGGGTTAGGGATGGCGGCCGGTAGCATCGCTTTGGGTTGGGGCCGTGGAAGGGGGCAGGGAGGAGCGACCGGTCGACTCTGTACCCTGGTTAGGGCATGAGTCGACAGATGGCCTCCGGCGAATGGCCAACTTCGTTGGCAGATGGCCTGCCGGCAGGCCAGAGGTTACGGACCGACCGGCCGACTCTGTCGGCAAGGGGAGCCAGCCGGCAAGGTAAGTCGCGGACGCGACAGGGTAGGCCTGTCGGCAGGCCAGATTCAGCACCCGAGGTGAAGCAACGCTTGGATTGCTCCCATCTGACTTGCCTGCAGGCCACTCTTGCCGCAAGGCCCTCCTGCCGAAAGGTTCCCCTTGCCAACGAAGTTGGCCGGTCGCTTCGAATCCCTTCTGACTTGCCGGTAGGCCACCCTTGCCGCCAGGCCCTCCTGCCGATAGGCCCCCTTGCCAACGAAGTTGGCCGGTTGCTCTGGTTCCCCTTCCGACCCGCCGATAGGCCATTCGCTGACGCAGTCAGCCATTCGCGGGTACGCCATTCGCCGGCAAAGCCGGCCTGTTCGCTCTCTTTGTTCTCGCCTTTTGTCTTACCATCCCCTCCCATGCCTCCTGTCCCCCTGCCTCAACTCCTGCTCCCACCCTCATGAGTGGCAAGGGCTTTTTGCGCAGTACCGGCATCGTCGGGTCGATGACGTTGCTGTCCCGGATCACGGGGCTCGCAAGGGAGATGGTGTTGGCGCGGACGTTCGGCGGGACGTCGGGGATCATCGATGCCTTCCTGATTGCGTGGCAGATCCCGAACTACCTGCGCCGGCTGTTCGCGGAAGGAGCGTTCTCACAGGCCTTCGTGCCGGTGGTCTCCCAGTACCGGGTCCAGCGGTCGCACGAGGAGACCCGCGAACTCGTGGACAGCGTGGCCGGGACGCTCGGGACGGTCGTGGCCGTCGCGTCGGTCGTCGGTGTCGTCATCGCGCCGCTCTTGATCCTGCTCTTTGCACCTGGCTTCCGGCAGGACATCCCGAAGTTCGACCTCACGGTGGATATGCTTCGCTGGACGTTTCCGTACCTGCTGTTCGTGTCGCTGACGGCGCTGGCCGGCGGGGTGCTGAACAGCTACCAGAAGTTCGCGATGCCGGCGTTGTCGTCCACGCTGCTCAACGTCATCGGTATCGTCGTCGCCGCGTTCATCGCCCCCCGCACCGCGAATCCCGGCCTGACGCTGGCGATCGGGGTGTTCGTCGCCGGCATTGCGCAGCTCGCGTTCCTGATTCCCCCGTTGGCAGCCCTGGGGCTGATTCGCCGGCCCCGCTGGAACTGGCAGCATGAAGGAGTGAAGCGCATTGGCGGCCTGATGCTGCCGGCGATCCTGGGCTCGTCGATGGGACAGATCGGGCTGGTGCTCAACTCGGTGATTGCCTCGTTCCTGGTGACGGGCAGCATTGCATGGCTGAACTGGGCGGACCGCCTGGTCGAGTTTCCGCTCGGTGTTTTCAGCATCGCGCTGGCCACCGTGATCCTGCCGAGCCTGTCGTCGCACCACGCAGAAGCATCTCCCGAGCGCTTCTCGGCGACGCTCGATTGGGCGATGCGGCTGGTGTGCCTGATCGTCGTGCCGGCCTCCGTCGCGCTGTTTGCGCTGGCGGGACCGTTGACCGTGGTGATCTTCAACTACGGCGCCTTTGTCGCGACCGACGTCCACATGACGAGGTACGCGCTGATGGCATTCTCGTTCGCGCTGTTCGGCTGGAGCTGCATCAAGGTGCTCGCTCCCGGCTACTTTGCACGGCAGGACACGCGGACACCGATGCGCACTGCGCTCCAGTGCCTCGCCCTGAACATGGGGCTGAATGTCGTGTACGTGGGGGTGCTGGTGGCGACGGGCAAGCTGGCAGCGCCGGGAGCCCACGTCGGCCTCGCGCTCACCAACGGTATCAGTGCCCTCTGCAATGCCTGGCTGCTGTACCGGGGCTTGCGGAAGCAGGAGGTCTATCGGCCGGGGACGGGGTGGACGGCGCTCGGGGGGCGGGTCGCGGGCGCAAGCCTGGCGATGGGCCTGTTCCTGTTCTGGGCGGGCGGACAGGTGGAAACCTGGCTCGCCCGGGGCGCGCTCGATCGCGTCCTGACCCTCTCCGCCTGCGTCGTCGGGGGCGGGGCGCTGTACTTTGCGGTGCTGTGGCTGCTGGGCGCCCGGGTCCGGGATTTCCGCATGCGATCGCCCGCAAAATCGTGACGTCCCCTATACTGCGCCCCTCGTTTTACAACCCCTTTTCATGGAGTAGCGCGCAGCGATGCAGCTCGTGCGGGGCCTCGACAATTTGCGTGTGCGCCTGTCCGGCTGCGTTGCGACCATCGGCAATTTCGACGGCGTGCACCTGGGCCACCGCGAGATGGTTCGCGAGGTCAAGCGGCACGCAGTCCGCCTCGGGCTGCCCTCCGTCGTCATCACGTTCGAGCCGAGTCCCCGGGAGTACTTCGCCCACGGCGGCGTCGTGCCTGCACGCCTGACCCGGCTGAGAGAGAAGGTCGCCGCGCTGGCGGACCTCGGTGTGGACTGCCTCGTGCTGCTGCGGTTCAACGCGCAGATGGCCCAGGTTTCGCCGCAGGAGTTCGTGGACGACATCCTCGTCGGTGGGCTGGGTGTCCGGCACCTTGTCGTGGGCCACGACTTCCGGTTCGCCCACCGTCGGGCGGGGTCGGTCGACACGCTGCGGGAACTGGGAGCCTCCCGCGGGTTCGCGGTCGAGGAAGTGGCGCCGTTCCTGTTCGAGGGCGAGCGGGTCAGCAGCTCGCTGGTCCGGGCTGCACTCGCGGACGGGAATCTGTATCGTGCGCAGCGGCTGCTCGGGCGACCCTACCGGCTCTCCGGCAAGGTGGGGCCGGGCAAGCAGCTCGGGCGGACGCTCGGCTTCCCGACGGCCAATCTGCTGCTGCATCGGAAGGTCACGCCCCTGATGGGCGTGTTCGCCGTGCGGGTGACGGGGGGCGGGTTGAAGGATGCCCCCGGCGTTGCCAATCTCGGCACCCGGCCGGTGCTGAACGAGGCGGGCGGGGAGACGGCAGAGCCGTTGCTCGAAGTGCACGTGTTCGATTTCGCGGGCGACCTGTATCGTCGGTGCCTGCATGTGGATTTCGTGGCCAAGCTGCGGGACGAACGCTGGTTCCCGAGCCTCGATGCGTTGACCGTGCAGATGCATGAAGATGCCAGGCAGGCCCGGGACATCCTGGGTGGCCGCACGAGTGTGGAAAAGTAGAGACCATGGATTACAAGAGCACCATCAACCTCCCCGCCACCGACTTCCCGATGAAGGCGGACCTCTCGCGGCGCGAGCCGGACATGCTGGCGTGGTGGGAGTCGCAGGGCATCTACGGCAAGCTGCGCCAGGCCGCGCAGGGCCGCCCGAAGTTCGTCCTGCTGGACGGGCCGCCCTATGCGAACGGCGCGATCCATATCGGTCACGCCGTCAACAAGATCCTGAAGGACATCATCGTCAAGTCGCGCACGCTCGACGGCTTCGATGCGCCTTACATCCCGGGCTGGGACTGCCACGGCCTGCCGATCGAGCACCAGGTCGAGAAGTCCCACGGCCGCGTCGGCGGCAAGCTGGACGCCAAGGCCTTTCGCGCAGCCTGCCGCGAGTACGCGAATGCGCAGGTCGATGCGCAGCGCCAGGACTTCAAGCGCTTGGGTGTCATGGGCGACTGGGACAATCCCTACCTCACGCTGAAGCCCCGCTACGAAGCAGAACAGCTGCGCGCGTTTGCCCGCATCATCGGGAAGGGCCATCTGTACAAAGGCTTCAAGCCCGTGCACTGGTGCCTCGATTGCCGCTCGTCGCTCGCCGAGGCCGAAGTGGAATACGAGGAGCGCACGTCGCCCGCCATCGATGTGTGTTTCGACGTCGTGGGCCCGGAGTGGGCTGGGCTCGGTGTCAGCGGACCCGCGTCAGTGGTCATCTGGACCACGACGCCGTGGACGCTGCCCGCCAATCGCGCCGTGTCGATTCATCCCGAGTTCGAGTACGTCCTGGTGCAGGCAGGCAGCCGGCAACTCATCGTCGCGAAGGACCTGCTGCCGCAGATCCAGAAGCGCGTGGGCGATGCGATGGCCGATGCCCGCATCCTCAAGACGTTCACTGGCAGCCAGCTCGAGAACCTGAAGCTCAAGCACCCGTTCAACGAGCCTGGTGAAGTGCCGCTGATCCTCGGCGAGCACGTGACGCTCGATACCGGCACGGGTGCCGTCCATACGGCTCCGGGTCACGGCGTCGAGGACTTCGGCGTGGGCCGGAAGTACGGCCTCGAAGTCGCGAATCCGGTGGAGGGCGATGGCCGCTTCCGCCTGCCGCAGTTCCCGGAACTCGACGGCAAGAAGGTGTTCGAGGCGAATGACCTCATCGTCGCGATGCTGAGGGCCTCGGGACACCTGCTGCATCACGAGAGCTATCGCCACAGCTACCCGCATTGCTGGCGGCACAAGACGCCGCTGATCTTCCGCGCGACGCCGCAGTGGTTCATCAGCATGGAACAGCAGCGACTGCGCGCCACGGCGCTCGACGAGATCAAGAAGGTGCAGTGGACGCCGTCATGGGGCGAGGCGCGCATCACCGGCATGATCGAGGGCCGGCCCGACTGGTGCATCTCGCGCCAGCGGACGTGGGGCGTACCGCTCGCGCTGTTCATCGATCGCGATTCGCGGCTGCATCCGGAGACGCCGGCCTTGCTGGAGAAGGTGGCGGCCCTCGTCGAGAAAGGCGGCATCGACGCGTGGTTTGACCTCGATCCGAAGGACCTGCTTGGCGCGGACGCTGCGAATTACACGAAGGTCACCGACGTCATGGACGTCTGGGTCGATTCCGGTGTCGCCCATCACTGCGTGGCGGCCGAGCGCCCCGAGATCGGATTCCCCGCAGACCTGTATCTCGAAGGCTCCGATCAGCATCGTGGCTGGTTCCACAGCTCGTTGCTGACGTCGGTGGCGATGCACGAGAAGGCCCCGTATCGCGGCGTGCTGACGCACGGCTTCACCGTCGACGACAAGGGCCGCAAGATGTCCAAGTCGATGGGCAATGTCGTTGCGCCGCAGAAGGTCATGAGCGCGCTGGGCGCCGACGTGCTGCGCCTGTGGGTTGCGGCCACCGACTACGCCAACGAGATGAGCGTGTCGGACGAGATCCTGAAGCGCATGGCGGACTCTTATCGCCGCATCCGCAACACCGCGCGTTTCCTGCTGGGCAATCTTGCCGGCTTCGACCCTGCGAAGGATGCGGTGGCGGTGGCCGACATGGTCGCTCTCGATCGCTGGGCCGTGGAGCGGACGAGGGAACTGCAGGACGAGATCGTCGCAGCCTACGGACGTTACGAGTTCCACCAGATCTACCAGAAGGTGCATAACTTCTGCATCGTGGACCTCGGCGGGTTTTACCTCGACATCATCAAGGACCGTCTGTACACGACAGCGGCCGGCAGCCAGGCGCGTCGGTCGGCGCAGTCCGCGATGCTGGTCGTGCTGGAGGCGATGGTGCGGTGGCTGGCGCCGGTGTTGTCGTTCACGGCGGAGGAGATCTGGCGCTTCATGCCGGGGCAGCGCGAGGAGTCCATCTTCCTGAGCCAGTGGAGCCGGATTCCGGCGGCGGCTGCGCAAGCGGAACCGATCGACTGGGTTCGCATCGTCACGCTGCGGACGGCCGTCGCCCGCGAGCTGGAGAAGCTGCGCGTGCAGGGGTCCATCGGCGCGCCGCTCGACGCGGAAGTGGATCTGTACTGCAAGCCCGCGCTTCAGTCCATGCTGGCGACGCTCGCCGATGAGTTGCGCTTTGTCCTCATTACGTCCGAAGCCCGCGTATCCGCGGCCGAGTCCAGGCCGGCGGATGCCGTGGCGGCTGCTGAAGGCGAGGACAACGATGCGTGGATCGTCGTACGACCGGCAACGGCGGCAAAGTGCGTTCGCTGCTGGCACAAGCGGTCCGACATCGGTACCCATGCCGACCATCCTGAACTCTGCGACCGCTGTGCCGTCAATGTAAGCGGCGCCGGTGAAGTGCGTCGTTTCGCCTGAAGGAATTGCCATGAGCGACAGCAGGATCTCGAAGCTCTGGTTCACTCCCACGCGCGGCGCCAGCAACTGGCTGTGGCTGTCGGCCTTCGTCGTGTTGCTCGACCAGGCCACGAAGGTGCTGGTGTCGTCGTCGCTCGAGCTGTACGAGCGCATCGTGTTGTTGCCGATCCTGGAACTCACCCGGCTCCACAACGAAGGCGCCGCGTTCAGCCTGCTCGCGGGCGCGTCGGGTTGGCAGCGTTGGTTCTTCATCCTGCTGGGATCGGGTGTCAGCCTCGTGCTGATGGTGTGGCTGAGGCGGATCCGCACCCCGGAGCAGACCGTGCTGGCGCTGGGCCTGTCGCTGGTTCTTGGCGGCGCACTCGGCAACGTCATCGACCGCGTCTGGCTTGGCCATGTCGTCGACTTCATCCACTTCCATTGGGGCGACTGGTATTTCCCCGCGTTCAATGTGGCGGACTCCGCGATCACCGTGGGGGCGGCCTGCCTGCTGCTCGACGCATTCTGGGAGGGAAGGCAGACGAAGCCTGTGCCGTCTGGCGGACCGGGGGATCGTCGTGCGACCGACCGGCCGGGAAAGGCGCCGGAAGAGCAGGGCAAGTGAGTTCCCCAGGTCGCATTGCGTTTCCGCACTGGACAGCCGCTGTGGTCAGCCGGACACTGGATTTGTTCTCCTGCCACCCGCCCGCCGTTCATTGCCAGCCCCGTCCCTGATGCAAATCCTGCTCGCCAACCCCAGGGGTTTTTGCGCCGGTGTCGACCGGGCCATCGAGATCGTCGAGCGGGCGATCGAGCTGTTCGGCGCTCCCATCTATGTCCGGCACGAGGTGGTGCACAACCGGTTCGTGGTGGATCGCCTGCGCAAGCTCGGGGCCGTGTTCGTCGAGGAGCTGGGCGAAGTCCCGCCCAATGCCACGGTGATCTTCAGTGCACACGGCGTGTCGCGGGCGGTGCAGTCCGAGGCGACGCAACGCGGCCTCAAGGTATTCGATGCCACGTGCCCGCTCGTGACCAAGGTCCACATGGAAGTCACCCGGTACGCGCGCGAGGCGCGGGAGGTCATCCTCATCGGACATCAGGGCCATCCCGAGGTGGAGGGCACGATGGGGCAGTTCGATGCGTCGTTCGGCGGCGCCATCTATCTCGTCGAGACACCCGCAGACGTGCAGGTGCTGAGCATCCGGAACCCCGACAGCCTTGCGTTCGTCACGCAGACGACGCTGTCCGTCGACGATACCGCCCGCGTGGTCGATGCGCTCAAGGAGCGGTTCCCCAGCCTCTCCAGTCCGCGCAAGGAGGACATCTGCTACGCCACGCAGAACCGGCAGGACGCCGTGAAACGGCTCGTCGCGGCGTGCGATGTCATTCTCGTGGTCGGGTCGCCTGCGAGTTCCAATTCCAATCGCCTGCGCGAGATCGCTGAAAAGGCGGGCATTCCCGGCTTCCTCATCGACGGGCCGGAAGACCTCCAGCAGGCGTGGTTCGAGGGCAAGCGGTGTGTCGGTGTCACGGCGGGGGCCTCCGCGCCGGAGGTGCTCGTGCAACGCGTCGTCGACAAGCTGCGCGAGTGGGGCGGCACCACGGCGGTGGAAACCAGCGGCGAAACGGAAAGCGTGGTGTTCAGCCTGCCGCGCGAGTTGCGCATGATGCGCGCCGAGCGCCCCGGTAGCTGATTCGCGGGTCGCGTTCATTCGCGCGGCCCGACGACATAAAAACCCTGAGTGACTTGCGCGTCCGCGCCGCGGCTGCCTGCGGCGGAGGCAATGACCGTGAACGACTTGGCTTCGAGGTCACCGCCGAGGCTCACGCCTTCCGGCAGCGGCGAGCCGCCGTCCTCCTCACTGCGCTCGATGACGAAGTCGTACTGCTCGTTCGCTGCCGTTGCGACCTCCGGACAATCCACGGCGCTGACGGTGACGCCGCGGTCCGGACGGAAGCACTGCAGCGCGGTCTCGACGGCATTCTCCGCCACCTGAAAGGCGCCGGTGGCAGCCTGCTCGCCCGCCGCCATTCGCAGTTGCAGGGTGGACGTGGTCATGCCGGCGGTCGCCACGACCGTGATCACGAGCAGCAGGATCAGGCACAGCGCGAGCGCCATGCCGCGACTGCGCGAGCCGGTCGGTCCGGTGGCATTCATGAGCGGGTGTTCCTCAGGTAAATCGTGGTGGTGACGAGCAGTCGGCGGACTGCATCGCGCGGTGCGGGGACGAGGCGGCCGGGCGGAAACTCGCGGCGCCTGCCGTCGACGAAGCCGGGTTCAGGGGAGTCCGCCCTCACCAGGAGCCATAGGCGGACCGCGACGACCGGTCGCAGTGGATCGCCAATGAGGGTGTCGCTCGGGTCGGCGAACAGGACGGGTCCCGTGCCATCCGCATTGCCAGTCCCGACATGGACCTGCAGGTTCTCGACGCCCGCAATGACTTCCTCGTCCTGGATCGCTGCGCCGCTGGCATGGCCCACCAGGCGCTTGCGCCTCAAGGAAGGCAGGCCATCGCGGCCCGTCGCGTCGCGGCTGACGTAGTACGCATTCACGATCACGTCGTGGACCCTGGCCCCCTGGATCGACGGTAACGGCGGTGGTCGGCTGCAGGCGCTGTTACGCGCGTCAGGGCACGGCGCGATCACCAGCTGTCCCTGCGCTCCGTTTGCGACGATGCGGAGCCGCGGTGTGGCAGGTGGGGTGCCTGCCGGTGCGCTCGCCCGACGCACGATCAGCACGTCGGAGCCGGGTTGTGGCCGACGGTGATAGGCGGGGCACGCCAGGTCGTACTCGTTGTCCGACGCGCCGATGGGCTGGCCCAGGTGGATCGCCCAGTTGGGTCCGCATTCGCTGATGCCTGAAGCGGCCGGCAGCAAGGTGCCCGGCAGGGGTTCATCGGGTGAGGCGCTGTTGGCAATGCGGGCGGCGTCGTGGCTCAGGCCCCAGTAGCCGGCCATGCGCAGGTCCAATTCGAGCAGCGCGAGGGCATGGCGGGCAATCTCCTGCAGCTCGGCAGTCCGCTCGTTGGCGCGATAGGCCCGCTGTCCATCGACAAACAGCTGGACGGCGCCTGCCGTCAGCAATGCGCTGAGCGTCAGCGCGACCATCACCTCGATCAGCGTGAAGCCGCGCGTGCGCGGGCGGGTCCGGAGAGCAGGACGAGGGCGGAGGGGCGGGCAGCCCGTCAGGACTGGACGCGGACCACGTAAGACGCCGTTCCCGCGTTGGTTTCCGACCAGCTGACCGTGACCGTGTAGGTCGCAGGCACCGTGGTGGTGTCGCGGGCGACGATGCCCGTGCCGTTGGGCAGGGATTTCGCCACTTCTTCCTGCCAGCACGCGACCTCGTTCGCGGCGACCTCGTCGGCCGATGCGGTGGAGGGCAGTTCCCTGCAGCGCTGCCCGGTCACGCGGGCGAAGGCGGCGCCGCCCGACCTGTTGGTCCGGACGCGCTCGGCCATGTCGGCCGCCAGAGAAGCCGCCTGGGTGCGTAGCACGCCGGTCCGACCGTTGCGCAGGTTGTCCACGTACAGGGCGGCGATGCCGAGCAACCCGACCGAGAGGATCAGCAGGGCCACCAGCACTTCCACCAGCGTGGCGCCCCGGGGGCGCAAGGAGAGTGGCTTGTCGAGGGGCATCTTCAGGAGGTACGAGGTCCGTTGCGGGGTCGGTGCGGGCAGGTGCACCGCACGACCATTCTGTTGCATGGCGCTTCGGGTTGTCATCCCCTTGACCTGAACGCGGGTCCGGTCGCTCACTGTTCGTGCTCTCGCTCATGACGTGAACCGGGTGCTCAAGGGCAGGCGAGGGCGCTGCCGTCGGCGTTATGGCTCGTGGACCTCGGCCTGCCGGTCTGGCTGATGACGATGGCCCTCGCCGCCGCGCTGCCAGCCGCGTCGCAGAACAACACCGTGCCGTTGACGCCGCTCTGCGTGACGGGCCGGAAGGAGAAGGCCGGCCTGTTGGCCGTGATGCTGCCTGCGGGCCAGCCGGGATAGGTGCGCAGCACGGGTTCGTCCGGATCGACCTGCGTCGGCTGGTCGCGGTCGCGGTTGGCGAAGACCAGCCAGCCCGCTGCCCAGTCGGGCAGGTCGTTGCCGCACGTTCTGCCGTCGTCGCTCTTGCAGACACTCACGACTTCCATGCGGTTGATGGCCTCGCTGCGGGCGAGGTACAGCGCATGCAGGAAATCGTTCACCGTGGCCGTCCGCACCGCGTTGCGACGCAGGTCGGCGAAGGCCGGCATCGCGAGGGTGCTGGCGACGGCCAGGAGGGAGAGCGACAGCATCAGCTCGAACAGCGTCATTCCGTTGACTCGGGTCATGGTGCATCCTTGCATCAGGCTCCGGGCGAATCCCGGCTGCGCGGCCCCAAGATACGGCGCCCCCCGAGGGTGATTCGAGCCGCAAATCTGGCCTGTTCGTGCAGATTCTCGCGCTCTTCCCCTATACTGCAGCCCATGAACCGCCGCGCCCTCAAGGCACCGGATCGCGTCCAGCCCGTCGCCACGGCGGAGCTGCGCCACCGCATTGCCCGGGAGCTCGAGAACCATGGCTTGAAGGGGACGCCCCAGCGAATGCTGGTGGCGCAATTGCTGTTGAAGGCCCCGCGGCACCTGACCGCAGAGCAGATCCTCAAGGAACTGAAACAAGCCGGCCATCGCGTCTCGAAGGCCACGGTCTACAACACGCTCAACATGCTGACCGAGCACGGCTTGATCCGCGGGATCAACTTAGGGGGAGACCATACGGTCTACGATTCCACGTCGACGCCGCACCATCACTTCCATAATGTGGATACGGGCGAACTCGTGGACATCCGGCCCGAGCAGATTCTTCTGCAGGGTCTGCCGCCCCTGCCCGAGGGGACCGAGGCTGCCGGCGTCGAAGTGGTCATCCGGGTGCGCCAGAAAAGCCGTTAGACGGTCTTTTTTGTTCTCCCGGGCTTTGCGCCCGGGGGCTCAAATTCGTATACTTCGCGCCCTTCTTGTGTGGGCTGCGTCCGGGCTCCCTGTGTGCCCGGTAAGGGAATGCGGGAGCATCCCGAACACGGCAAGGCAAGATTTGGAGTTCGCCCTCTTAGCTCAGCTGGTAGAGCACCTCATTCGTAATGAGGGGGTCATCTGTTCGAATCAGATAGAGGGCACCATTCCCCCCACCCGTCGCTACCTCGCCTAACCCCGCGCGTCGAACGCACGGTTGGCCCCCGCAATCTCGCCGATCCGCAGCACGTCGTCGACGGCGCCCAGCTTGATGGCTTCCATCGGCACGCCAAACACCACACAGGTTGCCTCGTCATGCGCGAGTTGCTGGTTCGCTTGCGCGCGGCACTCCGTTATGGGATTCCCGCGACGACTGGCGAGTCCGCGATCTTCAGGATCGGACGCTGGCAAGTCGACATCGACAAGCGCGGTGTGGCCGATGCGTCGGGAGAGCGACTCCACCTGACTCCCCTTGAGTACCGGATCCTCGAGATCCTGAGCAGCCACGCGGGCATGATGGTCACTGACCGACAACTATTGGTGCAGGCGTGGGGACCGGGGCACGCCGAGCAGACCCCTTACCTGCGCAGGTACATGAAGCAGTTGCGCGGCAAGCTGGAGGATGATCCGGTGCGGCCGCAGCACCTGCTCGCGGAAGCGGGAGTAGGTTACCGGTTGGTCGTCGATGAATGGCGTGGACCCGCTTGCAGCTGCGGTTCAGCCCGCCGGTGGGTAGGGCATGATCACCAGCAGCATGGCGGCGGTGGGCTCGCGGTTGATGAACTCGCGGGTCTCGTTCGGGGGAATGCGGCAGGCGTCCATGGGACCGAGTTCGCGGGTCTTGCCACCGGATGTCACGGTGATCTTGCCGGTGAGCACGACATAGACCTTCTCGATGGGAGAGGCATCGGGACCGACGTTGCCGCCGGGGTGCACGGTCGAGTGACCGACCCAGAAGTTCGTCGGGCCGTCCGGCTCGAAGCCGAGCAGCCGCACCGAATCGATCAGGCGGTGGTTGGGCGCTTCGTAGGACGGGGCGGTGGCGAGGGACTTCACGAGCATGGGGAGCCTCTGATTGATTCCGGCGTAGCTGCGTCGGCGACCCGTCCTATTCTAGGCCACTCGCGCGGAAGATCTCGCGCGCCATCACAGACCAGTCTAGGTTGGCTTCGCCGCGGGCAATGGCGGATTCAAGGCCGGTCTTCCAGATGGTGGCACTCGGCAACGGCACGCCCACTGACTGGGCGGCGTCGAGGGCGAGGTTGGCATCCTTGAGCCCGATGACTGCGGTGGCGCCGATGCGTCCCCAGTCCTCTCGCGCGATGAGGTCGCCGTAGGACTGGTACGCGGTTGAATTGAACAGGCCACCCACCAGGACCTGGTGAAAGACCAGCGGGTCGACATCGTACTTGCGGACCAGCGCCATGCCTTCACCCATCGCTTCGATGGCGCAGCCCAGGATGAAGTTGTTGGCGATCTTGATGGCTGTCGCGGACAGCGGATTCGGTCCTGCTTCGATCACGCGATCGCCGATCGCAGCAAACATCGGGCGGACTTTGTCCACCGCGGCGGGCGGGCCGCCCGGCACCAGCCCAAGCTTGCCTGTGGCGGCAAGGTCCGGTCGACCCAGCACATGGCACGCTACGAGCGTCTGTCCCGCAGTGGCGTGGCCTGCGGCCAGCTCGCTCATCACCGGCACGCCGTGGGTGCCGCTCACCATATGGATCGAGCCGGGACGCAGGTGTGTTGACAGCCCTCCGTCACCAAGCGCCGCAGTGCGCAGGATGTCGTCGCTTGGCAGCATGCTGATGACCACATCGCAGGAGGCGGCGAGGGCGGCCAGGCTGGGCGCGACTTCCGCCCCGGCAGCCGCCATGCGCGCGGCCTGCTTTTCATCCGGATCGAAGACAACGAGCGTGTGACCCGCGCCGAGCAACCGCGTGGCCATGCCATGACCCATGCGACCGAGCCCGATGAAGCCGGCTTTCATGTTCTTTGGGAACCTCTTGTTATGTCGCGAACGCTCGCCGCTGCGGGCCCCGCCATCCAGCGTGGCTGGAAAGCAGGGCGCGTTGCATCGATCGCTCGGCTTCGGCTCAAGCGAACTGGCTCTTCACCCACTCGAGCTCGAGCGTCACGTAGTCGACGATGTCGCCGGTCTTGAGGTGCGACGGCAGCACATCCCATGTGTAGGTTTCGATCTCGAGCTGCGCGCTCAACGGATTCTTTCGATGGAACGCAAGCGCCTCGGCGATCGCGAACCGCGTGGTCTTGAAGTGCTCACCGAGCGATTCGAGGAACACGGGCACGTGGAAGTGGATGCGCCACTCGCGCTCGCCGCCCGGATCCTTCTCGTACGCCGCGATGGCGTCTTCGAGGTTCAGGAAGCGGTTCAGCTTGCCATCCTTCTTCTCGATCGTCTGGGTCAGGTAGACGCTGTCCGCCCACTTGCGCAATTCCGCGACGGCCGCTGGCGTCACACTTGGAACCTGCATGGCTGCCGCTTCCTGCAGCTTGAAAACGGGAATGTCGTTGTCGACGAGCTTCTGCAGCGACACGCTGATGTTTTCGTATTCAACTGCCTGATGGCAGATGTCGTAAACGGTACCGATGTGACGACGGAGAATCGTGCGGGCCTCTTCGGCATTCGTGCCGAGATCGCGACCGAGGGCGGTCAGCGACTTCTCCGAGCGCAGTACGCGGGTGAAGAAATCCACGGTTTCGTCCGTGGTCTCGAGGAAGCAGGCGGGCTCCGGTTCGACTGCCAGCGTCACCGTCCTGCCGGTACGTTCACGCAGGCGATGCAGGTGGACGGCGAGGCGCCGGATGTTGGCGGCATACGCCTCGACCACGTCAGGCCCGGTGACGCGGGGCTTGAACCCGAGGGGCGGACTCTGGATCGAAGGGTTGACGTTGATCGCACCGACATCGGCCAGGATGTCCGCAACGTGCATGGTGTAGCGGGCACGCTCTTCACCACGCCAGTCGGGTTCGTACACCTGCTCCTTGACGACCTGGTTCTTGAACGGGCCGAACGGAAAGGCGTTGACCGTGTACAGGTACAAATCGTTGTCGGTAAGGAAGGACTTCAGGTTGGCGCGCTCGGCCGGGGAGCTGACCAGCGCGTCGGCGGACGCGTTGGAGAGCCGTAGCGACACGCCAAAGGGCTTGTCCGGGCAGAAGCGCTTCTTGACCTGCGGGACGTAGGTCTTGAGGCTGTTCCACATCTCCGGCCAGGTGTCGCCGGGATGGACGAGGGTGGAGTAGGTCAGGTGGCCGTACTTGCCGAGATCCATGGGTGAAGTGCTCCGCTGAAAGGACGATCGCCTCAGGCGACGTGTTCGAGGCTGTGGGTTCTGGCCGAGGCGATGATCGCGTCCGTGACGGCGACGCCGTGGATCATCTGCGCATGGGAAATGGGATAAGGCGCGCCGCCGCCGGCCGCGTGCGCGAAGGCTTCGAGTTCGGCTTTGTTGACATCGAAGACCGGCACGTCGACGGCGATGGCGTCGCCCTTGATGGGCTGGATGACGTACGCGCCGAACAAGCCGGAGCGCCGGTGCTGCGACGACTGGCCCGCGACATGCGTCGTGCCGCCCAGCAGCGCCATGGCCTTCGAGCCGTAGACCTGGAAGCGGAACGTGCCGGCGGTGGCCATCATCGTGCCGAGGTAGGCGGACATGCCGCTCTTCATGCGGAACAGCACTGACGTGGTGTCGTCGTTGTCGCCCGGGACGGCGCGGCGGAAACTGTGGCAGAACACGTTGTCGACATCGCCGAACAGGTCGAGGAAGCCGTCGACCGCATGCACTCCCATGGGGAACAGACCACCGCAGGGAGCCTGCTCGGCACTGCGCCGCCAGGCATTCTCGGAGAGGGTGAGGCCGTTGGGGCCGGACATGGTGCACTCGGCGTGCAGGATGGTGCCGAGTTCTCCCGATGCGATACGCTGCTTGAGGTCGAGCCACGAGGGATGGAAGCGGCGGTTGTACCCGAGCCCCAGCGTCACGCCTGCGGCGCGCACGGCGGCGACGGCGCGCTCGGCATCGGCCTTGGACATGACGAAGGGCTTCTCGCAGAAGACATGCTTGCCGGCCTGGGCTGCCGCCACGATCTGCGCGGCGTGGCCGGGCGGTGGCGTCGCGAGGACAATGCCCTCGACATCGGGGTCCTTGAGCATCGCCTCGTAGCTGTCGACGAGCTTGAGGCCGTGCTTCGCCGCGATGTCCTGATCCTGCTGCGAGCGCGACCGCGTATAGGCGGTGGTGAATGTCAGGCTGGTGCCTTCTACCGCGTCAACCAGCGTGCCGCCCCACCAACCGAGTCCCGCAATACCCAACTTCATAACGCGCTGGCTCCTGAGCTGCTGCCGGTACACTGCGGCGCAATGCGATGCATCGGGTCCGCCTCTAAATATCTATAATACGGTAGAAACGGACACAAAATCGATAGAATCCCTGTCGGACAAAAATAAAGACATCACCGTCTACCGATGATTTACCTGAATCCTTACAATTCAGGGCACTGAACTTCTGGAGTCGACATCATCAAAAAGCGCAACGGCAAGACGGCGCGACGGAATCCGGCGAAGAAGGGCGGGGCCACGCTAAGTACCACCGTGTACCAGGAGCTTAGGTCCGACCTGCTGGCAGGCCGACTCAAGCCCGGCGAGAAGCTGCGCGCCGAAGCGCTCGGCCAGCGTTTCAGCATTGCCAGTAGTCCCATCCGCGAGGCGCTGAACCGGCTGGTCTCCGAAGGATTCGTCCTGCTCGAGGACCAGAAGGGGTTCCGCGTGGCACCCGTGAGCGAGGCGGAGCTCCGCGAACTCGTGCGCGCACGGTGCTGGATAGACGGCGCTGCGGTCACGGAATCGATCCGCGAGTTCGATGTGGCCTGGGAGGAAGCGCTGGTCCTCGCGCTGCATCGCCTGTCGCGTGTCAGTCGGTGGGAGTCGGGGCATGCCGCCACGCCGGACCCGACCTGGGAACAGCTGCATCGCGAATTCCACCAGACGCTCGTTGCGGGTTGCGGCTCGCGCTGGATCCGCCGTATCTCCGAGCAGCTGTTCGACGCCGCGGAACGGTACCGGCTGCTTGCGGCACAGCAGATTCCGGAGCGCAACGAACTCAACGAGCACAAGGCCATCGTCGAGGCTTGCCTCGCCCGTAACGCCACGGAAGCTGTCAGGTTGCTGGAAGCGCACTACGGCAAGACGTTTTCCGTGATCATGGGGTCCCCCAACGCTCCCGCACTGCGGCCCGACTAGCACTCGTCGCAGGCTGTCTTTATCTTCGGCTCTTCGCATTGGCTGCCACACAAGCAGCCTGCTGGCCACGGGAAGTCCGATCGGTTCCCGTAGCCAGCATCTTATTGAAGCGTCTTGCGGCGGCTATTTCGACATGTCGCCCGGACGCAGCCACAGAGCAAGCACTGCGCCCAGCAGCGTCAGCAGCGAGATCTGGAGCCGGCCTGCAATCACCCAGTCGAAATTCCTGACGAGCGCGCCCATCAGGTATCCGCCGAACGCCCCACCGGCATACAGCGTCGTGACGAACATGCTCGAGCCACGGCTTGAAAGGCTGCGGCGCAATGCCTTGATGTGGGCGCCACCGAGATTGGTGTAGAGAACGGCAGCACCGAAGACTCCGTACAGGCCGACCAGCAACTCACGCGTCAGCGTACTCAGGTCCGGCAGATACAGGAAATACCCGAGCACCACGATCGCGAGCGAGGAACCGACGATGACGACTTTCGGCGACATGCGATCGCCCAGCATGCCGCCGAAGAAGGCCAGCAGCCCGCCCGCACCAAAGTACTTGAGCACCGCGCCCGCTTCCGGTGGCGTGAAATTCAGCGACTCGCGCAGGAAAGTGGGGTAGAGGCCCAGGAAGCCATAGACGCCGAGCCCGTAGATGACGCTCAGGGCGCAGAGGATCATCGTGTTGTGGTTGATCAGGGAGTCCGCGCCGCCCGTGTCTTCGCCTTTCCTGGCAGCAGCCTTGGTCTCCGTGAACCACGTGCGGACGAGCAAGGCAACGAGGATTGCGAGGCCAATGCCGAGTGCGGCAAAGGTCAGCGGAGGCGTTTCCCAGTTCCCCGTGCTGCCCCGGATGTTGCCGATGGCCCAGGGGCCGACGAAGGATCCGATTCCGAAGCAGACGTTGACCATGCCGACGGCGGCCACGCGATTGTTGGCGAAGTAGCTGGCGGCCAGCGAGAACATGCCCGTTGCCAGGAAGGACATGCCGATGCCCTGCATCACGACGAACACGAGCATGCTCAGGAAGCCGGTGGCAACGGTGAAGAGGTACGTTGCAACCGAGAACAGCACGATGCCCGCGAGCAGCACGGCCTTGCGCGAGTAGCGCGCGATGAGCGCACCGGCTGGCAATCCGGCGATGCCGATGCCGAGGGTGAAGAGCGTGGTCAATGCGCCCATCTGCGGTAACGAGAAGCCGAGGGCTGCGCGAATGTCGGGGGCCAGGATGCTGATGTGGTAGCGGTCCGCCGACATCAATACGTAGCACACCAGCAGCAGCCCGAACATGGCCAGTGCAAGGGTTCGCGATCCTGACTGATCGGTGCCGGCAGGCGCCGCCGCTGACTGTTCTTGGGTTTGTGTTGTCTGGCTCACTGGCTTTTTTCCTGTCTTGTGGCCGCTCTGCTTGTTCTGTTCCCGTGCGCGGGGAGTGCGGGAACCCGATCGACGCAGGCCTTTGCTGCACACCCTGACTTGCGGAGGGGAGGCGCAGCGGGCTTCGCCGGAAGTGCAGGAAGGTGCGGCGCCAATGGCGCCGCACCCACCCGCTCAGGCTGTTACTCGAACCTGAGGTTGAATGACAGACCCCACTCGCGCGGCCGACCCGTCGTCGTGAAGTACACCTGCTCTGCCCGGGTGAAGAAGCCCGAGTTCAGGTAGTACTCGTTCGTCAGGTTGGTGCCGAGCGCACTCACGCTCCAGTTGGAGCCCGAGTCATAGGTCACGCGGGCATTGAGCAACCCGAAGCCCTTCTGGATGCGCTGGTTCTGCTCGTTCGGAGTGAGCGTGTAGTCATCCGTATAGGTGTAGTCGAGTCGCGGCGTCAGGCCCGCGCCACCTTCGAAGGGTACCGAGTACTGCAACCCCAGGTTGGCCGTGAACTGCGGTGCCTGTGCGAACTGGGAGTTCGCTGTCACCGCAGGTGACAATCCGACACCGCCCGCGCCCAGCTCCTTGTACTTGGTGTCG
>CAIUGU010000130.1 GCA_903898785.1 uncultured Pseudomonadota bacterium | reverse complement strand
TACCCGGCGAGCACCTGGGCGATCTGCATCACCTGTTCCTGGTACAGGATCACGCCGTACGTCGGCGCAAGCACCGGCTTCAGGTCGGGATGCAGGTAGTCGATGATGCCGGCGCCCGGCGCGCCGCGGTCCGCCTTCTTGCGGGCGATGAAGTCGTCGACCATGCCGGACTGCAACGGTCCCGGACGGAACAGCGCGACGAGCGCAACGATGTCCTCGAAGCAGTCCGGCTGCAGCCGCCGGATCAGATCCTTCATGCCGCGCGATTCCAGCTGGAACACGGCCGTGGTATCGCCCTTCTGCAGCAGCTGATAGGTCGCGCCGTCGTTCATCGGCAGCGTGCTGATATCGAGCGGCGGCTCGCCGAGCAGCGCGCGCTGGCGGTTGATGGTCTTGAGCGCCCAGTCGATGATCGTCAGCGTGCGGAGCCCCAGGAAGTCGAACTTCACGAGGCCCGCGGCCTCGACGTCGTCCTTGTCGAACTGCGTCACGAGGCTCCCGCCGTTCTCGTCGCAGTAGAGCGGCGAGAAATCCGTGATCAGCGACGGCGCGATGACGACGCCGCCCGCGTGCATGCCGGCATTGCGCACCAGGCCTTCGAGCGCGAGGGCCAGGTCGATGACCTCGCGCGTTTCGTCCTCGTTGTCGTAGCGCCGCTTGAGCTCGGGCTCCTTCTCAAGTGCGCCCTTGAGCGTGATGCCGAGCTCGAACGGAATCAGCTTCGCGATGGAGTCGGCGAACCCGTAGCTCATCCCCATCACGCGCGCGACGTCGCGCACGACGGCCTTCGCGGCCATGCTGCCGTACGTGATGATCTGCGACACCCGCTCGCGGCCGTAGCGGTGCGCGACATAGTCGATGACGCGGTCGCGCCCGTCCATGCAGAAGTCGACGTCGAAGTCGGGCATGGACACGCGCTCCGGGTTCAGGAAGCGCTCGAACAGCAGGTCGTACTGCAGCGGATCGAGGTCCGTGATGCCGAGCGAATAGGCGACGAGCGAACCCGCACCCGAGCCACGCCCCGGCCCCACCGGGACGTCGTTCTCGCGCGACCAGCGGATGAAGTCGGCGACGATCAGGAAGTAGCCGGCGAAGCCCATCTGGCAGATGACATCGAGTTCGAGCGCGAGGCGCCGCGGGTACTCTTCCGTCGGAATCACGCGAACCCCCGGTACGGGATGCGCAGCAAAGTGCTCGAGACGCTTGCCAAGGCCCTTGTCGGCCTCGACGCGGAGGAAGTCCTCGGTCGTCATGCCCTCGGGCACGGGATACGCGGGCAGCACGGACTTGCCGAGCTTGAGGTCGAGGCTGCAGCGCTTCGCGATCTCGAGCGTGTTCTCGATGGCTTCGGGGATGTCCGCGAACAGTTCGGCCATCTCGGCCGGGGTACGAAGGTACTGCTGGGCCGTGTAGCGCCGGGGGCGGCCCGGATCGTCGAGCAGCGTGCCTTCATGGATGCAGACGCGCGCCTCGTGGGCGGCAAAGTCGTCCGCCACGAGGAAGCGGACATCGTTGGTCGCGACGACGGGCACACCCAGTTCCGCGGCCAGCGCCAACGCACCCGCAATGTGCTCTTCCTCGTTCTCCTTGCCGGTGCGGTGCAGCTCGAGGTAGTACCGATCGCCGAGCAGCGCCAGCCATGCCGCCAGCTGGGCCCGTGCATCGGCGACCCGGCCGCCGACGATGGCACGCCCCACGTCGCCCTCCGCACCGCCCGACAGCGCGACCAGGCCGGCGAGGGTTTCGGTGGTCAGCCAGGTGCGGTCGACCGTGGCCCGCCCCTTGTGCTGCCCCTCGAGGTACGAGCGGCTCACGAGTTGCGTCAGGTTCCGGTAGCCCAGGCTGTTCTGGCACAGCAGCGTGAGGCGCGTCGGCTCGGTGCGCTCATCGGTGGCATCCCGCACCCAGCAATCCACGCCGATCAGTGGCTTGACGCCGCGGGACAGCGCCGCACGATAGAACTTCACCATGCCGAACAGGTTCGACTGGTCGGTCAGCGCGACGGCCGGCATGCCCGCCTCGGCCACCGCGTCCATCACGCCCTGGACGCTGCGCTTGCCGTCTTCGCCGTACTCGCTCGCAATGCGAATCACGCTGTCGACCAGCGAGTACTCGGTATGCAGGCGAAGGTGGACGAAACTGGTCATGGAGGCCGTGCGGGATGGACGTGCTGTCGGGGGACGGCCCGCCGGGGCGAGCTGCCAGACGCGAGGATAAGCGTTACCCGGCGGAATTTGGAGATTGACGCAGGCGAAAACGCGACGGTCGCGGTCGCGCCGGAAAATTCACTCCACGCGAGAGGCAGTTGCGGCACTTCCTGCAGGAAAACCTTGATCGTGGCCTTGAGCCTGAACGCGCGTCGGCGGGGCTCAGCCCGCGTCGATGACCGCCCGGACCGGCCCGAATGTCCGCCGGTGCACGGGACTCGCGCCGTACTCGCGCAGCGCCGCGAGGTGGGCGACCGTCGGATAGCCCTTGTGGACCGCAAAGCCGTAGTGCGGGAATTGCTCATGCAGCGCGAGCATGACCGCGTCACGCTCGACTTTCGCGAGGATCGACGCCGCGCCGATGGCAGGTACCTTGTCGTCGCCCTTGACGATGGCCTCCATACTGAAGGACACCACCCTGCCTTCAAGGGACGGGCACAGGTTGCCGTCCACCTGGACATGCTGCGGCTGGACAGCGAGACCCGCGAGCGCACGGCGCATCGCGAGGTGCGTCGCCTTCAGGATGTTGAGCGCATCGATCTCCGCCGCGTCGGCGAAAGCGACCGACCAGCAGAGCGCCTTCTCGCGGATCTCCGCAGCCAGTCCTTCACGCTGGGGAGCCGTCAGCTTCTTGGAGTCGCGAATTCCCGGGATGGGCCGGGCCGGATCCAGGATCACGGCAGCCGCATACACGGGGCCGGCCAGCGGACCGCGGCCGGCCTCGTCCACGCCTGCGAGCAGCGCCGCAGCCGGAAACGGGGGAGTAGAGGTGGAAAGAGACATGACTTGGACTCTAGCTGTGGCTGCAAGAAGAAGGCCCGGCCACGCTGTCTGCCGGAGGTGCACCTGCGCGCTGACTCGATTGGGACTGCGCCGCGCCTACTGCAGCGCACACAATGCACCGAATTGCCGGACAGCTTGCGTATGCTAGCATCGGACGGTAAGAGCTTCGTGCGATCAACACCTGCGCGCGTGGCGCCGGCAGCCGCAAGACGGCGCCGATCAACGACCCGCATTCAAGAGCAAGAGGGGGACACTTCGTGAGGCCAGTCAAGTTCGGTATTCCAGTCCTGGTCGGACTCGCCGCGACGATCTTCTCCGGCATCGGAGCTGCGCACCATTCCTTCGCGATGTTCGACGACTCCAAGGAGATCGTGCTGACCGGGGTGGTGAAGGAGTTCCAGTGGACGAATCCCCATACCTTCGTCCAGCTCGAAGTGAAGGGTCCCGACGGTACCGTCGTCGAGTGGAGCATCGAGGGCTCCAGCCCGAACGGCCTCGCGCGCATCGGCTGGAAGCGCACTTCCATCAAGGCCGGCGATCAGCTGGCCGTCACCATCAACCCGCTCCGCAGCGGCGAGCACGGCGGCAATTTCGTGCAGGCGAAGTTTCCCGACGGCCGGATCCTGACGCGTCGTGCAGGCGAAGCCCCGGCCGCAGGTGCGCCCCAATGAGCACTCACCATTCTCGGGTCGGCACGTTGCGCTCGATCGTGGGTGTCGCGGGCTGCGCACTCGCCCTCGGAATCGGCTCCCTTGTGGCATCCGATGCCGGAGCCGCCGCGGCTCCGCCGAACTGGACGGGCATCTGGACCCGGGTCGGCTCGCTGAATTTCGACCCGACCATCCCCGGCAACAAGAACGAAGACTTCCCGTACAACGTCAAGTACAAGGAGTTCTACGACAGGATCATTGCGGCGGAAGCCAAGGGGCTCGCCATCAACGACAAGAGCGCGGACTGCCAGCCCCCGGGGATCGTGCGCATGATGGCCATGGTCTATCCGATGGAGATCCTGCAGACGCCCGGCCAGGTCACGATCATCGCCGAGTGGGAAGGCCAGATCCGCAGGATCTTCACTGACGGACGGCCTCACCCGCAGGATCCCGATCCCACCTACAACGGCCATTCCATTGGCCGATGGGAGGGCGAGACGCTCCTGGTAGACACCGTGGGGATCCTGGGCGAAGGCATCATCAACGACCATGGGGCACCGCTCGGCGAGCAGGTGCACGTCACCGAGAAGTGGTGGGCGGAAGGCGCGGATACGCTCAAGAACGAGATCACGGTCGAGAGTCCCGATGCGCTCCTGCGCCCGATCAAGGCGGTGAAGACGTTCAAGCGCCGCAACGACATCCAGATCATGGAGTACGTCTGCACGCAGAATAACCGGAACCAGACCAACGCCGAGGGCGTGACCGGCATCGAACTCAAGAAGAGATAGACCGGCAGTACCCGGCTCCGGGCGGGCGCGCTGGTGGCGCCCGCCCTTTCGGAGCCGCCCACAGCCTTGGGCTCGATGCCCGGCGAACGCGTCAGCGGGTCTGTCCGCTCGCAGTTTCCTCCAGCAACTCCACCACCGCGTCGGCCGCCCGACGACTGGCGTCGCGCCTCAGTGCCTGGTGGATCCCGGTAAACGCAGCGACGACGTCGGCACGATCCGGGCGGTCAATCTGTTCAAGCAACGCAGGTCCGAGCCGCCCGGCCGTCACGGCGTCGTTGAAGAACTCGGGGACGATGCGCCGGTTGGCGAGCAGGTTCGGCTGCGCAAAGAACGGCGACGTGACCATGCCCGGGATCTTCAAGATCAGGCTCGTCAGGAAGCCGAGGCGGTAGGCCACGACCATCGGTCGCTTGACGAGCGTGGCTTCGAGCGTCGCCGTACCCGAAGCGAGCAGCACGGCATCGCTCGCGGCCATCGCCGCGTGGGCCTGACCGTCCAGCAGCGTGACCTTGCCCTCGACCCCGGCTTCGCGCAGGAACCCTGCGAACAGCGTCCTCATCCTCGCGTTCACCATGGGCGCCACGAATTGCATGGCGGGCCGCCGCTGCGCGACCCATGCAATCGTGCGCGCGAAATCGGGCCCGAGGCGCACCACTTCGCCGTGGCGGCTGCCGGGCAGGACGGCAATGCAGGGGCCCTCCCCGGCCAAGCCGAGAACGGAGCGCGCGGCGTGGCGATCCAGCTCGAGCGGGATCTCGTCAGCGAGAGGATGACCGACGAACACCGCCTTGACGGCATGGTTGTCGTAGAACTGCTTTTCGAACGGCAGCAGGCAGAGCACGCGATCGACCGATGCCGCGATCTTGCGGATGCGGCCCTGGCGCCATGCCCACACCTGCGGGCTCACGTACTGGATCGTGGGAATGCCCGCCCCGTGGAGTTTCGCAGCCAGCCCGAGGTTGAACTCCGGCGCATCGATACCGATGAACAGGGCAGGAGGATCGGCCAGCAACCTCTCCACGAGACCGCGGCGCAACCGCAACAGGCGCGGCAGGTGTTTCAGCACTTCAAACAGGCCCATGATCGCGAGGCTTTCGGAGTGCTCCCACGCCGTGCAGCCCGCCGCGATCATCTTGGGGCCCGCGACCCCCGCGAAGCGGACCCCCGGCAGGCGTTCCCGCAGGGCATGGATCAGATGCTGGCCGAGCGTGTCACCGGAGGCCTCGCCCGCCACGAGGACGATGAGTGGACCCGCAGGGCCCGGGGTGGGGGGCAGGGGACCGGAGTTCATGAGCGGCGTTTCTTCCGGGTTCCGGCCCCGGGCTCCAGCCGCCGGTCCCCGGTCCTCTTCATCTGACAATGCTGCGCTTGCTCGTGCGCAGGAAGTCAGCGAAGGGCTTTACTTCCGGGTGTTCTGCTGCCATCGCGTCGAGCTGCTCGCCGGCGTCGGCCCGCTTGAGCCTGGAGCGGTCCAGGAGGCGATAGGCCCGCTTGATGTGCGTGATGTTCTCCGACGTGAAGCCGCGACGCTTCAGGCCCTCCTTGTTCACGCTGTGCGGCTCGGCAGGCCGGCCGACGGCCATCACGTAAGGCGGCACGTCGCGCGTCACCGCGGTGTTGTTCGCAATGAAGGCATGCGCCCCCACCTTGCAGAACTGGTGGACGCCCGAGAACCCGCCCATGTGGACCCAATCGCCGAGGACCACGTGGCCGCCGAGGGTCGCATAGTTCGCGAAGACGCAGTGGGAGCCGACGATGCAGTCATGGCCTACGTGCGAGCCCGCCATGAACAGGTTGTCGCTGCCGATGCGCGTGACGAGCTGGTCCTTCGTCGTGCCGCGATTGATCGTGCAGTTCTCGCGGAAGGTATTGCGGTCGCCGATCTCGAGCCGCGTGGGCTCTCCCCGGTACTTGAGGTCCTGCGGCGCGGCGCCGATCGACGCGAACGGGAAGACCTGGTTGTCCGTGCCCATCGTCGTCGGTCCTTCGATCACGACGTGGGGACCGATCCGGCAGCCGGCACCGATGACGACGCCGGGGCCGATCACGGAGTAAGCCCCGATTTCCACGTCGGCGGCGATGCGGGCGTCGGGTGCAACCAGTGCCGTCGGATGAATGGCCATGACCTGGGAGGAACCTTACAGTGGGGCGCCTGCGGGGCGGTAAAGACTCAGGTCGCCGGGGGCGATCATGATCTCGGCCGAAGTGGCTTCGTTGCCGTCGACCTCGGCCACCGTGCTGAATTTCCAGATGCCGCTGCGGTTGCGCAGGAGTTCGGCCTTCAGGATCAGCTGGTCGCCCGGCACGACGGGCCGGCGGAAGCGCACGCCGTCGATCCCGGCGAAGTACAGCTGCGACTGCTCGGTCGGATACACGTTTGCCGTGAGGAACGCGAGCAGTCCGCACGTCTGCGCGAGCGCCTCGAGCATGAGGACGCCCGGCATGCCCGGCTTGTGCGGAAAGTGGCCCGTGAAGAATTGTTCGTTGATAGTCACGTTCTTCAGCGCGCGGATCGACTTGTTCGACTCGAACTCGATCACCCGGTCCACGAGCAGGAACGGATAGCGGTGCGGCAACCGGCGCATGACCTCGAAGATGTCGATCGGGGTCTGGATGGCTGCGGCAGGGACGGCGTCAGTGTCTGTCATTTGTTGTTGTCCGATGGAATGAAGCCCGGGCGGCGGCATCTTCGCAGAAAACGGACCTCACGGCTGCTCGTCGCCTGCAGGATCGGCCGCGTGCGTCCCGCCCCTTTCGAGCCTTTGCAGACGGCGCGCAAGGGCATCGAGCTGCCGGAAGCGCGCGGCATTGCGGCGGAACGTCGCCGCCTCGTCCGCAGAGAAACTGCCGGAATACATGCCGGGCTTGTCGATCGAGGACGACACCATGGTCTTGCCGGTCACCACGACGTCGTCGCAGATGCTGAGGTGGCCCGCAATGCCGACCTGCCCGGCGATCAGGCACCGCTTGCCGATGGTCGCGCTGCCGGAGATGCCGGTGCCGCCGGCAATCGCAGTGTGCGCGCCGATGCGGACGTTATGGCCGACCTGGATCTGGTTGTCGAGCTTGACACCCTCCTCCAGGACCGTGTCCTCGATGGCGCCGCGATCGATGGTCGTGTTGGCGCCGATCTCGACGTCGTCGCCGATGCGCACGCTGCCGGTCTGCGGAACCTTGACCCACTTGCCTGCCTCGGGCGCGAGGCCGAAGCCGTCGGCACCGACGACGACCCCCGGATGCAGCAGGCAGCGCTGGCCGACCGTCACGCCCGCACACAGCGTCACGTTGGCGGCCAGGCGCGTGTCGGCACCTACCGCAGCACCGCGCATCACGACACAGCCCGGGCCGATCACGGCGCGGGGCCCGATGCGGACGTCGGCCTCGATTACGGCGTTGGGACCGATGCTCGCGGTGGGATCGACCTGCGCGGCGGGATCAACCACGGATTGCGGATGCCGGCCCGCGGCAATCGCCGGGAGCGGATGCAGTTCGGCAGCGATCCGGGCATAGGTGGCGTACGGATTGGAACTCAGGAGCGCCGGGACGGGGCAACTGTCCGCTAGGCGCGGATCCAGCACCACCGCACCGGCCCGTGTGTTCGCCAGGTGGCTCGAGTACTTCGCGTTGGCGAGGAAGGTCAGGGTATCCGGCTCCGCGTTCTGCAGGGTCGCAACCCTGGAGACGCGGACGGCCGGATCACCTTGCAGGACGCAGCCGAAACGAACCGCCAGTTCGGCCAGCGTCGCGCCCATGGGGCCTGTTAATTGGCAGGCTTCGGCGCGGCCGGAGCAGCACGCGGGCCGCGGGCGTTGAGTGCAGCGAGCACCTGCGACGTCACGTCCATCGTGTCCTTCGCATACAGCACGCCGTCGCCGACGATGAGGTCGAAGTTCTGCGCTTTCGCGAAGGCCTGCACTTCCTGCAGCAGCGAATTCTGCAGCTTGCCCAGCTCCTCGTTGCGGCGGACGTTCAGGTCCTCGACGTACTCGCTCTGCTTGCGGGCGAGCTCGCGTTCGCCATCACGCACTTCGCGTTCCACGTTGCGGCGCTCGGCTTCGGCCATCACGGCGCCATCGCGGTTCAGGCGGTCCTGGCGCGTCTTCAGCGTAGTCTGCTGTTGCACGATGTCGCGCTGGCGGGGCGCAAATTCATCCTGCAACGCCTGCATGGACGTCTTCGCCTGCGGCGAATCCTGCAACAGCTTTTGCACGTTGACGACGCCGACTTTTATCTGGGCCTGTGCCGCACCGATGGGCGCGAGGGTCGCCCCGGCAAGGAGCAGGGCACAAGCCAAGCGACTCGCAAATCCGGCCAGACTAGTTTTATACATAATTCGCAAACCTCAACCCTCTGAAGGAACCTCGGAATAACCTGAAACCGACCCGCCTGCCCGGCCCCGCCTAGAACGCCTGACCGACGGAGAACTGGAAGCCTTCCTTCTCGTCCCCGTACAGGAGGTCGGTGCCAGGATTGTCATTCAACGCGATGCCGTAGCTGAACCTGAACACGCCGAGCGGCGCAAGCCACTGGACGGCCACGCCGACGGACTGCTTCAAGTTATCATAGCTGAAGTCGTAGTCGACCGGGGTCGTGCGGTCGCGGCCGACGAAAGTGACGCCTTCGGTCGAGAAGGTGTTGCCGACGTCGAAGAACAGGCTCGCCCTCGCGCTGTTGCGCAGCTTCTCCGGCACGGGCAGCAGCACCTCGATCTGTGCGGCCACCTTCAGGTTGCCGCCATACGGATTGCCCAGGCTGTCCTTGGGCCCAAGACGGTTCTCCCGAAAGCCGCGGACCGAGTCCGGGCCGCCCGCGAAGTACAGCCGGTACGGCGGATACGACGTGGTCTCGCCGAGCGCCTGGCCGTAGTTGACCTCGCCGTTCAGCATCAGCGTGAAGCCGCCCCAGAGCGGCAGGAACTTCAGCGTGTCGAGCCTGGCCGTCCAGAACTCCACGTCGCTGCCCGGCATGGCGTACGACACGTTCAGCCGGTGGCGCGCACCACGGTCCGCGAAGATCGCCCGGTTCCGCGAGTCGTAGCCCCAGCCGAGGTTGAGCTCGAAGGTGTTGAATATGGTCCCGTAGAACTGCGCGGAGTCGCCGTTGCCGTCCACGTAGGTCGTGGTGTAGGGCTTGCCATTGCTCTGCACCCAGGTGAGGGACTCGACCGTGCCATAGGGCGCGAACAAGTCCGCGCGCTGGAAACCGACGCCGCCCCGGATGCTCTGGTATTCCGTCAGCGGGTAGGCGTAATCGAGGCCGGCGCTGATCGTCTTGGTAGAGAAGTCGGAGGCCGCCGACGTGAACTGCGTGATGTCGCGATAGCCGAGCGACAGCGTGCGCGACACGCCGTCGATGGTGGTGTACGGGTCAGTGTGCGAGAACTGGAAGCTCTTCTGGTAGCGGCCCGAGTTGATGTCGAGCGCGACGCGGTTACCGGCGCCCATGAAGTTCGTGTGCGTGAATCCGCCGTTCAGGATCAGCGACTGCGACTCCGAGTAGCCGATGCCGGCCGTGAACTGGCCGGGCAGGCCTTCCTTGATCTCGAAGTCGACATCGACCAGGTCCGGCGAACCGGGCACGGGCGTCGTCTTCGACTCGACCTTCTCGATGAACGGCAGGCGCTGCAGGCGCTCCTTGGAACGCTCCACCGCGGCGTTCGACAGGTAGCCGCCTTCGAGCTGGCGCATTTCGCGCCGGAAGACTTCGTCGTTCACGCTCGACGTGCCGTTGAAGTTGATCCTCCGGACATAGACGCGGTTGCCGGGCTCGACCAGGAACGTGAGCGAGATCGCGTGTGTCGCGGGATCCGTCTGCGGCACGGCCTCCACCTTCGAGAACGCGTAGCCTTCGAGTCCCATGCGGAAATTCATGGCTTCCGTGGTCTGCGTGATCAGGCGCCGCGAATACGTCTCGCCCGGCTGGATGAAGATCAGCCGCTTGAGGTCCGCCTCCGGCACGACGAGGCTGCCGGCGATCTTGACCTCCGACACCTTGTACAACTCGCCTTCCGTCACGTTGACCGTGACGAACATGTCGTCCTTCTCCGGCGCGATGGCCACCTGCGTGGAATCGATGCGGAAGTCGGCGAAACCGCGGTCCATGTAGTAGGAGCGCAGGGTCTCGAGGTCGCCCGTCAGTGACTCCTTCGAGTAGCGGTCGTCCTGCTTGTAGAACGAGAGCAGGTTCGGCTCCTTCAGCTTGAAGGCATCGAGCAGCTCGTCGTCCGGGTACGTGGTGTTGCCGACCACGTTGATCTGGCGGATGCGGGCACGGGCGCCCTCGACGATGTCGATCGCGATGCGCACGCGGTTGCCGGGCACCTCCTCCACTTTCGAGTCGATCTTCACCGCGTACTTGCCGCGCGAGAAGTACTGCTCTGTCATGTAGCGGTTGACGTCATCCAGCACCGACTGGTCGAACGTCTTGCCGGGCGCGAGGCCCACGTTGTTGAGCGACCGCTGCAGGTCTTCGGTCTTGATGTCCTTGTTGCCCTTGATGTCGAAACTCTCGATCGACGGACGCTCCTGGACGAACACGACGAGGGTGCCGCCGTCGCGGCGCAGCTGCACGTCGCGGAAGAAGCCGGTGGCATAGATGGCCTTCAGGGCCTCGTCGATGCGGCGGCGGTCGAGCCGGTCGCCGATGTTGATGGGCAGGTAATTGAACACCGTGCCTTCCGAGATGCGCTGCAGTCCTTCAACGCGGATGTTGCCGACGGTGAAGGTGGCAGCGGACGTCGCAGCCGTGTCGGGCAGCGCCTGCGCATGCACGACACCGCTGGCCGCGCCGCTGGCAGCCAGCACGAGGGTCATGTGAACGATGGATCGAAGCAGCATTAAAAGGAGCCCCTGATTGAACCGGACACTAGCCCAGGTGCCGGGCAAGATCGTTGTAGAAGGCGAGGCCCATCAGCAGGATCAGGAGCGCGATCCCGAGTTGCTGCCCGAGTATCTGCACGCGCTCGGAGACCGGACGCCCCTTGACCAGTTCGGCAAGCTGGTAGACGACCTGGCCACCGTCGAGCAGCGGTATCGGCAGCAGGTTCATCACTCCGAGCGAGATGCTGATCAGCGCGAGCATGTTGAGGAATGACAACGGCCCCTGGCGTGCGGCGACACCGGAAAACTCGGCGATGGTAATCGGTCCGGACAGCGTCTTCACGGAAACATTGCCGGCGACCATGTTGCCGATCATCTTGAGGGTGAACGCGGTCGTGTCCCATGTCTTGCCGGCCCCCTTGGCAAGGGCCTCGACGGGCCCGTACTGCTGCAAGGCGATCATCTCGGGAGGAAAGGCTCCGCCGGTCTGCTGGATGCCGATGCGGCCCACACGCTTGCCTTCGACAGTATCGCCGCCGATGCTGACCGGCAGCTGAACCGTGACCGACCCGCCTGCCTCCTGCCGGCGCACCTCGAGCTGTGCCTCGGAGTCGAAACGCGGTTCCACGAGGGCCACGAGCTGCCGGAAGCTGTCGACCGGCTGGCCGTCCACTGACAGGATCTCGTCGCCGGGCTTGAGGCCCGCCCGCTGTGCGGGGCTCCCGTCGACGACGGCGCCGACCACCGCCGGAACGCGGGGCGTCCAGAATTCGAACCCAAGGCCGGGGAACAACGCATCCGGCTGGGCAAGGTCCGCGCGGCGATCGCCCACGACCAGGGTGACGTCCCGATTGCTGCCAGCCGGCCCGGATACCCGCACGCCGACCGTGCCGTCGCCCACGAGGTCCTCGAAAATGCCGAGCAACGCGGCCTCTCGCGTCGCGACCGGTCTGCCCCCGACCTGCTCGATCAGATCGTCTGCCCGCAGCCCGGCGCGCGCCGCGATGGAGTCCGGGGTCACCTGCCCCACCACCGGCTTCAGGCTCGGCACGCCCGCCATCAGCAGCATCCAGTACGCGAGGATCGCAAACAGGAAGTTGAAGCCCGCGCCCGCGACCAGCACGGCAATGCGCTTCCAGATCGGAGCCCGTGTGAAGGCGCGCGGCAGGTCGGCAGGAGGGACCGGACCTTCGCGCTCGTCGAGGAGCTTCACGTAGCCCCCAAGCGGAATGGCCGCAATGATGTATTCGACGCCGTCTGCCGCCGTGCGGCTCCACAGCGGGCGACCGAAGCCGATGGAGAACTTGAGGACCTTGATCCCGAGGCGCCGCGCGACCCAGAAATGACCGAACTCGTGGACGGCGACCAGGATCGCGATCGCCACGATGAAGGCCAGCACCGTGGTCGCCAGGGTGGTCAACGTCGTCATCGTACGGCTCCGGCAAAGGATGCAAGGACGGACGTCGCCCGCAACCGCGCCCAGGCGTCGGCGGCAAGGACGTCACCGAGCTCTTTGACAGGCGCAATGGGGTGGGCGTTCATGACTTCTTCGATCACGGCCGGAATCCTCGCAAACCCGAGCTGGCGCTCGAGGAAAGCCGCCACGGCGACCTCGTTGGCAGCGTTGAGCACGGCAGGCGCGGTGCCGCCGGCCTCGGCCGCAGCCCGCGCCAGCCTCAGGCTGGGAAACCGCTCAGGGTCCGGCGCCTCGAAGTCGAGCCGGCCGGCCTTGATGAGGTCGAGAGATTCTACACCGGACGCGAGCCGGCCGGGCCAGCCGAGGGCGTGGGCGATCGGCGTGCGCATGTCCGGGTTGCCGAGCTGGGCCAGCACCGATCCGTCCAGGTACTCGACCAGCGAATGCACGATGCTCTGCGGGTGGACCACGATTTCAACCAGCGCAGGCGGTACGGCGAACAGCAGGCAGGCCTCGATCAGCTCCAGGCCCTTGTTCATCAGCGTGGCCGAATCGACCGAGATCTTGCGCCCCATGACCCAGCGGGGATGGGCACACGCCTGCTCCGGGGTCACGCCCTCGAGCTCGTGCGCCGGGGTC
>CAIUGU010000129.1 GCA_903898785.1 uncultured Pseudomonadota bacterium | reverse complement strand
GTTCTCTACCGTGTGCGCCACGCGCATCACCACCGCACGGGCGACGCCTGGCACATCTACCCGTCCTACGACTTCGCGCACGGGCAGGAAGACGCCATCGAGCAGATCACGCACTCGATCTGCACGCTCGAGTTCGAGGACCAGCGCGCGTTCTACGACTGGCTTTTGACCAAGCTCGCGGACGCGCGCTTCTTCGCGCGGCCGCTGCCGCAGCAGTACGAGTTTGCGCGACTGAACCTGTCGTACGTGGTGCTATCGAAGCGCAAGCTGATCCAGCTGGTCGAGGAAAAGCACGTTGACGGCTGGGACGATCCGCGTCTGCCGACGCTGGCCGGCGCTCGTCGTCGCGGGTTCACGCCGGAAGGCTTCCGCAACTTCGCGGACCGCATCGGTGTGTCCAAGTCCGACTCGTGGATCGACATGAGCATCCTGGAAGACTGCATGCGAGAGCACCTGAATGCAGAAGCCGAGCGGCGCATCGGCGTCCTCGATCCGGTAAAACTCATCATCGACAACTATCCGGAATGGCAGACCGAGGCCTGCGAGGCGCCGAACCACCCGCTCAAGCCGGAGCTGGGCAAGCGCGGGCTCACGATGTCGAGGGAAGTCTGGATCGAGCGCGACGACTTCATGGAAGTACCCAGCAAGGGCTACTTCCGCTTGTTCCCCGGCAATCGCGCACGGCTGCGCTATGCATTCATCGTGGAATGCACGGGCTGTGACAAGGACGAGAACGGCAACGTGATTGCCGTGCACTGCACGTACCTGCCCGATTCGCGCTCCGGCTCACCGGGCGCGGACCAGTACAAGGTGAAGGGCAACGTGCACTGGGTGTCGGTGCAGGATGCCTATGCCTGCGAAGTGCGGCTGTACGACCGCCTGTTCGCCGTGCCGAATCCCGGCGCGGGCGACCGCGACTTCCTGCTGGACCTGAACCCGAACGCCAAGAAGGTCGTCCGGGCCCAGCTCGAACCTTCATTGAAGAATGCGCGCCCGGAAGAGCGCTTCCAGTTCGAGCGTCACGGCTACTTCGTCGCTGACCGCGTGGACTCGAAGGCCGGGGCGCTGGTCTTCAATCGCACCGTGACGCTCAGGGATTCCTGGGCAAAGGGCAAGTAGGATCCGGGCAGTCAGTCTCCAGCGACGGAGAGCGACGAGGATCTGTGCTCTGCGTGACCTGGCCCGAAACCCGGCTCCACCGAAGCGGACTGCCTGTCGCTACTTGTCGTTTACGGCGTAGCGCCCCGGGCCGAGCAGCATCGCAGCCAGCGACGTGAACAGGTAGAAGTACTGTGAATCCAGCCGGAACCCGCCCAATTCGGTGAAGTCGAGCAGCTGCGAGGAATGCACGAGCCCGATGGCAATGATCATATTGATGACGATGATGGCCGCTGCAACTCTGGCGTAGTAGCCGGCGATCAACATGACGGGAGCCACGATCTCGCCGATCCAGACGCCATAGGCCACGAATCCGGGCACGCCGATCGCGGTGAGCATGCCCGCAATGGGATCGACCCCTCCGGTCACCTTGGCGATGCCATGCGGCAACATCAGGAACGCGATGGTCAGTCGCAGCAGGAGCTTTCCAATCGCATCGTTGGCGGGCATCGTCATCAGCGTCTCCGGAAGATAGTGGACAGGCAGGACTGTACCGGCGCAAGCCTACGCGCTTCAAGTCTAGGGTGCAGCGACCCAGCGTCGAACCATTCGCGGGCTCCTTGCCGGAGAGTCCGTTTGTTGAAACCCCCGTGACGCAGGCATAGTGCCCGGGTGCAAATGGACTACGGCGATCAGGGGACGTCCCTCATTTCCCTGTCCGGCACGCGGCGCCGAAGACCGCGAGACAGCAAGATCGATGGGTATCCTGTTTCTGCCTTAGCGATTTCAAAGGGAACGTAGCCATGCAGATGCGCAAGCTGGGCAGGAACGGACCCGTCGTCTCGGCCGTAGGACTCGGGTGCATGGGCCTGAGTTACGGCTACGGGCCAGCCACCGATACGAAAGAAGCGATCAAGCTGATCCGCTCAGCCGTCGAGCGCGGCGTGACGTTCTTCGACACGGCCGAGGTCTACGGCCCGTTCGTCAATGAGGAAGTCGTCGGCGAGGCGCTGGCCCCCTTCCGCGATCAGGTGGTCATTGCCACCAAGTTCGGCTTCGCGGGTGGCGTCACGCAGCGAGGCATGGACAGCCGGCCCGAGAACATCCGGCAGATGACCGAAGCGGCGTTGAAGCGCCTCAGGACCGACCGCATCGATCTGCTCTACCAGCATCGCGTCGACCCGAATGTGCCCATCGAGGACGTCGCCGACACGGTGAAAGAACTCATCGAGCAAGGCAAGGTCAAGTACTTCGGGCTGTCGGAAGCGGGCGTCGAGACGATTCGCAGCGCGCACGCCGTGCAGCCGGTGACGGCGCTGCAGAGCGAGTATTCGCTGTGGTGGCGCAAGCCGGAGAAGGACGTCCTGCCGGTGCTTGAAGAACTCGGCATCGGCTTCGTGCCGTTCAGCCCGCTGGGCAGGGGCTTTCTCACCGGTGCCATCAACGAGAACACGACGTTCGACAGCACGGACTTCCGCAACGTTGTGCCGCGCTTCACGCCCGAGGCCCGCAAGGCCAACCAGGTCCTCGTGGAAGCACTGGGCCGCATCGCTGCGCAGAAACAGGTTACTTCGGCGCAGATCGCCATCGCGTGGCTGCTGGCGCAGAAGCCGTGGATCGTTCCCATCCCGGGAACGACCAAGCTGCATCGACTCGAGGAGAACCTAGGCGCCGCCAGTCTCGAACTGACGAGCGACGACCTCCGCCACATTGAAGACGCGCTCGCGGGCATCACCATCGAAGGCGCGCGCTATCCCAAGTCCCTGCAGGACCGCGTCAGCCGCTGAAGCTCGCGTAGGCGGCTGCAATACCATTCCGTCCGGCATTCGCCGACCCGCCATTGCCGCGCTGCGTGAAACACCGGCATGCTTCCCCTTCCGCTGCGCACATCCCTGCTGAACGAGTGTAAATCTTGCGCAAGTTTTCTAGGGGGAACTCCGCGTTGACTCGCTGGCGCCGAGAGCGCGTAGTGATCCTTCAGGAACTGCAGATCGGCCGCGAACGGCACGCAGTTCATCCATCCGGCCTGGAGGACACGCCATGCAACGCTTACTCGTACTTCTGGTGGTGGCATTCGGCTTCCTCGGTTCCGCTTGCGCGCCCGTGGGCGGCAGCGTCGGCGTAAGGGGACCCAACGTCAGCGTGGGGATCCGCGTGTCGTCCTATCCCCGCCTGGCCCGCGTACCGGGATATCCGGTCTACTACGCGCCCGGCTTCGGCTGGAACTACTTTTTCTATGACGGCTTGTACTGGGTGCTCGAAGGAGACAACTGGTATGCAAGCAGCTGGTACGGCGGTCCCTGGGACGTGATCGATCCGTTCTATGTCCCCGTGTACGTGCTGCGCGTCCCGGTGCGTTACTACAACCAGCCTCCCGCCTATTTCCGCGGCTGGCGTGCCGACGGACCGCCGCGCTGGGATGAACACTGGGGTAGAGACTGGAGCACGCGCCGCAGCGACTGGAACCAGGCGGATCGCCGCGCAGCACCGCCGCCCGCACCACTGCCTGATTACCAACGGCAGTACTCCGGCGAACGCTATCCGCGTACACCGGAACAACAGCGTTCGATCCAGGCCGACCGTTACCGGCACGAGCCGCGCGACCCGGTCACGCAGCAGTACTGGCAGCAACGTGGCGACGTGCCCCGCTCGCGCGCTGAGGAACGGCCGACCCAACGGGGCCCGCAGCGCCCTCGGCCGGAAGAGGCGCCCACTGCCACTCCGCCACAGGAGCGCGCACAACGCGGCGAGGCTCAGGCGCCTCAGAGAGGCCGGCAACAGGAAGACACGCCCGGCGAGCAAGGCCGGGGCAGGCAGGACAAGGAGGACAAGGAAGGCAACCGCGGTCGGCGTTAGCAGCCGTTTCGCGTGCCCTGATGCTCGCGCACCCGGCGACACACGAGCCTGCGCCTCACGGAGGAAACCAAGGTAAGGTGCCGACCCCTGGAAATAGGGACTGTTTGAGCAAGGCGGCAGGCAATGTTCCGGAAGACGATTTTCTGGCTGCATCTCGGATGCGGCGTAGCCCAAGACGCGGAACATCGCCTGAGTCCGACGTGAGCTTCCCCTGGAGGGACAACGATCAGCAAAATGGCGGACCCGATTGAGACCCGCCACTTCCGCTACCGCTATCTGCGTGTGGGATTCGGCTTCTTCTGCGTCAGGTACGCCGCGACGTCATTGAGTTCGGCGTCGTTGATCTCGGTCTTGCGCGTGCGCGGCATTGCGGAGATGCCATTTCGGACGATCGTCTTCACCAGCTCGGGAGTGAGGTTCGTGCGATCCGTCAACACCGGCGGTTGCGTTCCTTTGTACTTCACTGCCAGCGCAGCCGTGCCCGGATACATCGCATTCGAGGTGCCGGGGAAGCCGGTATCAACGCGCACGCCATGGCACGGCAAGCACCACTTTTCGTAGACCAGCTTGCCGTTGTCAGGCGACCCAGCAGGCGCTGCAGCCTGCGAAACCAGGGGCGCAGCGAGCGCGATCAGTGAATAGACGAGAGCGACGCGCTTCATGCCCGGTTCCTCCGCATGTTGGCCGGCCAGATGCCGTAACGGCCCGGCGACAGTATGCCGTTCGGATCGATGCCGTCCTTGAGCTTCTCCTGGAAGCGCAGGAGGGCACTGTTATTGAACGAGTACTTCGAGACGACGCGTTCCTGGAAAGCCGGCGACGTGCGGTACGATCCCCAGCCACGCTCTCCGCAACGGTCCACGAGACGACCGAACAGCTCGCGCGACCTCGCGTTTTTCACAGGGTCCCGCCACGTCGGCACGAGCGTCGCGACGACATAGCTGCGCGAGTAGTAGTTGACCGGCGTGAAGAACGGGTTGTGGAAGGTGGGCAGTCCGAACTCGCGATAGACGTCGTAGAACAGCCGCGAGGCCTCGTGCACGGCCTTCGCCGTCCGCGGCACGAAGGCGAAGAAGTCGGCGTGACCGTCCCAGGGATCGGCATCCGTCATCGGGTTGCGGGTCGTGATGAAAAAGATCTCGAGCGACGGAATTCCAACTGCAGTCTTGACGGGCTGCAGCAGGTTCTGCTCTGCCTCGGGCGGCACGGGTAGCGGGAAGAAGATGCCATCCTGGAACGTTGCACTCGGGATCGCTTTCGCCATGCGTCGCTTGGCGGCGGACCAGTTGGCACGCACGGTCTCCTCGGGACCGTAGAACTGCAGCGTGACGGACCAGGCCGCCTTGTTGGTCGTCCTCAGGTAGGTGTCGATCTGGTCCTGGGTCGGCCAGCCGGATTGCATCAACGGCCCAAGTTCCGGCGGCGGCGGTTCCAGCAATGCGCCCCCTGCGGGGCTGCCGAACTGCGGCATGCCGATCAGGAACGAGTCTTCAAGGTAACTGACCTCTTCGACCAGCGCCTGGAAGTCCTGGTAACGCGGCACCAATACCTTTCCGTTCAGGTAGGTCTCGGGCAACGGCATCAGCCAGAAGCCCATCTTGGTGACGATGCCGAAATTCGACTGCGCAAACAGGCCGTCGACGGTGGGGCCGGCACCATAGTGGTAGTCCTGCCAGGCATCCGTGTTCGGGATCGCTCCATTACCGGTGCGAATGATTTCGCCCTCTGCAGTGACGACTTCCATGCCGCAGTGTGAGCCGAAGTGATCGCGGAACGGCCCGAACGTATAGCCCACGCCGTGATCGAGGCTGTTGCCGATGGGACTGCCCCAGCCCGGGTCCGGGATATCAAGCATCACCTTGAGCTTGTTGTCACGGATGTAGTTGTAAAGGTCGAAGTACGACACGCCCGGCTCGACGAGGGCGAAGTGGCGCTTCTCGTCGACGGCCAGGATCTTGTTCATGCGCTTCAGGTCGACGATGACCGAGCCGCGCAGCGTCGGCGACGACCCGCCGTACGTCAGGTTGCGGCCCGTCGAGATCGAGTACAACGGAATCTTGTACTTGTTCGCGATGCGGACGATCTGCTGCACCTGCTCGACGCTGGCCGGTGCGACGGCGGCAGACGCTATGCGCTCTTCGGCCTCGCCCCAGAAGATGGAGTACGAGTCGCGGTACAGCATGACGTCTTCTTCAGTCGTGAAGACCCACTGCGCGCCGATCGCTGCGGTGAATTCGCCCAGCGCAGAGCGGAAATCGGCTGCGGAAACATTCGGAGGAAGGGGGAGTGCCATGGTGCTGTCCTTCTGGATTCGCTGGATGCGTTGCTGTCTGTATTTTGCCGTCGTGGAGTTCGTGGCCGCTGACTACGCGATCCACCACGACACGAGCTGCTTCCTGTCCACGGCCGAGAACGGGCCGGTGTGCTTCTGGGCGGCAAATGACTCGCCGTGCAACGTGGGATCGGTGAGCAACGACGCCATCACGCGGCCGAATCCCTGCTGCGAACCCAGGCGATGGCCTGCGGCGGTCCACGCAGACGGGCCGGTGACCTGATGGGTCAGCGCACCTCCCTGGTCGAACGTGTGGTCGATGCGGCCTTGAACCTTCATGCCGACATCACGCGCGAGCTCTTCCAGGCAGAAGAGCGCCGTCCGGTCGGTGAGTCCGACGATGGGCAAGCGCCGCTCGAGAAGCCTCGCCTTGAGATCGCGGTACCAGAGTGCCGCTACGTCACCCCGAATGCCGGTGGTGGGCATGCCGCGGGACTGGAAGACACTCGCGAAAGCCTGCGCCTCGGCGAAACGCTCGTCGAAGACGGCTCTTGCGAGCCCCGTTGAGTCCCCGAGCAGCGTGGAGCCGAAGGCCCGTGCCGGCGCCTGCGCGACGGCGACCGCCATGCCCACGCTGCCCAGCTTGAGTAAGGTGCGTCGATTGACCATGTTTCCCCCGGATCAATCCGTTTGTTTTACTGCCGCGGTCAGCGGGTGTGATTGTAGATTTCAGTCACCGGCCGATAGTAGGCACGGCTGATGGGCACCGGCATGTCGGCAAGCTCGGCCATGAACCGCGAGGGCGATGCACCGCCCATTTCCCGGAACTCCGCGATGAAGTGCGACTGGTCGTAGAAGCCCGCTTCCTGGCAGACGTCGGTCCACGAGAGCCCGGGCAGATCGCGCTTCAATGCGACGGCATGGTGGAAGCGCAACATCCTCTGGTAGCGCTTCGGCGCAACGCCGATCTGCGTGGTGAAGTGCCGTCGCCACGAGCTGTCCGACAAGCCCAACGACGCGGCCACTGCGGACAGGGTTGCGCGGCCACGGGACTGGATGAGCAGGTCGGCGGCGTACTGCATTCCGGATCGCGGCAGCGCACGATCGACGCGGCGCAGCAGGAATGACTCGATCAGACAAACCCTCTCGTGCATGTCGCGAGCCGCACAGAGCCGGGCATGGAGTTCCGCGATTTCGGCGCCCAGCACATCCCTGCAATCGTGGGCGTAGTTGCGCAGCTCCCACGGGGAGACGTGGAACAGCCGGAAGAATCCGGTGGGCTCGAACACCACCGTGAAGTTCAGGTGGTGGCCGCAATCGAGCAGGTCGGCTACCCGATGGTCACAGAGCCCGAGGGCTATCACCGGAGGCAAAAGGCGGTTGCGCGCCTCGTCGTGCTCGTAGGCCTTGCAGGGGTCGCCCAGGTAGAAGGCGAGGACAGGGAACAGCGAGACGGCAAACGGATAGGCGGCGGTTCCGTCGGCCACCACGTCGGCGCAATCGTAGTACCGCACGAACTCCGCGAGCCGCGGCGACGGGGCGACCTGCCGGTAGTCCAGACAGTTGATCGCTTTGCCCGATTCGACCGCGATGGCCACCCCTCCCCCCCCCCGGCCGCCTTGGCGACGGCTCCTGATATTCTTCGGACCCACTGGATGCCACTCCGTCGGCGGGAAGTCAACCGGCGACCCACCCGCAGACGGCCCCCATCTCTCACATCTCGTTGAAAACACTGGATGCCTGGGGGGAGCTGGTGCCTGCCATCCCGACCTCCGCGGATCGCTTACGCGCTTTTCCCACGCGCCGCCGCTGTTTTGCGGCGCAGTCGGCCCCATACTATGCGGCGTACAGGACGGACGACGGACCCCCATGAGAATTGCCAAGCCGATGTTGCTGATCGCGACGCCCCTCGGGGTGATCGGGGGCCTGCGCGAGGCGTGGCGGTTCAGCCCGGGCCTCGCCTTCATGATGTTCGCGCTGCTGGCGTTGATCAGCGCGGCGTTCGCGATGGTCGTGAAGACCGTACGGGACGAGAAGAAGGCCGACGCGGCGAGGCTTGCGGCTGAAGGCAGCCAGGGTCCGGCCCCTCAAGACCAGCGTTGAAACAGCGGAGAGAAGCCCTTGGAAATCCTGATCGTCGTCACGCTCTTCGCGATCATCGCGAGCCTCGGGCACGCGCTGGTCTCGATGTCCTCCGGGCCCACCGATTCGAAGGCGATGGTCCGGGCTCTGACCATCCGCATCACGCTGTCGGTCGCACTGTTCGCGATGCTGATGATCGGCTGGTATACGGGCCACCTCCAGCCGCACGGCCTGCAGTAACCCGCAGCCCCGCCAGGGTGATGCAAAACCCTTTGCAGTACCCTGTTGTTCCGAGCCACGGACGACTCTGCGAAATCGACGACGTCCAACTCGTGGATTTCGGGAGACAGTGAACACCACGCTTTTCGCTGGCGACCGATGCAAAAGGCACGGCCAGGCTTTTGCATCAACCTGTTAAAGCGTCTTGCCGTTCGCCAGGACGGCGCTCTTGAATGCCCCGCCCTTGCTGCCGTCCTTCATGGGATTGACCGTGATCCTGACGCGGTCGCCGGGCGCAAAGCTCGCCTTGCTCCAGCCGCGACGGGACAGGATGTTGGGGCTGTCGGCCTCGATGCTGTATTCCACCGGTTGACCCTGCTCCGTGACCACCAGCTGGATCCACGTGTGCGGGTTGGTCCACTGGAATTCCCGCACGGTGCCCTCGAGCACGACTTCCTTCGCGCTGTCGAACATCGCAAAGGAATGATGGGCAGCAGCGCTGCCTGAAAATGCGGCCAGCAAGAGGCAAAGCGTCGCTCGGGTTGTCGTTGTCATCATGCGATTCCGGTGAAGTCCTGTCCCAGCAGCGCCAGCCCGCGGCTATTGTTCCTTGTCGATGGGCTTGCCCTCGGCATCGAGCGTCAGGGTCTTGCCGCTGGCCGACACGGGGTTGCGGTTGTTCTCGGCACAGACGTACTCAAGGATCTGCCAGTCGCGGTGACGCTTCAGCCTGAGCGTCGACACCCACGGCTGCGCGTAGGCCAGCGCGTCGATCATCGTGATCTGGTCTTCGAGCGTATCGGGATCGACCAGGCGAATCCGCTCCAGGACCTTCAGCTGGGCGCTGTGGGCGAGGCCGGAACGGTCGATCTTGGTGTCCTCGCGCAGGCCCACGGTCTCGACCACGAGCGTGTCGCCTTCCCAGTGGCCGATGGAATGCCCGTTGAAACTCGCCTCGAGGTCCTCGGGATGCCCGCGGCCATCGGTCCAGATGCGCCGCACCTGGCTCTGGTATTCGTGGATGACGGTGACGCGGTCCGGCTGGATCAGGTACTCGAGCGGATACGGAGTCACGAGTACGCGCGGCACGCCGGGCCAGATGCAGCTCGCAGTGGGATCATTGACGGGACGACCCTGCGCGGCGGCATCCGTCACGACCTTGTAGCGGGCCACGTACTCCGGCGTGAGCACGGGCGGGTTCGGCTTGCCACCGGGGACGGTATAGCGAAACCCCTCTGCGTTTTCCCACACGCCGCTCCAGTCGGGATAAGTACGAACCGCAGCCGCGGGTTTCGACGGAGCAGCGGCATGGACAACGCTCGCAAGACAAAGCGAGACAGCCAGTGACAAGAGCAGGACTCGGCGCATCACTCTCCCCAGTCGTGATTTGACGAGAGTCTACTATTTCGCCACGCGTTGCGGAGCCACTCCGAAGAGAGCCCCTCGCATTGTACCAACGTCAGTCTCCGCCTTGTGGCGACAGCCAGCGACACGCGCTGCTCCGGCCGGAGCACGGCACTGCTTGTTGTAATTTGCAGACGTTCGGATTATAGATACATGCACGCCTGAATAATTAGGCACAAAAGCAATGCGGATTGCGCGAGGCACGACCTCGACGACAATCCGGACGACGGGGGATATCCACACCAACGACTGTCCGCGCAGCCTGGCTGCACGGCATTGCCTTACTGCACCTGATCGATTCCGTTTCTTGCCGAGTCTCGTCTGAATAACTCACAAAAGGGGAACTGAGCAATGCGCAAGTCAACAACCGGATCCGGACGCAAAGAACCAGCGAGCCGGCTGCAGAGAAGCAGCCTGCTTGCCCTCAGCGTCGCGAGCACGCTTGCAATGGCAGCTACCGTGCAGGCCGGCGAAGCACCGGGCGCCTCGGCACTCGAGGAAATCATCGTGACGGCCGAGCGCCGCGCGACGACGGAAGGCACCACCGCCATCTCGATGAACGTGCTGAGCGCAGATGACCTCGCCAGCACGGGAACCAAGAACATCGCCGACATCCAGACGTCGACGCCGAACGTCACGATCAACAACCCGGGCGGCTTCAACTCCATCAACATCCGCGGCATCGGCAACTCGGCCATCCAGCCATCGATCGCGGTGGGCGTGGCAGTGTTGCAGGACGGCCTGCTGAACGCAGAGACCATCACCCTCTCCAACCAGTTCCTCGACCTCGGCACGGTCGAAGTGCTGCGTGGCCCGCAGGGCACGTTCATCGGCACGTCGTCCACCGGCGGCGCCATCCGCCTGAACTCCGTCAAGCCGTCCGTGACGGACGGGATCACCGGCTTCATCGAAGGTACGCTCGGCTACTCCAGCGACCAGAAGGTCCAGGGCGCCGTCAACCTGCCGATTTCGGACACGTGGGCCGCGCGCATCGCCTTCAATACCGAGCGCCGCAACAGCTACTTCTACAGCCGCGGTACCATCATCGGCACCGATCCCGGGAACCCCTTCCAGCGTGCGGGCTCCGTCAACGACATGAATGCCCGCGTCTCGCTGCTGTGGGCACCGAACGACAATCTGGAGCTGGTCTGGCGCAGCGAAACCAATCGCAGCGACAACGAAGGTTCGCCCGGCCAGCCGAACCCGCGGACGTTCAGGGACGTCAACGGCAACCAGATCCATTCGCGGTACTGGAACTACGACGGTCCCGATGCGTCTGCCGTTCCCTCCGCCACGCAGGGTTCGGTGGACCCTGCCCACGATCCGAGTATCTTGAGCAGCAACTCGCTGGAGACCCAGTTCCTCGGCACGGTGGAACGCCACAGCCTCGAGGCCAACTACAAGTTCGGCAACGGCATCACACTCCGCTCGCTGACGGGATTCCAGCACAGCGAAAACATGTACATCGAGGACACCGACGCCTCGTTCGCCAACGCCCAGATCTCCCGCAACGACGTGGGCCCGGACAACAACTACTACAGCGAAGAGATCAACCTGATCTCGCCCGAAGGTCCGTTCAACTGGATCGTCGGCGCGTCGTGGTTCTACCGAAGGACCCCTGTCAACCTCGTCAACGAGGATTACACCTGCGGCATCGACCCTTCCAGTGGCGCGTTCACCCGCTGCCCGACCACCTTCACGTCCGGGACGGGCGGCGCATTGGAATTCCCCAACATCCTCGTCCTCAACATCGATACGACGACGCGGAGCATGGGCGCGTTCGGCCAGATCAACTGGAAGTTCACCGATACCCTGGAGCTGACGGTCGGTGCGCGCTACAACGTCGACAGGAACTTCTCCAAGGGCCGCTTCACGTCGGGTGGTGTCATTCCCGTCATCGGACCGAACGCCGGCAATCTGTCGTTCCTGGGCCTGCCGGCTCCAGGCAATTGCCTTGCGCAGGTGAAAGGCATTCCGCGTTACACCAGCTCCATCAACTGGGCCAATACCACCTGCGTCACCGTGGGCGAAGCCTCCAAGTTCGAGGACGAGAATCCCACGTGGAAGGTGGGCCTGAACTGGACGCCCGACGACAACAACTTCATGTACGTGTTCTATTCACGTGGCTACAAGTCGGGTGGCGCCCAGGCGCAGGGTGAATTCGCGCCCGAGAAAGTCGACGACTACGAACTCGGCTGGAAGGGCAAGTTCGCGGATGGTCGAGCCCAGCTGAGCGTGGGTGGCTTCTACATGGACTACCAGAACATCCAGCAGCAGGCGTTCCAGGCGACGACGGTCAGCGCCGGCAACTCGGTGTTCAATGTCGGCGGCGCGAAGATCCAGGGCATCGAGGCAGAGCTGACCACCAGGCTCGGTGGCTTCGGCCTGCAGGCCAACGTCGGTTGGGTGGACTCCGAACTGGGAGGCATCAACGTCATCGACCGCACGGCAGCGCCGGATGCGCTGGTTCGCGCGGGTGGCAACGACTTGCGCCAGTGCAGAACGGGCGAGGCGGTGAGCATCGTCCCGGGCGGGTGCACGAACTGGGCACCGTACTACCGGCAACTGGATGGCGCGCCCAACATCTACTCGCCGGAACTCTCGTACGGCATCACGCTGGACTACGAGTTCATGACGGGCAATGGCGGTTCATGGACGCCGCGCATCAACTTCTCGCATACGGACGAGCAGGACGTGAACCTGATCCGCCGCGAGGAGTTCTGGTTGATCCCGAAGCGCGACCTCACGAACGTCTCGCTGACGTACGCTAAGGGCGAATGGACGGCGCAGGGGTACATCAACAACGTCTCGGACGAGGAATACATCGCCGCGATTGGCACGGGCGGCGGCCTCGACAACAACACCGTCGTGTACGGAGCGCCGATCACCTACGGCATCCGGGTCCGCCGGGCATTCTGATCCGGACTTGAACGGATAATCGAACAACAAGAATCGGTGCATGGCCTCGAAGGGGCTGGCGGCGCAAGCTGCCAGCCCCTTCTTCTTGCGGACGCTGGCTCCAGCCGTCGCAGTCGCCATCACGAACCGACGTAGTCCGCTTCCTACGCAACCACGCGCCGGCATGCCATTGCCCGGCGCACCTCAATGGCGCTCAATTGGCTGCGCGGTTGCGTGCAAGACGCTCACCGGTATCCGGCTGGCCGCAACCAGCACAAGACGGCCGCCCCAGGGCGGTCGACACTGCACCCTGTGGAGAACCCGCATGCGTTACATCCCGCTTGCCATCCTGATGGCGCTTGGCTGCACCCCCTCTGCGAACGCGCAGGTCAGCCTTGGCCTCGGCATCAGAAGCGCCGGCATCAGCATCGGCATCAACGTGTCGTCGTTCCCGAATCTCATCCCGGTGCCCGGCTACCCCGTGTACTACGACCCCAGGCTGGAATCGAACTACTTCTTCTATGACGGCCTGTACTGGGTGTTCGAGCAGGACAACTGGTACGCGAGCAGCTGGTTCGACGGCCCCTGGGACCTGATCGACCCGTACTACGTGCCGGTGTACGTGCTGCGCGTGCCGGTGCGCTACTACCGTCGCCCGCCAGTGTATTTCCGCAACTGGCGTGACGATGCGCCGCCGCGCTGGGCCGACCATTGGGGACGCGACTGGAACAATCGCCGCCGTGGCTGGGACCAATGGGACCGGCAGTCGGCACCGCGCCCAGCCCCGTTGCCGACCTACCAACGCGAGTACTCGGGCAAGGCCTATCCCCGCGCTACGGAGCAACAGGTGACGATCCGCGCCGAGAAGTACCGGTATCAACCCGGCGACTCGACCACCAGGGAGTATTGGCAGAAGCAGGACCAACGGGTCCGCACCAGCCCGGCGCCGCAGACCCGCCCGGAGACCGGACAACGGGAGCAGGATCGGCGTTCGCCCACAGCAGAACGGCAACGGCCTGAACGCGCCCCGGAGCAACAACCGCGCGCGGAGCGTCCCCAGCAGGAGTCCCAACGCGCTGAGCGCGTGCCTGAGCAACAGCGGGTCCGGCCGGAATCCCGGCAGCAGCCCGAGCCGCAAGGCGATCGCCGCGACGACGCCGGGGCAGGTCGGAACAATGACCCGCAGGGCGATTCGCGCTCCCAGGGAAAGGGTCGCGAGCAGAAGGACAAGGAGCGCGGCAACGGTCGCTAGGGAACCTCTGCACAGGTTTCGAGACCGCGTTGCGTCGCCAATCCCCTGCTGCGAGGCATCGGGCCGCAGCCAATACAGGATTCGTGGCTCGCGACGGCAAAGGCGCCCATGCGATCTTGAGCTTCCGGGAACTCTGCGCGCCCGGAGGCGCCTAACGACCGGTCGCTACGCCCACACCTTGGACAAGCGGGCAAGGGGGGCTATTCTTGCGGCCAACCGCGGCAGCCGTGAATCCGGACTCGATGCCGCAGTCCATTTCATTGTTCGATTAAGGAGGGGCGACTCGTGATTTCAACACTCAGGAAGACCTGTCTGGCAGCCTGCCTGCTCGGGCTGACCGCCAATGTCATGGCGTTGCCGGCCGACTTCATGCAGAAGCTGAGTGCGGAGTCCCGCCCTCTCGAAGACCGGAACCGCGACGGTGCGCGCCGTCCATACCAGGTGATGGAAGCGCTCGGTGTCAAGGAAGGCATGACGGCGCTCGACGTCGGTGCCGGCGGCGGCTGGTTCACTCGCGTGCTGTCGGCCGCGGTCGGCCCGAAGGGCAAGGTCATCTCGCAGTTCGGCCCGCGCGCGCTCCAGCAGAACAACGGCCAGGCGCAGAAGGACATCGCCGCATCGCTCGGCAACACGGAAGCGTACTTCGGCGCTATCGCCGAGCTGCCTGCCAACTCGGTGGACGTCGCCGTCACCGCACTCAACATGCACCATGGCAATGCGGAACGGAACGTGCCCTACCTCAAGGAGATCTTCAACGCGCTGAAGCCGGGCGGCCAGGTCGCGGTCATCGACCACCAGGGCCGGATGGGCCAGGACAACGCGAAGATGCACCGCATGATGGATACGGATGCCAAGAAGTGGCTGCAGGACGCGGGCTTCGAGATCGCCAGGGAATCGAACATCCTGCGCCAGAACGCAGACGACCACACGCTGCCCATCGACGACGCGCGCCTCGGCCGCGCCACGGACCAGTTCCTGTTCATCGCGCGCAAGCCCGCGAAGTAACCGCGAACACCGCGCTGCCCGCGCAGCGGTCCCGAAAAGCCCCACTCCGCGTGGGGCTTTTTTTTGCGGCATACTGCGACCCCTCCCCTGCCGCATGGCTTGACGCACCCATGACCCTGCCGTTGATCGAAGACCTGCACTATTACGATCCCGCGAAGGGCCACGGTCTCGCACACGATCCTTTCAATGCGCTGGTGGCGCCGCGGCCCATCGGCTGGATATCGAGCCGCGACAAGGAGGGCCGCCTCAACCTCGCGCCCTACAGCTTTTTCAACGCGCTCAATTACACGCCGCCGATCATCGGCTTCTCGAGCCAGCGCTGGAAAGACACCGTCAGCAACATCGAAGCGACGGGCGAGTTCGTGTGGAACCTCGCCACGCGCCCGCTCGCCGAGGCCATGAACCAGTCATCGCAGACGTTGCCGCACGGCGTCAGCGAATTCGAGTTCGCGGGCCTCACGCCGCTGCCATGCCGGCAGGTCAACGTGCCGCGCGTCGGCGAAAGTCCTGTCGCGATGGAATGCCGGCTGCTCGATATCATCCGGTTGAAGGCGCTCGACGGACGCGCCGTGGATGGCTGGCTCGTGCTCGGCCAGGTGGTCGGCGTGCACATCGACCGCGCGCTCATCCGCAACGGCGTGTACCAGACCGCGGCAGCACATCCGATCCTGCGTGCCGGCGGACTCGGCGCCTATGCCGAGATCACGCCCGAGATCATGTTCGACCTGCCGCGCGTGACGGCCACGTCGTGGAAATCCTAGGGACTCACCCGCCGCTGATACAAGAGCCACACGAGCGCCGCGGCGGCGAGCCCGAGCCACGGCAACAGCAGCACATTCAACGTCTGCCAGCTCGCGAACTCCAGCAGCGCACCGGCACTCAGCGAGGCCGCGAGTCCGACCAGGAAGATCGACAGGTCGTTGGCTGCCTGCGCGCGACCCCGCTCGGCGGCCGTGTACGTCGTCGTCAACAAGGTCGTGCCGCCGATGTACAGGAAGTTCCAGCCGACCCCGAGCAGCACCAGCGCACTCGCGAATGAACTGAAAGCGGTGCCGGACAGGGCCAGCAGCACGTGGCCGGCAAGCAGCGCAACACCCGCGAGCATGATGGGCACGACACCGAAGCGCGCGATCAGCGATCCCGTGAAGAACGACGGCAGGAACATGCCGAGCACGTGCAGCTGGATGACCGTCGCTGCGGCACCGAGCGAATGCTGGTGATGGACCATCGCGAGCGGCGTGGCCGTCATCGCGAGCACCATCGCACCGAACCCGGTAGCCGCGCCGAACAACGCGACCAGGTATGTCGGCTGGCGGACGATCTCGCCGAGCGGGCGTGCCGTCCCGTCCTCTGACCCTGTCGCGGGCAGCGGGATCCTGAGCCCGGACAGCAGGATCATCGCGAGCACCGACACTGCGGCGAGCAGCAGGAACGAACCGGTGTATTCGGGTTCGAGCAGCGGTCCGCCGAAGCGGCCGATCATCGGACCGAGCAGCGCGGCGACGACACCCCCTGCGAGCACCCAGCCGATCGCGCGCGGACGAAAGGCGGGCTCGGCGACTTCAGCGGCGGCGAAGCGGTAGAACTGCGCAAAGCCCTGGTACGCGCCGACGAGCAGCGTGCCGAGCGACAACACCAACAGCGATCGCTGCCAGATGCCGGCCGCCGCCAGCAATCCTCCCAGCACTCCGAGCAACGCGCCGAACAGAAAGCCGGGCTTCCGGCCGGCACGCGCCATCCACAACGAGGCCGGCACCGTCGCGATGGCCGTGCCCAGCATCATCGAGGCCACGGGCGCCGTCGCGAGTTGCGCCGCTGCTGCGATCTGGCTGCCCGCCAACGCGCCCACGGTGACGACCGCTACGGATGCGGTCTGGAAAAGTGCCTGCGCGCTCGCAAGGATCAGCACCTGGCGGTGCATGGAATGGCCGGACATGAGTTACCCCCGCCCGCATCGTAGCAGGGCGATGCCGCGTCAATCGGGGGTTTCGCTGCGCGTCAGGACAGGACGCGCTGCCGGCCTGTCATCGCATGCAGCGTGGCGTATCCTGCGACCAGGCCTACGCCGAAGAGGCCGCTCAACGCGTAAGCGTGCAGGTGATCCGCGGGATTGATCGCGGTGTCGACGATCGACATGAACAGGCTCTGCGGATTCGTCACCACGTCCCAGCTGTTCCAGCGCTGCACTCGCCCGAGATACACGCCGTAGCCGGACGCCAGCAGCGCAACCACGGCAGCGCTCCAGCCGAATCGCCGGCCGAAGCGGCGCTCGAACAGCTCGTGCACGTCGAACAACGACAGGTACCCGAGCAGCAAGCCGGTGCCCGCACAGGACAGCACCATGCCGAGGTCATACCAGTACAGGCGCGAGCCGTCGGGCGTGAGGTGCACAAGGTCGGTCAGGATGTAAGGCGCATTCGGCAGGAAGAGCAGCCACAGTACGAGCAGCAAGAGCTGCACCGCATCCGGCGAGTTGCGCATGGCCGCCTTGCGCAGCAGGGCCGACGCGAACAGCGGCACCACGGCAAGGAACAGGTTCCACAGCAGGAACAGGTAGTACCCAGTCTGCGTCCAGACGACACGCAGCAACACCAGCGCGACGGACCACGCCAGCAAGCCGCCGAGCAGGGCGGTGCCCTGAAACCTGCTGACGCCGATGCCAAATCCTGTAGCCATGGTTCCCATTGCCGGCAGAAAGACGTTGTCCTCGAATGAACCATAGCGCGCCAACGCAGCCGCGTCTGTGAACTCGCCGGAAAACCGGCCGGGTCGTCCGGCGCGTCAGGTCCCGCAGTAGGTCCGGAAGACCCGCTGGTCCGGCTGCGGCGGCAGCGCATGGCGCTCCCGTCCCGGTTGCCCGTCGAAGGGCCGCGACAGCACTTCGACCAGCTCCGCGAAGGGACCGAAGTCCCCCTGCCCCTGGGCGGCGGCAATCGCCTCTTCCACCAGATGGTTGCGCGGGATGTACAGCGGGTTCGCGTACCGCATGGCCTGCGCACGATCGACCGCCGGCACCCCCTCGGCGTCCAGCCGACGGCGCCAGTCGACTGCCCAGGCGTCGAACCCCTCGGGAGCCTCGAACAGCGAGCGCACCGACAGCGACGCGGGCGCGTCGGCGGCCTCGCAAAGACGGCGGAACGCCAGCGTGAAATCCACGTGTTGCTGCTGCAGCAGCGTCAGGAAGCGTTCGCCGAGCGCGAGATCGCCCTCCTCTGCCCGGGTCAGACCGAGCTTGGCGCGCAGCCCCCACAGCCAGCGCTCGCGGAAGCAGGTGGCGAAATGCGCCAGCATGTCCTCCGCCAGGCTCACGGCGCGCTCGGGATCGGGGTCGAGCAGCGGCAACAACGTCTCGGCAAGGCGAGCCAGGTTCCACTGCGCGATGGGCGGCTGGTTCCCATATGCATAGCGGCCTTGGGTGTCGATGGCGCTGAAGACGGTCGCCGGGTCGTAGGCGTCCATGAAGGCGCAGGGCCCGAAGTCGATGGTCTCGCCGGAGAGCGCCATGTTGTCGGTGTTCATCACGCCGTGGATGAAACCGACGTGCATCCACCGTGCAACCAGCGACGCTTGCCGTTCGACGACCCCTCGCAGCAGCGCGAGCGCAGGGCTCGCCTCGGTACGGGCCGACGGATACAGCCGCTCGATGACATGGCCCACCAGCGCACGGAGCGGCTGCCCGTCGGGCAGTGTCGCCGCGAACTCGAACGTACCGACGCGCACATGGCTGGCCGCGACGCGGGTGAAGATGGCCCCCGGCAGCGGCAGCTCACGCTGCACGGTCTCCCCGGTCGTGACCGCTGCCAGCGCGCGCGTCGTCGGGATGCCGAGGGCATGCATCGCCTCGCTGACCACGTACTCGCGCAGCACGGGGCCGAGTGCGGCGCGTCCATCGCCGCGGCGGGAGTACCGGGTCCGGCCCGAGCCTTTCAGCTGGATGTCGTAGCGACGGCCGTCCCCGGCCTGTGCTTCTCCCAGCAGGATCGCCCGGCCGTCGCCCAGCTGGGGCACGAAGCCGCCGAACTGATGGCCCGCGTAACCCATCGCGATCGGCGCGGCACCGGCGGGCAGCACGTTCCCCGAAAACAGGCTCGCGAGTACGTCGGCGCCGAGGGCGGCCAGCGGCAACTGCAGCTCGGCAGCCAGCGCGTCGTTGATGCGGATCAGGGCCGGCCGCGAGACCGGCGTCGGCGCCACCCGTTCGTGCATGGCCGGCGGCAGCTGCGCGAACGAACTCGGCAGCAGCGTGAGGCCGAGCGACTCTCGAAGCGATGGGGTGGGACGACTCATGGACCCTTCCGGTTGCGATCAGGGGGGGCCGCCCGCCGTGGCCGGCAGCACGGGAATCGGCTAAGGTGGCGGCGGCCACGGAGTCCGGATGCTACAGGACTTCACGCACTTGTCCCCTTCCGACCGCACCGGACGCAGATGAATCGCCACGAACCGCCCCTGCACATGGAACCCCGCCAGCGCATCATGGCGATCGTCGGCGCCTCGTCGGGCAACCTGGTCGAGTGGTTCGACTTCTACATCTACTCGTTCTGCGCGATCTACTTCGCGCCTGCGTTCTTCCCGAGCGGCAACCCGACCACGCAGCTCCTCAACACGGCCGGCGTCTTCGCTGCCGGGTTCCTGATGCGTCCCATCGGCGGCTTCCTGTTCGGCCGCATCGCCGACAAGCATGGACGACGCACCGCCATGATGATCTCGGTGCTGATGATGTGCGGCGGGTCGCTGATGATCGCGGTGCTGCCGACGTACGCAGTGGCCGGCACGCTGGCGCCCTTGCTGCTGCTGACGGCACGACTGCTGCAAGGCCTGTCCGTGGGCGGCGAGTACGGCACGAGCGCCACGTACATGAGCGAAGTCGCGCTGCAGGGCAAGCGCGGCTTCTACGCGTCGTTCCAGTACGTCACGCTCATCGGCGGGCAGTTGCTGGCCGTCATCACCGTCGTGATCCTGCAGCAGTTCCTGTCCGAGGCGGAGCTCAAGGCCTGGGGCTGGCGCATCCCGTTCGTGATCGGCGCGATGGCCGCGCTGACGGCGCTGTACCTGCGCAGTTCGCTGACGGAAACGTCCACCGCCGAGACACGGAAAAGCCGCGAGGCCGGCACGATCAAGGGCCTGCTGAAGCACAAGCGTGCGTTCTTCACGGTCCTCGGCTTCACGGCCGGCGGCTCGCTGTTCTTCTACACGTTCACGACGTACATGCAGAAGTACCTCGTCAACACGTCCGGCATGAGTGCGCGCACGGCCAGCGCCGTGATGACCTGGGCGCTGCTCGTCTACATGCTGATGCAGCCGCTGTTCGGCGCGCTGTCGGACCGGATCGGCCGGCGCAACTCGATGCTGTGCTTCGGCGTCCTGACCACGGTGTGCACGCTGCCGATCATGCACGCGCTGGCCGACGTGTCGAGTCCCTATGCCGCGTTCGGGCTGATCATCATGGCGCTTGCGATCGCGAGTTTCTACACGTCGATCAGCGGCCTCATCAAGGCGGAGATGTTCCCCACCGAGGTGCGCGCACTCGGGGTCGGGCTCTCGTACGCCATCGGCAACGCGGCCTTCGGCGGCTCGGCGGAATACGTGGCGCTGTGGCTCAAGTCCATCGGCGCAGAGACCAACTTCTACTGGTACGTCTCGGCCATCTGCGCCGTGGGCCTGCTGGTCTCCCTCGGCATGCGCGATTCCGGCCGCGAAGGCTACCTGAAAGACAGGCCCTAACAGGGTGATGCAAAACTCTTTGCAGCACCCTGTTATTCCGAGTCACGGATGACTCGGCGAAATCGACGAGTTGTAACTCGTTGATTTAGGGAGACAGTGAAAACCACGCTTTTCGCTGTCTCCCGATGCAAAAGGCACGGACAGACTTTTGCATCAACCTGCTAACGGACGCACCGCGATTTCCTAGGCGGTTCCCTACAGGGGATTGCCAGACCTCCCTATGGCGGGGCCGGCGGCAACGGCCTAGTCTGGAACCAGTTGCCCCGTGCGCTTTTCCGGAGGAATTCCCCATGACCACGTATTCGAAAGTCGCCTCGCAGCTGAACAAGGAGCTGCATGCCTTTGTGCGGGATACCGAAGACCTGCTGGAAGCGACGCGCGACCTCGCAGGCGACCAGATCGACGAGATCCGCAGCCGCGCCAACAAGTCGTTGAAGTCGCTGCGCAAGGGCCTGCGCGACCTGCCGGGCGAGATCACGGACCAGCTCGAGGACGTCGGCGAGGCAGCCGGGAAAGCCATTCGCCGCAAGCCGTTGCAGTGGGTCGGCATCGCCGCCGGCATCGGCCTGGTCGTCGGCATCCTGGCCATGTCCCGCTCCCGGGACTGACGGGCGTTCAGTCATCTGCGGTTCAGCTTTGCGGCGCTATCTTGCGGGAATGGAGTCGCACGCCGCGATCTCCGCACGCAAACGCTCAAAGGACTTGCACCCATGATGCTGAGAGCAACAGGCTTGGTCGTTCTGGCTTGCTCGCTTGCGGCCTGTGCCGCGCCCTCCCCCGGTGGAACGTATTCGCGTCGCGACGTGCAGCGCGCCTGGACCGTCGAGCAGGCCACGGTCGCGGACATCACTGAGGTCGATATCGAAGGCAGGCGGACCACCGGCATCGGCCAGGTCGGCGGCGGCGCGATCGGCTGGTCGCTCGGGCGCACTGTCGGCCATGGCGGCGGGCGCGTCATCGCGGCCACGGTCGGTGCGGTCGCAGGGGCCGTGGCGGGTGAGCAGATCGAGCGGAACGCCCGCAAGCAGAAGGGCTACGAAATCGTCGTCGACCTGGACAAGGGCGGTTCCGTCGCCATCGTGCAGCCGGCAGACCAGACATTCGCGGCCGGCGAACGAGTCCGCGTCTATACCCGGCGCGACGGCTCGGCCCGTGTCGCAAAACTTTAATTTAATTGAACAAACGCGTCGGACTTAGGCCATTCCAAGTCCGCCGAATCAATCTTCTCTTGCCTTTGCCGGCTACAGTGGTTCGTTGACGGCGACGCCCAGCGACTTCGCCACCGCCGGGTGCGTGATGGCGCCGGCGTGGACGTTAAGGCCGCTCGCAAGGTGCGGATCGCGGGCGAATGCCTCCTGCCACCCGAGACTCGCGAGGGCCTTGACGTAAGGCAGCGTGGCGTTCGTCAGCGCCAGCGTCGCGGTGCGCGCCACGGCGCCCGGCATGTTGGCGACGCAGTAGTGGACGACGCCATCGACGACGTACGTCGGCTCCGCATGGGTCGTCGGCCGGCTGGTCTCGAAGCACCCGCCCTGGTCGATGGAGATGTCCACCAGCACCGCTCCCGGCTTCATGCGACTGACCAGGTCGCGTGATACGAGCTTCGGTGTCGCCGCCCCGGCAACCAGCACGGCACCCACCACCAGGTCGGCATCGAGGACCTGCGCCTCGATAGCCGCGGCCGTGGAATACACCGTCTTGATGCGGCCCGCGAACTGCGACGACAGCTCGCGCAGCCGCTTCACGGAACGGTCGATGACCGTGACATCGGCGTGCAGCCCGACGGCCATCTCGATCGCGTTCGTGCCGGCAACACCGCCGCCCAGGATCACGACCTTGGCCGGCGGGACGCCCGCCACGCCGCCGAGCAACACCCCCATGCCGCCATTGGCCTTGTGCAGGCTGACCGCGCCCACCTGGATCGACAGACGCCCGGCCACCTCGCTCATCGGCGTGAGCAACGGCAGCGAACCATCAGGCGCCGTCACGGTTTCATAGGCAATGGCGGTGACCCCGGCCTCGCGCAGACCCCTGGCCTGCGCGGGATCGGGCGCCAGATGCAGGTAAGTGAAGAGCACCTGGCCCGGGCGCAGCAGCGCGATCTCGCCGGGCTGCGGTTCCTTTACCTTGACGATGAGATCGGCCGACGCAAACACCTCTGCGGCACCCGGAACCACGCGAGCCCCGGCCGCGCGGTAGGCGGCATCGTCATAGCCGATCCCCGCGCCGGCGCCGCTCTCGATGACGACCTCGTGGCCCAGCGCCACCAGCTCGCGCACACCGGCCGGCACCAGGCCGACGCGGTATTCGAGAACCTTGATCTCCTTGGGCGTGCCGATACGCATGGCGGGACTCCGGAGGAACCTTACGGGCGCGGCGCAGCGGCCCTGAACGCCGCGAGGTCGGGATACACGTTGCCGGGCCCGAGCGCCGCAAGCACGCCGGCCCGCTCGAGCTTGCGCTCGACGGTGGGTTGCAGTTCGCAGACGACGACGCGGACCTGCCGCTTGTGGAAGCGCACGATCAGGCTCGACAGCGTGGCGAGGCCCGTGGCATCGACGAACGGCACGCGCTCCATCCGCAGCACGACAGTCGTCACGTGCGACTGCACGCGGTCGAGGATGCTCTCGAGTTTCTCGGCGGCGCCGAAGAAGAACGGGCCGTCGATGCGATAGACCATCACGTCGCCTGGCAACGCTCCGCCGTTGGCCGCCACGGCCGCTGCACCCTCGCCCACGACGACGTCCTCTTCCACGTTGACCGACTGCGCCATGCGGCGCATGAAGAACAGCGCCGCCACGACGACACCGACATTCACCGCAACGACGAGGTCCACGAACACCGTGAGGACGAACGTCAGCAGCAGCACGGCGACATCCGCACGCGGAGCGGTGCGGGCAAGGCGCAGGAAATGCCCGACGTCGCTCATGTTCCACGCCACGAAGAACAGGATGGCCGACAGCGCGCACAACGGAATGGACGCGGCGTACGGCGCGAACAGCACGATGACGAGGATCAACGTCGCAGCGTGCACGATGCCGGCGAGCGGGCTGGTGGCGCCGTTGCGGATGTTCGTGGCGGTGCGCGCGATGGCGCCGGTGGCAGCAAAGCCGCCGAACAGCGGCGTTGCGAGGTTCGCGAGGCCCTGGCCGATGAGCTCCTGGTTGGAGTTGTGCCGCGTACCGGCCATGCCGTCGGCCACGACCGCCGCCAGCAATGACTCGATCGCGCCGAGCAGTGCGATCGTGAAGGCGGGCCCCACGAGCTGGATCACCTGGCTCAAGCTAAGCTCGGGAAACTGCAGCGACGGCAGCGACCTTGGGATGCCGCCGTAGGCGGAGCCGATCGTCGCCACTGAAGGGTAGTGGCCTGCCGCCTGGATGGCGGTCGCCACGACCAGCGCGATCAGCGGCGCAGGCACGCGGCGCAGGCCGGGAATCCGCTCGAAATACCTGGCCCCGGCAATCAGGATGCCGAGTGCGACCAGCGCAATGACGGTCGTATGCAGGTCGATCGTCGGAAAGGCCTCGATGAGGCGCAGCAGCTTGTCATGGAAGTGGCCATTGTCCGCGACCGGCTTCAGGCCGAAGAAATCCTTCCACTGCCCGATCCAGATGATCACGCCGATGCCGGACGTGAAGCCGACGATGACGGGATCGGGGATGTACTTGATCACGGCACCCATCTGCGCGATGCCCATCACCAGCAGGATCAGGCCCGCCATCAGCGTCGCCACCTGCAGGCCCGCGATGCCGTATTGGGCGGTGATCCCGGAGAGCACGGCGATGAACGCACCCGTCGGACCCGAGATCTGCAGCCGCGTGCCACCGAGCGTCGTCGTCAGCAAGCCGGCCACGATGGCGGTATAGAGCCCCTGCTCCGGCTTCGCGCCCGATGCGATCGCAAACGCCATCGCGAGAGGGAGCGCGACGATGCCGACGATGACGCCGGCCACGACGTTGTTGAGGATGTGCCCGCGCTTGAACAGCCCCGCGCGATGGGCTTCGAGCAGCGCGATCATGGCAACCGGAAGCGAGTCGGCAGGGAGAGCAGGCAGTCAGGCACGAAGGGCTCGCGGGTGGCGGCAAGGAATCTGGTCATTTATGCGTCAAATCCTCGGGGGTCGCCATTCGGAACTCCACCTAAACCCCTCGGGCGGCTGAGTTCACCGCTTCCCCGCTTGCCAGCCTGGCCGTCGCCGGTCATTTCATCGTCGGCATCACGAAATCGGAGCTGCCCTTCTGGCCCGCCGGCCACCGCGACGTGACCGTCTTCAGGCGGGTGTAGAAACGGACGCCGTCGGGGCCGTGAACATGCAGTGCGCCGAACAGCGAGCGCTTCCAGCCGCCGAAGCTGTGGAACGCCATCGGCACCGGGATCGGCACGTTGACGCCCACCATGCCGGCCTGGACGCCCTGCGAGAACCGCTGTGCCGCCGCACCGCTCGCCGTGAAGATCGACGTGCCGTTGCCGAATTCATGCGCGTTGACGAGCGCGAGCGCGGCTTCGAGGTCCGGCACGCGCACCACGACCAGCACCGGCCCGAAGATCTCCTCGCGATAGATCCGCATGGAGGGTGTCACGTGATCGAACAGGCAGCCGCCGAGGAAGAAGCCGTCCTCGTGTCCCGGGACAAGCTGGTTGCGCCCGTCGACGACGAGCGTTGCGCCTTCCTTGACCCCGAGGTCCACATAACCCCGCACCTTGTGCAGATGCTCGCGCGTGACGAGCGGGCCCATGTCGACGTCCGCCGCCGTGCCGGGCCCCACTCGCAAGGCATTGACGCCTGCCTTGAGTTCGGCGACCAGTGCATCTGCGACTTCACCGACGGCAACCGCCACCGAGATCGCCATGCAGCGCTCGCCCGCCGAGCCGTAGGCCGCGCCGAGCAGCGCTTGCGTCGCCTGGCGCACATCGGCGTCCGGCATGACGACCAGATGGTTCTTCGCGCCGCCCAGGGCCTGCACGCGCTTGCCGTGGGCCGACGCCGTCACATAGATCGCCTCTGCCACCGGTGTGGAGCCGACGAAGCTGACCGCCGCGACGTCGGGATCCGCAAGCAGCGTGTCGACCGCCTCGCGGTCGCCGTTCACGACATTGAACACACCCGGCGGCAGGCCGGCCTCACTCAGCAGCTCGGCAAAGCGGAGCGCGCAGCCCGGAGCCTTCTCCGACGGCTTGAGCACGAACGTATTGCCGCAGGCAATGGCGACGGGGAACATCCACAGCGGCACCATGGCCGGGAAATTGAACGGCGTGATGCCGGCGCACACGCCGACTGGTTGCCGCAGCGACCAGCTGTCGATGCCGCTGCCGACGCTGTCCGAGAACTCGCCCTTGAGCAGGTGCGGGATGCCGCACGCGAACTCGACGACTTCGCTGCCGCGCGTGACTTCGCCGCGTGCGTCCGCGAGTACCTTGCCGTGTTCGCGCGTGATGATCGCGGCCAGCTCATCCGCGTGGGCCTCCAGCAACGCCTTGAAGCGGAACAGGACCCGCGCCCGCTGCAGCGGCGGTGTCGCGGCCCAGGCCGGGAGCGCCGCCTTCGCGGACCGGATGGCGGACCGCGTCTCTTCGGCCGACGCAAACGCGACGGTGGCCTGGATCTGGCCGGTCGCGGGATTGAAGACGGGTCCCGTGCGCCCGGACGTTCCCGCCACGGGCTGTCCGCCCACCGAGTGGCCGTACTGCGCGGGACCTGGGTTCGAACCGGTTGCGACGCGGGTGTTCATGGCGTGTCCGATTCTATGCCATGTGCAGGCTCCGCGCGGCGGTCTGGTTCACTGCCTGCGTCGAGTGCGGTATGGTCGTGCCCATGGGGAACAGCGCCAGATTGAGTTTGCGGGTGGACCTGTCGTCGCCCGAGGCCGGTCGCGTCGGCCCCGGCAAGGTCGCGCTGCTCGAAGCCATCCGCGAGCATCGCTCGATCTCGGCAGCGGCCCGCCAGCTCGACATGTCCTATCGCCGCGCGTGGCTGCTGCTCGACGCGCTGAACCAGTCCTTCAAGGCGCCCGTCGTCATCACGGCCACCGGCGGCAAGCGCGGCGGCGGCGCGGACCTGTCCCCGGTCGGCGAACAGATCGTGCGTCACTACCGCGAACTGGAGAAAGCCGCGCAATCTGCAGCCGGCCCACATCTCAAGGCCCTGCAGCAACTGGCCGGCCGCTAGGCCGGCCGACGACCAACCACCCCCGATGAGTGCAAGGCAATCCGAGTTCCTCGTCTTCAACAGCCCGTGGAGTGCGATCCCGGGCATCGTGCGGCTGCGCGCCAGCGACGGCCTGTGCGCCGACGACGCGTCGCGCCTGCTGCTGAGCGGCGAGCTGCACAAGCCCTACATCCTTGAAACCGCCTCCGAGCGCTGCCTGCACTTCACTCACAGTGCCGTGCAAAGCCGGATGCGCCTCAAGGACCCGCAAGCGCTCGTGGGTGAATACACGCGCAAGATGATGTCGTTCCTGCTGTTCAACCCCGAGCCGCGGCATCTCGTCATGGTGGGACTCGGCGGCGGCTCGATCCCGAAGTTCTGTTACCGCCATTTCCCCGCGATGCAGATCACCGCCATCGAGATCGACGCCGACGTCATCGCCATGCGCAACGAGTTCTGCATTCCGGCCGACGACGAACGCTTCCGCATCGTGCATGCCGACGGGGCCAAGTACATCTCGCGACTGCCGCTGCCGGCCGATGTCGTCCTCGTCGATGCGTTCGACCCGGAAGGCATCGCGCCGGCGCTGGCGAAAGGGGACTTCTATGATCGCGCGGCGGCCAGTCTCAACCCCGAAGGCCTGCTGGTGATGAATCTCTCCGGCCGGCGGGACCGCTTTGTGCCGCACATCGAGCGGATCCGCGAGGCCTTCGAAGGCAATGCGGTGCTCGTCGAGGTCCCGTCGGACGACAACATGCTGCTGTTCGCGTTCAAGGGACCCGTACCGCTCGCGATGGGCACCGAATTCGAGGCCCGTGCCGAGAAGCTGAAGGCAAGGCTGTCGCTCGATTTCCCGCGGTACCTGCGCCGCATCAGCCAGGGCGAGATCCTCTCTTAACGGTGCCGGGCCGGGAAACCGGGAAAACTTGGTCGCGCGTGGAGTTTTCCCGGCTTCCCGGCCCGGCACCGCTCACTCCGCCAGCGCCACGCTTTTCACGAGTGCCCAGACGGGCGTGCCCGGTTGCAGCTGCAAGGCCAGCGCGGACTTGCGCGTGATCCGGGCGAGCAGCGGCTGGCCCGCGACATCGAGCCGCACGATCATCTGCGCCGGCTGGCGGGGCGCGACGACGAGGTTGCTGACCCTGGCTTCAAGGACGTTGAGGACACTGACGGCACCAGGTGCCGACAGCGCAAGGCTGACATCGCGAGCCGCGATCTGGACGCGATGACTGGAGCCGACGGGCGCATCCACCTGCGTGAGCCACAGCATCGTGTTCGCGCAGCGGATCCGCGTCAGGCCCATCTCCGCGTCATGCCCTTCGATCACGCCGTCGAGCAGGCTCTCGGCTTCGTCGAGTTCCGCAAACGGCAGCCGCACATCCGTAAGCACGTCCCGGGCGATGCCCTGGGCCACCACCTTGCCGCGCTCCATCCACAACATCTCGTTCGCGAGGCGGGCGGCTTCGCGCAGGTCGTGACTCACGTAGACGCTGCGCACGGCGAAGCGCTCCAGCACCTGGCGCAGGTACCGCAACACATCGGCGCGACCGGCCACATCGAGGGCCGACACCGGCTCGTCGAGCAGCAGGACCTGGGGACTGCGCAGCAGGGCGCGCCCGATCGACACGCGCTGCCGCTCGCCGCCCGACAGGTTCGTGACGCGGCGAGGCAGCAAGGCCTTGAGGCCCAGCCCGTCGACGACGTCGTCCAGCGTCGTCTTGCGCGCCGGCGCAGCGAGGCGCCTGAAGCCGTACAGCAGGTTGTCCTCGACCGTGAGGTGTGCAAACAGGCTGGGTTCCTGCGTGACGTAGCCGATCGAGCGGTCCTGCGGCGGCACCGAGAGACCCCGCGCGGCATCGAACCATACATCGCCGCCGACCCTGAGCGTGCCGGCCTCCGGCGTCTCGAGCCCCGCAAGGCACCGGAGCAGGCTCGTCTTGCCCGCGCCCGACGATCCGCACAACGCGGTCACGCCGGGTCCTGCGGAATCGAACGCGGTATCCAGCACGAAGCCGCCGCGACGGAGCGTGAAATGACCGCTGAGGCGCGTCATGCCGCGGCCTTCCTGCGGTCGTGCGTGAAGTGCAGCACCACGAGCACGACGAACGAGAACGCGACCAGGCCCGCCGACAACACATGCGCCGCCGAGTACTGCAGCTGCTCCACGTGGTTGTAGATCGCGATCGACAGCACCTGCGTCTCGCCGGGAATGTTGCCGCCGAGCATCAGCACCACGCCGAACTCGCCGAGCGTGTGCGCGAACGCCAGGACTGCCGCCGCGATGAACCCCGACAGCGACGCGGGTACGGCCACGGAAAAGAACCGGTCCAGCGGTCGGGCCCCGAGCGTAGCGGCGGCTTCGAGCTGCGCGCGTGGCACCTTTTCGAAGACGCTCTTGAGCGGATACACGACGAACGGCAGCGAGAAGATCACCGAGCCGATCACGAGCCCCGTGAAGCTGAACACCAGCCGCACGTCGGCCTGCGACCACAGCCACGCAAGCGGCCCGTTCGCACCGAGCAGCTGCAGCAGGTAGAAGCCGAGCACGGTCGGTGGCAGCACGACAGGCAGGACCACGAGGGCTTCGACGACGAAACGGACTCGCGACCGGCCCTGCGCCAGCCACCACGCGAGGGGCGTCCCCAGGATCAGCAGGATGACCGCCGTGACGGCAGCAAGCCGTAGGCTGAGCGCGAGCGGGGTCAGGTCGAGGGCGGGAGTCACGGGTCGGAAGCGTACCCGGCGGCCGCAATGATTGCTCGACCGCGGGGACTGCGCACGAAGTCGAGGAACCGGCCTACGCTCGCGTTGCCCGCCGAACGCTTCAGCCGGATCGCGTCCTGCGCGAGCGGCGCGTGCAGCCGGGGGTCGATCTCGAGGACTTCGCCTGCGATGCCGGCCTGCGCGGCTTCCTTCACCTGCGACAGTGCAATGAACCCGAGCTGGGCATTGCCGGAGGCGACGAACTGGAAGGCCTGCCCGAGGCTTTCCCCCTGCACGACCCGAAACGGCGGCCGGTCCCGGAGCCCGAGCTTCTCAAGCACTTGCTGCGCTGCGGCTCCGTACGGTGCGACGGCGGGATTCGCGATGGACACCACCTTCACGTCGGGCGATCCCAAGGCCTGCTCCAGCGTCCCGCGCCACGCGCGCCCTGGCCGCCACACCACGAGCCTGCCAATGGCATAGGTGTAGCGCGATCCCCGCACGCCGAGGCCGTCCTGTTCCAGGCGAACGGGGCGCTCCTGGTCGGCGGAAAAGAAGATGTCGAACGGCGCACCCTGGGCGATCTGGCTATACAGCAAGCCGCTGGCGCCGCTCGTGACGATGGGCGCTAACCCTCCGGTTTCGCTCACGAATTCGGCAGCCAGGCGGTCCATTGTCTGCTTGAAGTTCGCCGCTACCGCCACCCGGACAGGCACTTCGGCTGCGAAGGTGACCTGACCCGGCAAGCCCGTACCCACCGCGACCGGCAGCAGGACGGCGAATCGCAACAGCAGGCGGGCAATCCACGCGGGCATGGCAATGGCTCCGGGCAAGGCAACGGCGCAGGACTCCGCCTTGGCGGATCCCTGCGTTATATACGGCAAGACATATCGAAGTCCATCGGAGACGGGCAGTAGCCAAGCCTTCGCCCGCACGTCTAAGATAGAACTTAAGCCAACAATGCCGGTCTGCCCTTGCAGCGGATTATTGCCTCTTCACCGATTACACCAAGGTTACCCAGGGGACCCTGAACCATGAAGAATGTTCTGCTTTCGCTGTCGACGCTGGCCGCCCTCACGCTGTCCGTCACGGCCGGTGCCGAGTGCATCTACCCGAAGGCCTCCGCCGAGATCCCGAACGGCGCGACCGCCACGCAGGAAGAGATCGTGACGGCGATGAACGCGGTGAAGAAGTACAACACCGACATCAATGCCTACATCAGCTGCCTCGAGATGGAGTCGGAGTCGCAGATCGCCGCGATCCAGGACCCGAAGCCCGAGCAGATCAAGCAGATCAAGAGCATCCAGACGTCGAAGCACAACGCCGCCGTGGACGAGCTCGAGAAGTACGCCACGCGCTTCAATGCGCAGCTCAAGGCCTTCAAGGCCAAGAACCCCGGCTGATTCCTGCGGGCAAGGGGACAGAGCTGGTTTCCAGGTCTGTCCCCGATGTCCGAACGTAGATCTGTCCCCTGTATTCGCCCGGCCCGATGCTTTCTCCGCCTGAGGCCGAGGCGGCCATCGCGAGGGAAGTCCCCGGCGCGCCGTCGGCAACGCTCCCCCTGACCGGCCTCGTGGGCCGGCTCCTGCGTGAAGCCATCGTCGCCGAGCGCGACCAGCCTCCTTTCCATCGCGTGTCCATGGACGGCTTTGCCATCGCGAGCCAGGCTTGGGACCGCGGCATCCGTGAGTTCGCGATCGTCGGCACGCAAGCGGCCGGCGCCCCGCAGACCTCGCTGCCTGATCCCGAGGCGTGCATCGAGATCATGACCGGCGCCGTGCTGCCGGGGGGCTGCGACTGCGTGATCCCCGTGGAGCGCACGACGAACCTCGGTGAACGCATCCGCCTCGCCGACGACGTGGTGGCCAAGGCATGGCTGAACGTGCACCTGCAGGGCAGCGACAGCCGCGCGGGGGACCGCCTGCTGGACGCGGGCTCCGTGCTGGGCCCGGCCGAAGTCGCCGTCGTCGCGTCCGCCGGCCTCGCAGTCGCTACCGTCGCCGCGGAACCGCGGATCATGGTGATCTCGACCGGCGATGAACTCGTGGAGCCGGGCGAGCCGATCCGCGACTGGCAGATCCGCCGGTCGAATGCCTATGCCGTGGTCGCCGCCCTGCAACGTCGCGGCTTCCTCAAGGTGGCCCACGACCACCTGCCCGACGACCTCGACGTGCTGCGCGAGCGGCTGCGGGTGCACCTCGACATGCACGACGTCCTGGTCCTGAGCGGCGGGGTGTCGATGGGCAAGTTCGACTTCATCCCGAAGGTGCTGGCCGAACTCGGCGTGCGCACCGTTTTCCACAAGGTCGCACAGCGCCCGGGCAAGCCCATGTGGTTCGGGGTGCGCAACCCCGGCAAAGCGGTCTATGCTCTTCCCGGCAATCCGGTCTCGACGCTCGTGAGCTGCATCCGTTACGTTGTCCCCGGCCTCGATGCCTCGCTCGGCAAGGCACGGACTGCACCGCTGCAGGTGGTGCTCGGCAGTGACGCCAGCGTGTCCGCCGACCTGAGCCTGTTCCTGCCCGTGACGCTGGCGCAGGACGGCAGCGGGAGGCAGGTGGCCACGCCGAAGCCGACGCGCGGCTCGGGTGATTTCGTCTCGCTCACGGCAACGGACGGCTTCGTCGAACTTGTTCCGGGACCTCGCGCCGCGCAAGCCGGTTCGCTGGTCCCCTTCTACGCCTGGTAACACCATGTCGGATGAATCTTCAGTCGTTGCGCTGGCAGCCAGGCAGAAGCCGAAGGACACGCTCGGCCGCCCGCTGCACGACCTGCGCATCTCGGTCATGGACCGCTGCAACTTCCGTTGCCCGTACTGCATGCCGCGCGAGCAGTTCCACGAGAACTACCGCTTCCTGAAGCCGGCCGAGCGGCTGTCGTTCGACGAGATCCTGCGGGTCACTCGCGCGTTCGTCGACCTTGGCGTCCGCAAGGTGCGCCTGACGGGCGGCGAGCCGCTGCTGCGCCCGAACGTCGCCGAACTCGTCGGCGAACTCTCGGCCCTCGAAGGCGTGGAGGACGTCGCGCTGACGACCAACGGCGTACTGCTCGCCAAGCATGCCGCCGAACTCAAGGCCAACGGCCTGAAGCGCGTGACCGTCAGCCTCGACTCGCTGGACCCCACCGTGTTCGCGAAGATGAGCGGCGGCTTCTCGGGGCTCGAGCAGGTACTGGAAGGTATCCAGGCCGCGATCGACAGCGGCCTCACGCCGATCAAGATCAATGCAGTCGTCGAACGCGGCATGAACGACCACACGGCACTCGACCTCGTTGAGCGCTACCGCGGCACGGGCGTCATCGTGCGCTTCATCGAATACATGGACGTCGGCAACCGCAATCACTGGAGCCTCGATCGCGTCGTGCCGTCGCACGAACTGATGCAGCGGATCCACGCACGCTGGCCGGTGCACGCCGCCGCCGGCAACTACCGCGGCGAAGTCGCGGAGCGCTACCAGTTCGACGACGGCAGCGGCGAAGTCGGCTTCATCTCGTCGGTCACGCAGCCGTTCTGCGGCGACTGCTCGCGGGCCCGGCTCTCGTCCGAGGGCGTGCTGTATACCTGCCTGTTCGCCGCTTCCGGCACGGACCTGAAAGGTCCGCTGCGCGATGGCGCAAGCGACCAGGAACTCACCGACCTCATCCGCAGCGTGTGGGTCAGGCGGGAGGATCGCTACAGCGAGCAGCGCGCACTGCAGAAGGAACATCCGCTGCGCAAGATCGAGATGTATTACATCGGTGGCTGACGAAGCATCTTCATGAGCGGTTTCTCCCATCTCGACTCGCAGAACCAGCCCACGATGGTGGACGTCGCCGACAAGGCCGTCACGAAGCGCATTGCCGTCGCCGAGACGCGCGTGCTGTTCCCGACCAGCGTGGCCGAAGCGTTACGCGGCAACGGCTTCAACAGCGCAAAAGGCCCGGTCTTCCAGACTGCGATCATCGCCGGCGTCATGGCGGCCAAGCGTACGCACGAGCTGATCCCGTTCTGCCACCCGCTCGGGCTCGAGAACTGCAAGATCCACATCGACATGGAAGGCGATACCGCCGTCATCCGCTGCACCGCCACGGTGACCAGCAAGACCGGCGTCGAAATGGAAGCGCTGACGGGCGCGAGCGTCGCGGCCCTCACGATCTACGACATGTGCAAGGCGCTGTCGCACGACATCGTGATCACCGGCACGCGGCTGCTCGAGAAGAGCGGTGGCCGCAGCGGGCATTTCAAGAGCGCTGTATAGGGCCCTCCCGCCGCAGGATGAACTCCCGGTCCACGGTGCGGCCGACGGGGAAGCCGTACTCGCCGATTCTCTCGAACCCGTAGCGCGCATAGAAGCGCTGGGCGCCCACGTTGTCCGACCACACGCCGACGTAGAGCGGCGTTCTGCCCTGGGCCTGTAACCAGTCGAGGCCGATCTCCATGAGCCGGGATCCCAGCCGCAGGTTGTGGTGGGTCGCGAGGACATAGAGCTGGTGGATTTCACCGGCACCGGGCTCCAGGTTTTCGATTGGCAATTTGCAGGCGCCTACCGACAGGTAGCCGACGGGCGAAGCGTCTCCCACTGACGCGATCCAGACGGCTCGGTGCGGATCCTCAAGTGCCCTGCCCCACGCAGCCTCCGAATGGGACGCAGCGAGGAACCCTCGAAGGTCTTCCGGCGGATACAGATGGCCGAAGGTCTCGGTGAACGCGGCTGCGCCCAAGACGGCGAGCCGTGCTGCATCGTCGACTGTCGCACGGCGCAAGCCTGCTTGCAGCGAATCGGTCACGGAGCATTGCGCTTCATGGCAGCGGCCAGCGGCGCATTCCCGCGCTCGTCCAGCGCAAGGATGACGCCTGCCACGTCGCGGGATTCCCGGTTCTGGCTCAGCTTGCGCTTGCCTTCCCAGCGGGTGATGCCCACTTCGATGCCGACGACCTGCTTGAGCAGCGCATCGATGTAGTCCGCGGGCGAATCGCCCATCTTCCACGGGCGCGGTTCCGTGGCCTCGTGGTGGCGCGTCAACCTGGCGAGCAGCCCGCGCGCGAACGTCGCGTCATCGAGGATTCTCAACACGCCATGCACATGCACGGCCTCGTAGTTCCAGGTCGGCACGTGCCGGTGTGTCTCCTGCTTGCTCGGATACCAGTTCGGCGACACATAGCCCTGCGCACCACTGAAGATCACGAGCACCGGCGTGCCCTGGATTGCCTCGCATAACGGATTGGCACGAGCGACATGAGCTCGCAGTGTGCCGGCCTCGCCTTGGCTGTCATCCAGCTCGAAGGGGAGGTGGTTGGCATCCAGTCCGCTGTTCGTGCAGGTAACCAGCGCCCCGAGCGGATGCTCGCGAACGATCCGCTGCAGTTCGGCAGGACGCGATTCGGCAAAGTGCGCTGGCAGATACATGGACTGTCCTCTGGCGACCAAGGCACGAGTTTGTAGTCTGGCCCCCGAACACGGCAAGGAGATACTCGGGAGCACGGCCATTCCGTACTCCACGCCTGCCCTCGCACTGAACGCGCAACGCTGCCGGACCTTCTCGTCGACTACGCCGTGCCGCTGGCTATCCGGGGATCGATGTCACCAGCAGGCCCGCGCAATGCGCCCCTTGCCCGGACGGATCGATCCCTCTACCGTACGCCCCATGACGTCTCCTCCCCCCGTTTTCGGCCTGGTCCTGGCCGGTGGCATGAGCCGCCGGATGCAGACGGACAAGGCTGCCCTGCAGATCCACGGCAAGCAGCAGCTGGAGCGGGCGTTCGAGCTGGCGAGCGGCCTGTGCGCAAAGACCTTCGTGTCCGTGCGGGCAGATCAGCGCGCCGATCCGCTCCGCAGCCGGTTTCCGACGATCGTGGACGAGAAGGACGGCCTCGGTCCCATCGGCGGCATCTCCTCAGCCCAGGCCGCCCACCCGGAAGCCGCGTGGCTGGTCCTGGCCTGCGACCTGCCGTTCCTGACCACCGCGACGCTCAAGTTCCTGCTCGACCATCGCGACCCGTCGAAGCCGGCCACGGCGTTCATCAGCACCCACGACGGATTACCCGAGCCGCTGTGCACCGTGTGGGAACCGTCGAGCCGCGAAGCCGTCACCGCGTGGATCGCGAGCGGCAAGACGTGCCCTCGCAAGTTCCTGATCAACTCGGCGACGCATCTGCTCAAGCAGCCGGACCCGCAGGCCCTCGACAACGTGAATACACCGGATGAATTGACCGCCGCGATGAGCGTGCTCGATGGCAAGGCGCCTGCGGCCGTGCTCAAGACGCTGAAGATCCAGTACTTCGCGCTGTTCCGCGAACAGGCGGGCCGCGGCGAGGAAACACTGGAGTCGACGGCCGACACGCCCGCGCGTCTGTATGTCGAGCTGCAGCGGCGGCATCCGTTCAAGCTGCAGAAGGAACAGTTGCGCGTGGCAGTGAACAGCGAGTTCTGCGACTGGCAGGCTCCCCTCAACTCTGGCGATACGGTGGTGTTCATTCCACCGGTGGCGGGCGGATGACGCTTTTTCGTTTCAGCGATGTGAACCTCGATCCGGCGGCTGAACGACGCGCGTTGGAGGATCCGGCCTGCGGCGGCTTCGTCAGCTTCGAAGGCTGGGTCCGCAACCACAACGAAGGCCTTGAAGTGCGACGGCTCGAATATGAAGCCTTCGCGGCGCTCGGGATCAAGGAAGGCGACCGCATCGTGGCGGACGCCATCAAGAAGTTCGGTGTGGAGCGCGCGGCGTGCGTGCATCGCATCGGCTCGCTCGAGATCGGCGACCTCGCGGTGTGGGTCGGCGTCAGCTCACGGCATCGCGGCGAAGCGTTTGCAGCCTGCCGCTACATCATCGATGAAGTGAAGCACCGCGTGCCGATCTGGAAGAAAGAGCACTACGTGAACGGCGACTCGGGCTGGGTGAACTGCGAGGCCTGCGCCGCACCCGGCCATGATCACAAGCATGATCATGACCACGCCCACAGTCACGATCACAGCCACGCCGAGAAGGCGTGACCCGCCATCCCTGCTGTTCGCCTCCCCTCCTGATCGCTAGTCGCTGACCGCTGGCCGCTGGCCGCTGCTCGCTCGCGCTACTGCGCGGCCTGGGCCTGGTCGATTCGGACTATGAGATCGATGCGGCGATTGCGGGCGCGTCCGTCGGCCGTGTCGTTGCTTGCCACGGGCCGCGTCTCGCCGTAGCCGATGGATGTGATCTTTTCCTGCTCGATCCCGAAATTCGCCACGAGGTACTGCTTCACGGCATCCGCCCGGTCCTGCGACAGGATCAGGTTCGCCGAATCGCTGCCCTGCGAGTCCGTGTGGCCTTCGACCACGATGGAGACCACCGGGAACAACGCGAGCGAGTCGCGTACCTTGCCCATCAGCGGCTCGTTCGACGCGTCGATCGTGCTCTTGCCTACGGGAAAGCTGATGCCGAGCAGCGAGATCGTGATGTCGTCGCCCGTCCTCGACACGCGGGCCTCTTCCGGCTGGAACGAGGTCTCGACCGTCGTGAGGTTCGCCCGCAACCGGGCCTGCGCATCCACGCGCCGCTGCAGGGCGATCCGTTCCTGCGACACGCCGCCCAGACGCTCCTCGAGCCGCTTCACTTCGCCGTTGAGCGCGACGATCTGGCCCTCGCGGTCTTCGGCTTCCTGCTTGAGCCGGGCAAGTTCCTGCCGGCGCGACTGCGCGGC
>CAIUGU010000128.1 GCA_903898785.1 uncultured Pseudomonadota bacterium | reverse complement strand
CCATCGTGCGTGACGAGTGCACGACGATCGCCGTGAACAGCTCGCCGCTGGCCGACCAGGACACCCCCGCCACCACGCCGCCGATCGCGGCCGCCCGCAGGCTGACCTTCGTGTTCGGGATGAACGCGTACATGAACGTGAAGACGCCGGTGACGAGGGCGTACGGCGTCAGGCGCCCGATCTGCGCAAGGGCGACGCCGAAGAGCTGCGTATGGGCAACGAGCTGCACCATGCCGTTGCTGCCGATCGTCGCGAGCAGCCCCATGGCGGCCACCATGATGACGGGGCCGACCACCATGACGCTCAGGTACTCGCTGAAGCGTCGCCCGAGGCTGCGCGGCTGCTCGACCCGCCACACGTAGTTGAAGCTCTCCTCGACCTTCTGGATCATCGAGATGACCGTATAGAGCAGGAATGCGAGGCCCAGCGATCCCAGCACGCCGCTCTGGACGTTCTCGACGAACTGCATGACGCGTGCGGTGATCTCCGTGGCCCGTTCGCCGAGCGGCTCGAGGAACTGGTACAGCAGCGGTTCGAGGTAGCGGTGGTAGCCAAGCCCCTTCAGCACCGAGAACGACAGCGCGATGAGCGGGACGATCGACAGGAGCGTCGTGTAGACGAGGCTCATGGCACGCAGCGTCAGGTTGCCCTGGGCGAGGTCGCGCAACAGCGCGAACGGGTAGCGCAGGATCACCAGTACCCGCGAGGCGCCAGCCGGCGCGGAGTCGAACAAGCGCTGTTCGAGCCGGTCGATGAGCGAGCCGCAATAGGCGATGAGGTCCATGGCTGCTATGGGGATGCGATGAGCTGCCGGTGCAGCAGCGAGTTGACCGTCGGCGCGAGTTCGGCCCACTGGTCCTTGAGCAGGCAGGCGGCAGCACCCATGCGTACGCATTCGTCCAGCTGCGCGGGCGAGATCGTACCCGAGTAGACCAGCAGCGGAATCCGCGCACCGATGTCGGACAGGATGCGCAGGGCTGACGTCGCACCGAATCCGGGTACTTCGATGTCCGCGATCACGAGATCCGGCTCGCGCGACAAGGCCCGGCGAAAGGCTGCCTCGGTCTCGACGCGCTCGAACTCGAGGTCCGGCCATCGCCGTTCAAGCATCGCCATCGCCAGTTCGCAGTCGGCTGCGGTGTCCTCCACGTGAACCACCTTGAGCGGCGTGCTCATGCGCGTGGCAGTGTGAACGTGAACGTAGCGCCCCGGTCGACCGCCGCATCGGCCCAGATCCGGCCTCCATGGCGCGCCAGGATGCGGTGCACGGTGACCAGCCCGATGCCGGTCCCCGGGAACTGCGCTTCCGTGTGCATGCGCTGGAACGGGCCGAACAGCTTGCCGGCATAGGCCATGTCGAAGCCCACGCCGTTGTCGCGCACGAAGAAGCGGCGTTCGCCGTCGACCAATTCGCTGCCCACTACGATAGTGGCCGCTGCTGTGCGAGCCGTGTACTTCCACGCGTTGTCGAGCAGGTTCTCCAACGCGATCCGCAGCAGGCGCAGGTCACCCTGTGCCGTCATGCCGGGTTCGACCTTGAGCGCGACCTGTCGGCCCGGATAGCGTTCCGCGATGCGGGCCCCGCACTCGGTCGCCAGCCGGCTGAGGTCCACTTGCTGGTGCACCATCTGGCTCTGGCCGATGCGCGACAGGTCGAGCAGGTCGTCGATCAGCTCGGCCATGCGCTGGCTCGCTTCCTGGATGCGCGCGAGGTAGTGCTTCGACTTGTCGTCGAGTCCTGTGGGCGCCAGGTCCTGCAGCGCCTGGCTGAAGCCGGTCATGCCGCGCAGCGGTGCGCGCAGGTCATGCGACACCGCATGCACGAAGGCCTCCAGTTCGCGATTGGCGGCTTCCAGTTCGAGGGTGCGTTGCGCCACGCGGCGTTCCAGGTCCTGGTTGGCCAGCCGGAGCGCATTCTCCGAGTCGCTCAATGCCTGTGCCATCTGCGAGACGACCTCGAGGCTTCGCTGGTTGCGACTGTGGTACGCGTGCAGCAGCGCGTAGATGACCACCGCCGACAGCAGGACGTACAGCACGCCCTTGTAGGTCTGGAAACGCGCGGCATCGGCGGGGGAAGCGACGAAGCGTTCGACCGCGAGATCGGAGAACAGGATCCAGCAGAGGCCGAGCGCAACGTAGAACAGCGTGATCGCAATCGGCATGTGCCGCTGCAGCCAGGGGAGGGCCCGCCTGCCGTCCGCGCCCCCGGCTGCCGGCTGAAGGTCAGCCATGTTCAGGGTGGGCAGCGGCTGCGCCCGGCGTCATGTGGTGAGCAGCTTCAGCGCCATCGCGTAGCGCTCGCTGGTCCGCTGGATGACTTCCGGCGGCAGGCGCGGGCCGGGAGGGCGCTTGTCCCAGGCGAGCGTCTCGAGATAGTCGCGGACGATCTGCTTGTCGAAGCTCGGCGGGCTCATGCCGGGACGATACGTGTCCATCGGCCAGAAGCGGGAGGAGTCGGGCGTCAGCGCCTCGTCGATCAGCGTGAGCACGCCGTTGTCGTCAAGGCCGAACTCGAACTTGGTGTCCGCGACGATGATGCCGCGCTTCGCTGCATGGTCCGCAGCGAATCCGTACAGCGCGAGGGCAGCCGTCCGTACCCTGCCTGCGAGGTCGGCCCCGATCGTCTTCACTACTTGCTCGAAGCCGATGTTCTCGTCGTGCTGGCCTGCGGGGGCCTTCGACGACGGCGTGAAGAGCGGCTCTGGCAGCCTGTCTGCCTGCTTCAGGCCCGCAGGCAGGCGAATACCGCAGACTTCGCCGGTGCGCTGGTAGTCCTTCCAGCCGGAGCCGATGAGGTAGCCGCGCACGACAGCCTCGACCGGCAGCGCCTTGAGCCGGCGGACGATCATCGCGCGGTCGACGATCAGGCTGCGCTCGGCGGCATCAGGCACGACGGTGGCGAGATCGAGGCCCGCCCGCGTGGCGAGGTGATTGGGCACGAGGTGCCGGGTCCGGTCGAACCAGAACCGCGAGATCTCGGTGAGTACGCGGCCCTTGCCGGGAATGGGGTCGGGCAGGACCACGTCGAAGGCGCTCATGCGGTCCGTGGTCACGATCAGCATGTGGTCCGCGTCGATCGCGTAGATGTCCCGTACCTTGCCCTGGTGGATCCGCTTCAGCCCCTTGAGGTCCGACTGCAGCAGCGGGGGCGAAACGGGAAGGGTCGACACACTCATGAGCGTAAAGCGCCTCTGGGCTGGCTGGCGTTGCGTGCGGAAGGGTGGGGTTGCGGACTGTCGGCCCGCTGCCGATGCCGTGGCTGGTACCATACCTGTCTGCGGGCATTGTCTCAGCGGTCCCGCGATGGGGTCAACTTGGGGCCTTGTCCTGCTTGCAGCGGGAATGGGCGCGGACGTCACGGTGGAGGAACCAGGCGGGTGGCATTGCAGGGCAAGATCTTGGGCGGCCTGTTCGGGTTCTTCGTCGGAGGGCCGGCGGGCGCGCTGCTCGGCGGTCTCGCGGGCCATCAGGTGGACCTGCAGATCGAGCGCAAGGAGCAGGCGGGTCGCGCCGGCATCTCTCCTGCGCGTGCCGTGCAGGAAACGTTTTTCCGCGCGACGTTCCAGGCGATGGGGCATCTCGCCAAGTCGGACGGCCGCGTGTCCGAGCAGGAGATCCACGCGGCACGCCAGGTGATGCAGCAGTTCGGGCTCGGCCAGCCCGAAACCCGCCTCGCGATGGAACTGTTCAATGCCGGCAAGGCCCGCGACTTCCCGCTGGAAGCCACGCTCGGCCAGTTGCACGCCCAGCTGCGCGGACGCGGCGACCTCGCGCGGATGTTCATTCAGATCCAGATCCAGGCCGCACTGTGGGGCGGTGCCATGCACGGGCCTGGCCGCGCGGTGCTGGAGCGAATGTGCCGCGTGCTGGAGATCTCGACGCTGGAGCTCGCGCGCATGGAGGCGTTGCTGCGCATGCAGCAGCCCGACGGCCAGACGCCGGGACAGCGGGCCGCAGAGAAGCTGGGTTCGGCCTACGAGGTGCTGGGCGTCGGCCCCGAAACGAGCGATGCGGACGTCAAGAAGGCGTATCGCCGCCTGATGAACCAGAACCACCCGGACAAGCTGGTCGCGAAGGGCTTGCCTGAGTCGATGATGAAAGTGGCCGAGGAGAAGACCCGGCAGGTGCGCGCCGCCTACGAGCTGGTCAGCGAGGCCCGCGGCATCAAGTGATAGAGTGTCCCTGTCCCCGAGAGTCCCCTACGCAAGGTTTCCCATGATGCAGCCGTGGATAGCGCCGTCGATTCTGTCTGCCGATTTCGCCCGCCTGGGCGCCGAGGTCGAGGCCGTGCTCGCGGCCGGCGCGGACATCGTCCACTTCGACGTGATGGACAACCACTACGTGCCGAACCTCACCATCGGCCCGCTCGTCTGCGAAGCGCTGCGCAAGCACGGCATCAAGGCACCGATCGACGTGCACCTGATGGTCAAGCCGGTGGACCGCATCATCCCGGATTTCGCGAAGGCGGGCGCCACGTGGATCACCTTCCATCCCGAGGCCAGCGAGCACGTCGATCGTACGATCGGCCTGATTCGCGATAGCGGCTGCCGGCCCGGACTCGTCTTCAATCCCGCCACCCCGCTCAACTGGCTCGATCACCTGATCGACAAGGTCGACATGATCCTGCTCATGTCCGTGAACCCCGGCTTCGGCGGGCAGTCGTTCATCCCGACCACGCTCGACAAGCTGCGCAAGGTGCGTGAACGCATCGCTGCGAGCGGCCGCGAGATCCGGCTGGAGGTGGACGGCGGCGTGAAGGCCGACAACATCGGCGAGATCGCACGCGCGGGAGCCGATACGTTCGTCGCGGGCTCGGCCATCTTCGGTGCACCGGACTATCGCGCGATGATCGGCCGCATGCGGGAGGAAATCGCGAAGGCAGGAAACAGGCAGTGATCAGCGACTGGCGATTGGCATGAAAAAGGCCGGCTGAGCCGGCCTTTTTCTTTCTTGCTGGTCGCTAACCGCCAGCCACTGGCCGCGGGCGCCCGCTCCTACTCGTCGTCGTCCTCGTCGTCCGGAACGCGGCTGCGCTCCTTGGCAACGGCGGTGGTACGCGCTGCCAGCATCGGCCGAGTGCGGACCTTGGGGCGTGCGCCGAACACGACGATCGTCTTTCCCGTGGCGCGCAGCAGGCGCTGGTCTTCCAGCACCTTCAGCACGCGTCCCGCCATTTCGCGGGAGCAGCCGACGAGTCGCGACAGTTCCTGGCGGCTGACCTTGATCTGCATGCCTTCCGGATGCGTCATCGCATCGGGCTCGCCGCAGAGGTCCATGATCGCGTGCGCGACACGGCCCGTGACATCCACGAACGCGAGGTCACCGAGCTTGCGGTTCGTGCGGTCGAGGCGGGTGGCGAGCTGCGTGGCCAGCTCGAACACGAGTCCGGGGCTTTCGGCGGCCAGCTGGCGGAAGCGGGGATAGGTCATTTCCGCGAGCTCGCACTGCTGGCGCGTACGCACCCAGGCACTGCGGGTGGGCTGTTCGTAGAACAGGCCCATCTCGCCGAAGAACTGGCCCTTGTTGAGGTATGCCAGCACCATCTCGTTGCCTTCCTCGTCCTCGATCATGACTTCGACCGAGCCGTGCACGATGTAGTAGAGGATGTCCGGCAGGTCGCCCGCGTGGATGACGACCGTCTTCGAAGGCACGGTGCGGATGCGGCAGTAGCTCAGGAACCGGTTGATGGCCGGTATGTCGCTCAACGGTTTCATGCCCTCGTCCATAGGTTCCCCTTCTATAGTTGTTGGTCTTGACGCGCGTCAAGCACGCAAAGCCCTGCGCGTTTTTAATACACTCAAAGGCGCGCTGCAAGCGATATGTAAAGTGTGTGCCCGATTTCTGTTACAGCCAGCGTGCCGCCGTCGTCATTACCTTTCCGGTGAACTGCATCGCCGCTCGTACGGGCAGCGGCAGCGGCGTCCCGCCGGCACGCAGCGCTGCGCCACCGTGGTGCGCTTCATCGATGCGCATCTGCGAGAGGATCGCGCGGGTTCTTTCATCGCCTGCGGGTAACTGCTTCAAGTGGGATTCGAGGTGGTCGCCGACCTGCTTTTCGGTCTCGGCGACGAAGCCGAAACTCGTGGCATCTCCCATCGAGGCGGCGAGCACGCCGATGGCAAAGGATCCGCCGTACCACAGGGGATCGAGCAGGCTGGTGCGTCCCCCGAGTTCATGGATCCGCTCGGCGCACCACACCAGATGGTCCCCTTCTTCCCTGGCGGCGTCTTGGAGCGCGGCCCGTGTGGCCGGGTCCCGGGCGACAAAGGCCTGCCCGTGGTAGAGGGCCTGGGCGGCGATCTCCCCCGCATGGTTGACGCGCATCAGGCCCGCGATCCGCCGCTTTTCGGCCGGGGTCGTGACCGTTTCCGCAGCGGTGAGGGCCGGATTGGGCCGTGCCGACGTGGCATAGACGCCGGACAGCGTCCTGAGCGCCCGATCGGCCTCGGTGATCAGGGAATCCAGCAATGACGCGGGGTGCAAGGGCCGTGAGCCTGACCCGGGAGGCAGGGGGCTTGCAGACGGGGCAGGGAAGCCGGGCATGCTCACATTATATATGCCGGACCCACCCTCTTGCCGGGGCTGAAACAGCCGGCTTGCCCCGCGCTGATACCGCACGGAAGGCCCTCTCCGCGGGGGACTTTTGGTTTGCAAACCCCAGGGTCGTCCATTAGACTTGCCGGCCTTCCGCCTATAGCCGATCTTTCCGGAGCAGAGTTTATGAAGACCGTTTTCGCCAAAACGGCCACTATCCGCCGCGACTGGTATGTCGTGGACGCCGCCGAACAGACCCTGGGTCGCCTCGCGACGCAGCTGGCCTTCCGTCTCCGTGGCAAGCACAAGCCTGAGTACACCCCCCACATGGACACGGGTGACAACCTGATCGTCATCAACGCGGAAAAGATCAAGGTCACGGGCGCCAAGCTCAAGGACAAGATGTACTACCGGCACACCGGCTACGAAGGCAACCTCAAGGAAACGAACCTCGAGAAGCTGCTGGCCGAGCACCCGGAGCGGGCCATCGAATTCGCGGTCAAGGGCATGCTGCCCAAGAATCCGCTGGGCCGCGCGATGTTCAAGAAACTCCACGTATTCGCGGGCGCGGCTCATCCGCATACCGCCCAGCAGCCTAAAGCGCTGAAGATCTGAAGGTTCAGGACCTCACCATGGCGACAACGAACGCAAATTACGGCACCGGCCGCCGCAAGACTTCGACGGCCCGTGTTTTCCTCCGTCCCGGCACCGGCAAGATCACGATCAACGCCCGTCCGCTCGACCAGTTCTTCGGTCGCAAGACGGCCCGCATGATCGTGCGTCAGCCGCTCGAGATCGTCGATCTCGTATCGAAGTTCGACGTTGATGCGACGGTCGCCGGCGGCGGCACCACCGGCCAGGCCGGCGCCATCCGCCACGGCCTGACCCGCGCCCTCATGGACTACGACGAGACCCTGCGCAAGGTGCTTCGCGATGCCGGCTTCGTGACTCGCGACGCCCGCGAAGTCGAACGCAAGAAGGTCGGCTTCCGCAAGGCACGTCGCGGCACCCAGTTCTCGAAGCGCTGATCTCGTATCAGCGCCGGGATTCAGGGAGCCCTGGCGTTCAGATCTCTCGTTCAGGTTTCCTGGGGGATCGTCTAGTGGTAGGACAACGGACTCTGACTCCGTTTACCTAGGTTCGAATCCTAGTCCCCCAGCCAAAAAAGTGGAAAGCCCGCCCCGCGCGGGCTTTTCGCTTTTTTGGTCCGGGACTAGGACGCGAACCTAGCCTCGGTTCGACAAAATCGCCGGGAGCGATTTTATACATCTGCACATGCGGACTCCGTCCTCGGGGGAAGCATTTGCAGGTGGCCCCCGAAGGGGGTGGCGCACAGGGATGTGCAGAATAATCCTAGTCCCCCAGCCAATAAACATGAGGCCCGCCCAGTGCGGGCCTCATGCGTTTTGGCTGGACGACTAGGATTCTCAACCTAGGTACCCTAGGTTCGACAAAATCGCCGGGAGCGATTTTGAACGTCACGCATGCGGACTCCGTCCTCGGAGGTAGCATTCGTGACGGCCCCGCACGGGGTGGAGCACATGGATGTGCGGAATAATCCTAGTCCCGGATCGAAGTCTTCGCCTACGCAGTGAGGTCCCGAACTTGCGTACGCGATCCTTATTCGGGTTCTACTCTTCGTCCTCGCAGTGAGCTGGCTAACTTGCGACGGCGATGTCTTCAAGCGGACGCGTTTCGCCTCCTCCCCCCCCTCATTGCCCCTGACCTCCCTCCACAGGCATAGTCAGCGCCGCCGATTCTTCCATTGATGCGAGAGCTCTCCGGTCTTCGCATCGATTCCCTTTCCCGTCACTCCCGAAGGAGCGAGTCCGATGAAGAATGTCCTGTCCGTGATGGCCCTGTCCCTGCTCGCCACGACCGCCGCCCACGCCCAGCGGGCCAAGGTGTCGGCCGATGAAGAAGCCAACAAGAAAGTGGTCTACGAGTTCTACCGGCAGGTCTGGGAAACCGGCAATGCCGAACTGTTGCCGCAGTTCTATGCCGCCGACTTCAAGGAACACAATCCGGCGGTGCCGCCGGGCGGCCTCGACGGGTTGGCGCGCTATCTCAAGGTGCGCTTCCCGACGGTGAAGCCCGCCGGCAAGGAACTGCAGAACCCGCCCGCGATGGTGCAGGTGGACGGCGACCTCGTGACCTGGACCTTCCGGCGGGAAGCCAAGGATCCCAAGGACGGTTCGCCTTACAGCGCCTATTGGTTCGATACCTATCGCATCAAGAACGGCAAGGTCATCGAGCACTGGGATGCGGCGACGCGTCAGGCACCGCCTGCGGCGCGTTAACGAGCGATCTGCGGGGCTGATCGCCCTTGGAAACCAAAAGGCCCGCATCGTGCGGGCCTTTTGCTTGTGGGCTGCGGGTGCGGGCGGATCAGCGCAGTGTCTTCACTCCGTCCTTGCCCCCGATGATCAGTAGGTCGGCCGGTCTCCTGGCAAACAGCCCGACCGTGACGACGCCCGCGAGCTGGTTGATCTCGGTCTCGAGCCCGACGGGGTCCACGATCTTGAAATTGTGGACGTCGAGGATGTGGTTGCCGTTGTCCGTGATGAATCCCTCTCGCCAGACGGGTGTTCCGCCCAAGCGAATCATCTGTCGCGCGATGTAGGAGCGCGCCATCGGGATGACCTCCACCGGCAACGGGAACTTGCCGAGCACGTCGACGACCTTGGACTCATCGACGATGCAGATGAAGCGGCCCGAGGCTGCAGCAACGATCTTCTCCCGGGTCAGCGCCCCGCCGCCGCCCTTGATCAGCCGCAAGTGGGAGTCCGCTTCGTCGGCGCCGTCGATGTAGACCTCCGGGGCGTCGGCGGAGTTGAGGTCCACGACCTCGATGCCGTGCTTCCGCAGGCGGGCGGTGGAGGCCTCCGAACTCGAGATGGCACCCCGGAGCGCCAAGTTTGCGCTGGCCAATGCGTCGATGAAGAGGTTCACGGTCGACCCCGTGCCGACCCCGACGATCATGTCGTCGCGGACGTGGGCGAGGGCCGCCACGGCGGCAAGCTGCTTGGCTTCATCTTGGGTCATGGGTCCCCCGCAAGGGCAGGAAGTGCGAAAACATCTATTTTTACCGTACCGCTAAAACGACTGTGCCCGCTTGCGCGGGCACAGTCGTCAAGCTTCGGCGAGAAGCTTACTTCTTCTTGGCGGCCTTCTTGGGCTTCGCCTTCGCCTTCTTCACTGCCTTTTTCTTCGCTGCCATTTCAGTATCTCCATGTCGGGTTAGTCCGGGCGCAGTATTTACAGAAATCAAAACCCGATTGCAAGAGGCACGTCACGAATTTTCATTGCGCCTGCGACGCAGGTGTGAGTGACGAGTCACGCACGACGCGTGCGTCGCGATGCGTTGGTACTGTGAATCACGGCATTCGCTCACGCGAGCGAGAGCACGAAGCGCCACTCGT
>CAIUGU010000127.1 GCA_903898785.1 uncultured Pseudomonadota bacterium | reverse complement strand
GCTGTCGACGTAGGCCAGCGGATTCTGGATGGAGTACCGGACGCCGGCCTGGGCGCCCAGGTTGATGACGCGCTTGAACTTCTCGCGGGCAAACAACTCGGGAATGCCCGAGCGGTCGGCGAGATCCATCTTGACGAACCGGAACTGCGGGTACTTGCGCAGCAGCGCGAGCCGGGCTTCCTTCAGCCTGACATCGTAGTAATCATTGAGGTTGTCGAGTCCGACCACCTCGTCGCCCCGCTCCAGCAACTGCCGGCTGGTATTGAAACCGATGAATCCGGCTGCACCGGTGACGAGGTATTTCACAGCCGGCCATCCACGTCGCTCGCGGCGAACAGGTATTTGATGTCGTAGAGAACGTGATCGCGCTTGGCGAAGCGGCGAACCGCCTTCAGGCCCATATCGCGGAACTGCTGGTGGCCGACTGCCATCACGATGGCGTCGTACTTGCCCGCCTGCGGGCGCTTGACCGGCCGAATGCCGTATTCGTGCTCCGCTTCGTCCGCATCCACCCACGGATCGTAGACGTCGACCTTGGCACCGAACTTCGCGAGCTCGTTGATGACGTCGACCACCTTCGAATTACGCAGGTCCGGGCAGTTTTCCTTGAACGTCAATCCCATGACCAGGACTCGCGCCCCCTTGACGTGGATGCGGCGCCCGATCATGAGCTGTGCAACCTGCTGCGCCACGTACAACGCCATGTTGTCGTTCAGCCGCCGGCCCGCAAGGATCATTTCCGGGTGATAACCGACCTCCTGGGCCTTGTGCGTCAGGTAGTAAGGGTCGACTCCGATGCAGTGGCCGCCGACGAGGCCCGGACGGAATGGCAGGAAGTTCCACTTGGTGCCGGCAGCCAGCAACACCTCCTCGGTGTCGATGCCAAGGCGGTTGAAGATCAGCGCTAGCTCGTTGATCAGTGCAATGTTGACGTCGCGCTGCGTGTTCTCGATGACCTTGGCCGCTTCGGCAACCTTGATGCTGGATGCCTTGTGCGTACCGGCAGTGATGATGGTCCGGTACAGCTCATCGACGAAGTCCGCCACCTCGGTTGTCGAGCCCGATGTGATCTTCTTGATCGTGGGCAGGCGATGCTGCTTGTCGCCCGGGTTGATGCGCTCGGGGCTGTAGCCCGCGAAGAAGTCGCGGTTGAACTTTAGGCCGGAGACCTTCTCGAGGACCGGGACAGCGATCTCCTCGGTGCATCCCGGATAGACCGTGGATTCGAAAATGACGATATCGCCCTTCTTCAGGACCTGGCCGATGATTTCGCTCGCGCCGACAATCGGGCGCAGGTCCGGCCGGTTGTACCTGTCGATCGGCGTCGGCACGGTGGCGATATACACGCGGCAGTCGCGAAGGTCCTTCACTGCCGTGGTGAACGAGAGGCTGCGGGCAGACTTGAGCTCGGCCGGCTCGACCTCGAGCGTCGTGTCGCGGCCCGACTTGAGCTCGGCGACGCGCGATGCCTTGATATCGAATCCCACCGTCTTGAAGTGTTTGCCGAACTCCACCGCCAGGGGCAACCCGACATAGCCGAGGCCGATTACGCCAATTTTGCAGTTCCGCAGTGTGAATTTGGGTGCCATAGGAAGCGGTCGTTCGTGTTGTCCGGTCTGTTGCTCGATCAGGTGAACTGCGTCACAAAGGGTTCTGGGGCCATGGACGGGGACCCTCTGTCTGACAGGCCGCTAGGATCGCACACCTGCCACAAGTATATTGCGACGCGGGTCTCCGGCAAGCATCCTCGAGGCGGGCGCCCCCTGTCCGGCCGCGGCCGAATGGGGGGTCAATTGCCGGGTTCAATCCCTCTCCACAGGGTCTTGCCGCCGCTCGCCTTGTCGATGGACTTGAGCGTGGCCTCATGCAACTCGACTTCGGCGGCCGAGGCGCGCGGCACGGGAAGCCTGCCGGCGGGTCGATTCGCCTTGGTGGCGGTCGTGGCGACGGTGGTCGTTTCGACGACCAGTTCACCCAGCGTCAGCGCACCCTGGCCACCCGTCATGGCGAGATAGACATCCAGCAGGATCTGGGCATCGAGCAATGCGCCATGCAGCTCGCGGTGGGAATTGTCCACGCTGTAACGCTTGCACAGCGCATCGAGGCTGTTGCGCTGGCCGGGATGCATCTTCCGGGCAAGCAGCAGCGTGTCGAGCACCGAACAGTGATCCGTGATCAGGCCAGGGGACGGCAGCAGGCGCTTCAACTCGGCGTTGAGAAAGGCCACGTCGAAGGCGGCGTTGTGGATGACGAGTTCCGCACCAGCCACAAACTCAATGAACTCGGATGCGATTTCCGCGAAACGTGGCTGCCCGGCGAGGAACTCATTCGTCAATCCGTGGACCCGGATGGCCCCCGGATCGACCTCGCGGTCTGGCCTCAGGTAACGATGGAACGTGCGACCGGTACGGCGTCGATTGACGATTTCGAGGCACCCCACCTCGATGACGCGATGGCCGCGCTCGGCCTCGAGACCCGTGGTTTCGGTATCCAGGATGATCTGGCGCATGGGCTGAAGTGGTCAGTGATCAGTGTCGGGTGGCTGGGCGAGCGGGTAATGCCGGCAGGTCATTGCGATTGAGTCTGTCTTAACCCTGAACACCAGTCACCAGCCGCTACCCGCTGACCGCCTGCTTGAGCGCCTGAACCACGCGTACCTGCTGCTCCTCGGTGAGATACGGATGCATCGGCAAGCTCATCACGCGCGCCGCGGCATGTTCGGAGACGGGCAGACTTCCGGTGGCGATCTTCAATCCGGCAAACACCGGCTGCTGGTGCAGCGGCACGGGATAGTGCACGGCGGTCGGAATCCCCTGCTCCTTCATACGTTGCTCCACCCGCTCGCGGTGCGGGACCTCGACCGTGTACTGGGCGAACACGCTGGTATTGCCCGGATCCAGCCACGGCCCTGAAATGCGCCGCTCGGGATCCTGCACATCGGCAAAGGCGGCCGCGAGCAGTTCGCTGTACCGAGCCCCCAGCCGGGCGCGGGCAGCCACTTCATCCGCGAACACATCGAGCTTGGCCAGCAGCACAGCCGCCTGCAGCGTATCGAGCCGTCCGTTCACGCCGAGGCGTGGATGGTGATAACGACGATCCTGGCCGTGGACGCGGATCTCCCGCATGAGCTTCGCGAGGCCCTCGTCGTTGGTAAACAATGCACCGCCGTCACCGTACGCCCCCAATGGCTTGGACGGAAAGAACGACGTCGAGCCGATGGTCGAAAGATTGCAGGACTGCCGCCCCTTGTACGTCGCACCGAAACTCTGGGCCGCGTCTTCGATGACAGCCAGGCCGTGGCGACCGGCAACGGCGTTGATCGCATCGAAGTCCGCGCACTGGCCGTACAGGGACACCGGCATGATCGCCTTGGTCCTCGGCGTGATCGCGGCCTCGATCAGGGCGGGATCGATGTTGTAGGTCCGGGGATCGATGTCTACGAAGACAGGCGTGGCGCCGGCGAGCGCGATCATCTCACCCGTCGCGATGAACGTGAAAGGCGACGTGATCACCTCGTCGCCGGGTCCGATATCGAGCGCCATCAGCGCAATCAGCAGCGTGTCGGTGCCACTCGACGCCGAGACACAGTACTTGGCCCCCGTGAAGGCCGCGAGCCGCCCTTCCAGCTCCACAACCTCCGGCCCCAGCACATATTGGCCATGTTTGAGCACAGCCTGCATGCGCGCATTGACGGCCTCTTCGATGCGGGAGTACTGGGTCTTGAGATCGATGAAGTCCATGGGAGAGCGGTGCCTGTAATCGACGGTCGGTGGTTGGTGGTGGGTGGTTGGCAAACGGAGCTTAGCTGGGAGTGTATTGAAACATGCTACTGATTTCGCGTGATCATGGTCCATGCAACTTGAATTGATGCCGATACAACGCATTCCCGATTCCGGGATTTCCTGCTCTGACCACCAGCCACTGATCACCTTGCATCGCGCAGCATCGCGTCTATCGCTTCGTTCGCGAGGCGGTCGGCATGTTCGTTGCCGGGCACGCCCGCATGCCCCTTGACCCAATGCCACTCGATGGTGTGCTTCGCGATCTCCGCATCCAGCGCCTGCCACAGGTCGATGTTCTTGACGGGCTTCCGGCTGGCAGTGCGCCAGTTGCGCTCCTTCCACTGTTCAAGCCACTCGGTGACGCCGGTGCGCACGTACTGGGAATCGGTGTACAGGCGCACCTGGCAGTGGCGATTCAATGCCTTGAGTGCACGGATGGCAGCGGTCAGCTCCATCCGGTTGTTCGTCGTGTCGGGTTCGGCGCCGCTGATTTCCTTGACATGCTCTCCCGCGGTGAGGACCGCGCCCCAGCCGCCCGGCCCGGGATTGCCGCGGCACGCGCCGTCCGTATAGATCACCACCGGATTCAAGCGACGTCGCGTCCGTCGTTGCGGCGGGTGGGTTCGAGGAGTCCGCTGACTACGCGTGCGCGCTGGCGCCAGGACAGCCGGATCGGTGTCTTGCAGTACACGCGCTTGCGTGCCTTCAACAGATAGGCGCCCGCCAGCAGCGGCCAGATATTCTCACCGGCCGACTCGATCAACCTCTGCCCTCGCGGAGCCTCAGGCCCCCAAGGCAAGGTGAATAGATAACGTCGGGCATCCACGACCTCGAAACCGAGCAACTTGAGCCAGTCGCGGAGGCGTCGCTCGCTGATGAGCCGCTGAACGCCGGGTGGAAAGCCCTGCCTCGAACAGGCGTAGCGGAAGCCCCAGGTCGACAGCGGCCGGAAGCCGAGGACAATGACGTGCCCCTCGCCGGGCAGGATCCTCTCGACCTCCCGCAGGATGTCGTGTGGTTCCGGTTCGTACTCCAGCGTGTGCGGCAACAACACCGCGTCCACGGAGTCGGACGCGATAGGCAGTGCGTCAGCCCGGGAATGAACGGCCACGGAGGCACCCCGTTGACGCGCCAGGACGGACTTTCGCTGGGTACGGGCGTCTGCAATCAGCCTCGCGTCCTCGCCCCAGACACCGATCTGGAGCAGCTGCCAGCCGAACACCTGGGCGACCGCCTCCCCTACCAGCTTGCATTCAAGCCGGTACAGGCGTTGGCCGAGCGGTGTTGCAAGCCAGTCATGCAGCGGAGCGGTCATTGGACCGCAAGGATACGGCATTTCCCGATTACCCCCTACTTCATTGATTATTCGGTTTTTTCCGCTTGCTCCGCCCGGCGCCCTATGGTTAATTACCCGCTTCTTGATGGGCCGCCGGGTCAGTGGGGACTTGAGTAGATGCTGGAAGTGACCCCCGTCCGGGCTTTCGCCGACAATTACATCTGGCTGATCCACGGACGGACCGACAGGACCCGGGTGGCTGCCGTCGACCCGGGCGACGCGCGGGCGGTGGAGCAGGCGCTGGCTGACCGGGGACTGACCCTGGCAGCGCTGCTCGTGACCCACCACCACCGCGACCATACCGGCGGTGTAGAGGCCTTGGTCGGGCGATTCGGAGTCCCGGTGTTCGGTCCGGCCAGGGAATCGATCCCCGGTGGCCCCCGACCGCTTGGCGAGGGTGACGAGGTTCGTCTCGATGATCTCGGCCTCGCATTCCGGGTCATGGACGTGCCGGGCCACACGGCCGGGCATATCGCGTTCGTCGGCCACGGGGCCGTTTTTTGTGGCGATACGCTGTTTAGCGCAGGCTGCGGGCGCCTCTTCGAGGGAACTCCCGCCCAGATGCTGGACTCTCTTGTGCGGCTCGCGGACCTGCCGCGTGACACGAAGGTGTACTGCACGCACGAGTACACACTGAACAACCTGCGCTTTGCCCGGGTGGCCGATCCGGGCAATGCGGCCACGGCAGCTTACGAAGCAGAGTGCATGCATAAACGGAATCGCGACGAACCCACCGTGCCGTCGACCATCGGACGCGAACGCGAAATCAATCCGTTCCTGCGCTGCGACGACAGCAATGTGAAGCAAGCGGCAGAATCCCGGGCTGGGCGGCGTTTAATGGACAGGACGGCCGTCTTTGCCGCCGTACGCGAATGGAAGGATCAGTTCTGATGCTGTCGCGCCGCCTGTCGGGAATCTGGCCGGGAAGCCTCGTGGCGCTGGTGTGTGCCGCCGGCTGCACGTCGGTTCCCGCCGTGTCGCCCGCAGACTTCACCCCGCATCCAGCGGTAGCAAGCCGCGAATTCCGCGCCAACGAGTCCGTGGAGATCCACGCCAACGAACCCGCCATGGACCCGGACAGCATCGAGCCCGGCGACCTGTTCGACCGGATCCGGGACGGCTTCCTCCTTGCAGACGTCACCCATCCCTCGGTCGAGCGGGAAGTGGCGTGGTATGCAAGCCATCCCGACTACCTCGACCGCACCTTCCGTCGCAGCGAACGCTATCTGCATTACGTGGTGGGTGAAATCGAGGCCCGCGGCATGCCACTTGAGTTCGCGCTGCTGCCGATCGTGGAAAGCGCCTACAACCCGGTTGCGTATTCCCGGGCCCGCGCCGCCGGCCTCTGGCAGTTCATTCCCGGGACCGGCGTGCGCTACGGCCTCAAGCAGAACTGGTACTACGATGGCCGCCGCGACGTCATCGAATCCACCCGCGCCGCCCTCGACTACCTCACCTTCCTGGCGAACGAGTTCGAGGGCGACTGGCTGCTCGCGATCGCGGCCTACAACGCCGGCGAGGCCACCGTGGGCAGGCAGATCGCCATCAACCAGCGAGCCGGGAAGCCGATCGACTTCTTCAGTCTGGCCCTGCCCCGCGAGACTCGCGCCTACGTCCCCAAGCTGTTGGCGATGCGGCGCATCGTGGCGAACCCGCTGGCCCACAAACTGCAGTTCGCGCCGATTGCAGACCGGCCCTATTTCACCGCGGTCAATACCGGAGGGCAGATCCAGCTCGACGTCGCCCGGCAGCTCATCGACCTGCCGGAAGAGGAGTTCGTGGCCCTGAATCCGGGCTTCAAGCATGGCGTGACGGACCCGGAAGGCCCCCACCGCCTGCTGGTGCCCGTGGACCGCAGCGAGCGGCTGATCGCCGGGCTGTCCGGCCTGCCGCCTGCCGAGCGTGTTCGTGTCGTCAGCCATCGCGTCCGCCCGGGCGAAACGCTCGGCGCCATTGCCCGGCGGTATGACGTCAGCATCGAAGCGCTGCGCACCGCCAACCGGCTGCGCGGCAATACCATTCATTCCGGACAGGAACTCGTCGTGACCGCTTACCCCGGCAGGATCGCCGCCGCCCGGGGGGACACCACTGCCACGCTGACAGCGCCTCAGATTACGGCACCCGCTGAGGAATCCGTCGCACGCGATCCGCAGCGAAGCGGCAGCCATACGGTCAAGCGGGGCGACACGCTCTGGAGCATCGCCCAGTCGCATGGCGTCGCACTCGATGCGCTGGCGGCCCGAAACGAGATCGGCACCGATGCCACATTGGCGATTGGCAGGAAACTGGAGATTCCGGCGTCCGCGACGCTTGCCGCCAATGACGCAGCAACGCCCCGGCTGCAGCCGCTCACTTACACGGTGAAGCGCGGCGATACGTTGTCGCGCATCGCGCGTACCTTCAAGGTCGCCGTCGCCGACCTGCTGAGCTGGAACAAGCTGCGTTCGGCACACGACCTGAAGCCTGGCCAGAGGCTGGTCATGTACATCGAAGATCGTCGCCGCCTTGGCGGCTGACCGCCTCCGCGGGCAGGCACACCGCCGCCGGCCGGCGAGTCCCGGCTCCACTTTCTGTGCCGATCAGCTTATTCTCTCGCCCGCGATCGTCCGGATCCGCCTGGAGTCGACGATGGCGACCCATTCACCAGTACGGAGTTGTTCATGGCTTTTCTGTCCGGCAAGCGCGCGCTGATCATCGGTCTCGCCACGGAACGCTCGATTGCCTATGGCATCGCCGAGGCCATGCGCCGAGAGGGTGCGGAACTCGCCTTCACGTACCAGGACCGATTCAAGGACCGCGTGGAAGGCATGGCCGCCGAGTTCGGCTCGAAGGCGGTGTTCCCGATGGACGTAGCGGACGACGCGCAGATCCAGGCGGCGTTCGCTGAGCTCGGCAAGGTCTGGGATGGTATCGATATCGTCGTGCACGCCGTCGCCTTCGCTCCCACGGATGCCATTCGTGGCAGCTACATCGACTCCACGACCCGCGAGAATTTCCGCATCGCGCACGATATTTCGAGCTACAGCCTGACGGCCATCGCCAAGGCCGCCGTACCCCTGATGAAAGGCAGGGCCGGCGCGTTCGTGACACTCACCTATCTCGGTGCTGTCCGCTCGTTACCCAGCTACAACGTCATGGGACTCGCGAAGGCCAGCCTCGAAGCGAGTGTCCGCTTCCTTGCCGCCGACCTTGGGCCTCTCGGCATCCGCGTGAATGGCATTTCTGCAGGCCCGATCAAGACACTGGCCGCTGCCGGCATCGGCGGATTCCGCAAGATACTGGGACACGTTGCCGCCATCGCGCCCATTCGCCGCAACGTCACGCCGGAGGACGTGGGCAACGCGGCTGCGTTCCTGTGTTCCGACCTCGCATCGGGCATCACGGGCGAAATCGTCTACGTGGACGGCGGATTCAGTACTGTAGGGATGGCATTCGGGGAAGCCGAAGCCTGAGGCACCAGGGATTCGAGACCGGCGACTGGCTCTTCAGCCTTCGAGCCAAACGCTAGCAACCAATAGCGCTTGCGTCGGACACCGATCGCCGATCGCTAATAGCCAGTCGCCAATCGCCAGTCCCTTTCCCGGCGCGGATGCGCTACTGGAAAATCGACAGGTTGCGCTCGATCTTGGCGTTTCGCTCGATCTCTGCGAGATAGGCCGAGAACTCCTCCGCCGCGACCTGCTGCGCCGTAAGACGTCCACGCTGGGCGCGCTCGGCGGCCTCTTCTGCGCTCGCATTGCCGTCCTTGAGCGACGTGACTGCGAGCACGACGAAATCCCCATTTTCCAGCGCGCTGGTCTGATAGCGAACCTGGCCCGGCTTGATGGCCGAACGAGGCAGCGAGAAGGCCGTCCTCAGAACCGCAGGCGGTACTTCCTTGTCCTGCCTGCCCACGAAGCGCCGAGGCGCCGCCGTGACCTTGAGCTGGCTGCTCAACTGCTGCGCAGCCTGGGCCCACGTCTGGCTGCCCGCTTCGAGCTGGGCCACCAATTCGTTGCCCCTGCGGGCAGCGGCATCCTGGGCCGCATTCTGGCGCAGGCGAGCCTGGATGGAGTCCCGAACCGATGCCAGCGGCATCTGCTCCGGCTGGTGGTGTGCACTCACGCGCAGCACGACCGCGCGATCCTCACCCACAGGGATGAGTGGACTGTTCTGGCCGCGGTCCGCAACCTCCGGGCCAAAGGCCGCGTCGGTGATCTGCGCATCCGTACCGAGTTCTCCTCCGCCCTGACGGGTGAAGCCGGCCGCCTTCTTCAGTTCCATGCCGAGCGAAGTGGCGACGGTACCGAGTTCGGTCAACGCGGCGAACGACTCGTCCGCCATCTTCTGCCCGCGCTCGTAAAACGCAGCCTGCGCACGTTCCTTGCGGAATTCCGGCTCGATCTCCGCCCGGACTTCCTCGAACGACTTCAGTTGACCCGTCTCGATCTCGTCCAGTCGCATGACGTGGTAACCGAACTCGGTCTTCACGGGACCGCGCAGCTCGCCCGCAGTCATGCCGAAAATGGCTTCCTCGAACGGCCCGACGAACATGCCGCGGGTGGCCCAGCCGAGCTCACCGCCCTGCTTCGCCGAACCCGTATCCTGCGAGTACTGCTCGGCCAGCTTGGCGAAATCCTCGCCTGCCTTCGCCTTCGCGAGCACTTCCTCGGCCAGCCTGCTGGCACCGGCATCGTCAAGCTTGTCATTGGTCGTGATGAGCACGTGTCGCGCGCGACGACGTTCCGGCGTCTCGAAGCGGTCCTTGACCTGCTCGTAATAGGCCTTCAAGGCTTCTTCCGTGACCTCGACGCTGCGCTCGACGTCGGCGAGACGCAGGTCGAGATACTCGACATCGACGGTTTCCGGGGTCATGTAGTCAGCGAGGTGGCTGTCGTACCAGGACTGGATGTCCGCATCGGTGACGTTGACCGCGCCTGCGAACGCGGTAACCGGCAGCACGGCATACTCGATTTCGCGCTGCTCGTTTTCCAGCGCACGCCGACGCTCGAGTTCGCGCGGGGTGACGAAGGCCGAAGCGGCGATGCCGCCCTGCAGCTGGTTCAGGCCCAGGTTGATCCGGAGTTCGTTCTCGAACTGGGCTTCGGTGCGGCCCTGCTGGGCGAGGACGGCGGCGTAACGGTCCCGCGAGAACTGTCCGTCGACCTGCAGTTCGGAGAATCCGAGGATGGTCTGCGCGACTTCCTCGTCGCTGACGCGATAGCCCATTTCCTTCGTGCGCTGGGTCAGCAAGGTGGTGCGGATCCGCTCGTCAAGGAGCGCAGCCTGCTGGGATTTCACGAGGTCCGCCGGCAATTCGGCGCGGAGCATCTGTTGCAGCTGGCTCTGGCGTTCCTGCCACGCACGCAACATGGCGTCGGCGGGAATCTTCTCGCCATTGACGCGGGCCGCGTCCGGAATGGCACCCGCCTGGAAGTCGATGCCCCAGAAGACGAATACCAGCGCGACTGCGCCGAGGAAGACCGCTGCGAACCAGCCCGAAATCTTGTCGCGAATTGTCTGGAGCATGGCGAGTGTGCGGGACTCGAATGGGAAGTGATGCGCGCCCGGTTCAGGGAATCGCGATTCGGAAGACCCCTGTGGAACTGCAACAGTTCCGCAGGCGCATCCGTGTCACCAATCGCGTATCTCTACTTCGCATCCCGGATCGGCCGGGCTTGCGAAGATGGCGGAGCGGACGGGACTCGAACCCGCGACCCCCGGCGTGACAGGCCGGTATTCTAACCAACTGAACTACCGCTCCGCGCTGAACCGATTTCTTTTCCGACGACTTGTCCGCAGCGGACCGTAGAGTTGGTGGGTGCTGACGGGATCGAACCGCCGACATTCGCCTTGTAAGGGCGACGCTCTACCAGCTGAGCTAAGCACCCCCACGTGACGCCGGCGATCTGGAAAAACCACATCGCCCGCAACTCTCAATACATCGTGCCCTTCAGGTTCCGTGTCCGTCCCTCAAGGGCGCGCTAATTTACAGCATCCTTGAGAGCCTTGCCAGCCTTGAAGCCGGGAACACGGCTCGCAGCGATGGCGATGGTTTCACCCGTCCGCGGATTGCGGCCGGACCGTGCTGCACGGGCCTTGACGCCGAATGCACCGAACCCGACGAGCGAAACCGTATCCCCCGCCTTGAGCGCCGCCGTAATGGCGTCAAAAACGGCATCCACGGCCTGGGCGGCATCCGCCTTCGGCAGATTCGTGCGGGCGCTTACCGTATCAATCAGGTCGCCTTTGTTCATCGTGGATTCCTTAAAAGTCTTGTCGCGAGGGGTGGCGGGACTCAAGCCCCGCCGCTATCAAGGGCGCGCGTTATAACAGCGCCAACCCTGAGCGGTCAACCATATACGCAGGTCGGCCCGGATGCCAATGCCAGAAGAGAACCCCGGCCGGCGAAGCGGCCGAGGTGCTGCACGCCCGGCACCCTTGCGGCCCGGGCATGCCCTTTCGCCGTCGTTCAGTGCGCCCTGACCTGCTTGCCCGAACGCTTGGTCGCACGACGGGTACGCGGCTTGTCTGCAGCCAGCGCAACGGGCGGCACGGCAGCCAACGGGACGGGCTGGCTCTGCAGCGCCACCTGCAGGACCTCGTCAATCCACTTCACGGGCTTGATTTCGATGCGGTCCTTGATGTTCTGCGGGATCTCCGCGAGGTCCTTGGTGTTCTCGTCGGGGATGAGCGCAACCTTGATGCCTCCGCGATGCGCCGCCAGCAGCTTCTCCTTCAGCCCCCCGATCGGCAACACCTGCCCACGCAGCGTGATCTCGCCCGTCATTGCCACATCGGCGCGCACCGGGATCTTCGTCAGCGCCGAGATCAGTGCCGTGCACATGCCGATGCCCGCGCTCGGACCATCCTTCGGCGTGGCGCCCTCCGGAACGTGGATGTGCACATCGACCTTCTGATAGAAGTCCGGTTCGAGGCCGAGCACTGCGGCACGACTGCGGACCACCGTCATGGCCGCCTGGATGGACTCCTGCATGACTTCACCGAGCTGACCGGTGTGCGTCAGCTTGCCCTTGCCCGGCACGACTGCAGCCTCGATCGTCAGCAGCTCGCCGCCCACCTCGGTCCACGCAAGCCCGGTCACCTCACCGACATGGTCCTTCTCGTCGGCCCTGCCGTAGCGGAAACGGCGCACGCCGAGGTACTTGGAGAGATTGCGCGGAGTGACGCTGATCGAGCCCGTTGCCGGCTCCGACAACAGCTGCTTCACCGACTTGCGGCAGATCTTCGACACTTCGCGCTCGAGGTTGCGCACGCCCGCTTCACGCGTGTAGTAGCGGATGACGTCGACGATGGAATTCTCGGAGATCTTGAGCTCCTTGTCCTTGAGCCCATTCTGCTTCATCTGCTTCGGCACGAGGTAGCGTGTGGCAATCGCGCTCTTCTCGTCCTCGGTATAGCCGGGAAGGCGGATGACCTCCATGCGATCGAGCAGCGGCGCCGGGATGTTCAGGCTGTTCGCGGTGCAGACAAACATCACCTGCGACAGGTCGTAGTCGACCTCGAGGTAGTGGTCGTTGAAGGTCGCGTTCTGCTCCGGGTCCAGCACCTCGAGCAGTGCCGAGGACGGGTCGCCACGGAAATCCATGGCCATCTTGTCGACTTCGTCCAGCAGGAACAGCGGGTTGTTGACGCCGGTCTTGACCATGTTCTGCACGATCTTGCCGGGCATGGAACCGATGTAAGTGCGGCGGTGGCCACGGATCTCGGCTTCGTCCCGCACGCCGCCGAGCGACATGCGCACGAACTTGCGATTGGTGGCGCGGGCGATCGACTGCCCGAGGGAAGTCTTGCCGACGCCAGGCGGCCCGACGAGGCACAGGATCGGCCCCTTCAGGGTCTTCACGCGCTGCTGGACGGCAAGGTATTCGACGATGCGTTCCTTCACCTTTTCCAGGCCGTAGTGGTCCTCGTCGAGGACCTTCTCGGCGACAGCGATGTCGTTGTGCACCTTGGTCTTCTTCTTCCAGGGGCACTTCACGAGCCAGTCGATATAGTTCCTGACCACGGTGGCCTCGGCTGACATCGGCGACATCAGCTTGAGCTTGCCGAGTTCGGCAGTCGCCTTGTCCCGGGCTTCCTTGGGCATGCCCGCCTTCTGGATCTTCTGCTCGAGTTCGGCGAGTTCATTGGGCGCATCCTCGAGCTCTCCAAGCTCCTTCTGGATGGCCTTCATCTGTTCGTTGAGGTAGTACTCGCGCTGGCTCTTTTCCATCTGCTGCTTGACGCGGCCGCGGATGCGCTTCTCGATCTGCAGCACATCCATCTCGCCTTCGATCAGCGCCAGGATGTGCTCGAGCCGCTTGCGCACGTCCTGGATCTCGAGCACGCGCTGCTTGGCATCGAGCTTCAGCGACATATGAGCGGCAACGGTGTCGGCAAGCCGGCCGGGCTGCTCGATGCCGGCGAGCGAGGTCAGGATCTCGGGCGGCACCTTGCGGTTCAGCTTCACGTACTGCTCGAACTGGGTGATGACAGACCGAGTGAGGACGTCCATCTCGCGTTCGTCGTACTGGTCCTCATCCTTGATGGGGCTGGTCTCGGCCGTGAAGTACTCGCCAACGATCAGCTTCTCCATGCGGGCACGTTCCACGCCCTCGACCAGCACCTTGACCGTGCCGTCGGGCAGCTTGAGAAGCTGCAGGATCGTCGCCAGCGTGCCGAGGCGGAACAGGTCCTCCGGCGCGGGATCGTCGACCTCCGCCTGCTTCTGCGCGATCAGCAGGATCTGCTTGTCGCCACGCATGGCCTGTTCGAGCGCCAGGATGGACTTGTCCCTGCCCACGAAGAGGGGGATGACCATATGCGGATAGACCACCACGTCGCGCAGCGGCAGGACCGGAACGGCCGTTGCCTTGGGCGTTACGGCTGTCTCCGGAGGGGTGGTCTCTTTGGTTTCGCTGGTCACTCGGTCGTCCTCGAAGGGGGGGTGCGCCCAAGGTCTTGGGGCGCGTCGAAGCTAATTCAAGAAAATACCGGAACGCAGTGGGTATCGCCAGAACACGATGCACGATTCGGCCTGATGCGCAGGTGAGGCGGAAGCTGCAAAAAGAAGCGGCGGAGCATCCGTCCGGAAGTCCGCCGCATTCACTCGAGGCCGATCGCGCCCGGAGGCGCGAGCGGCACCATCAATGGTGCGAATCGCTGCCCGTCGGGCGACGCTCCTCAACGGCAGCCAGGCGCGGTTCTTCGGGCTTGTAGACCACGTACGGCTTGCTCTCGCCCTGGATCACCGCCTCGTCGACGACGACCTTGTGCACGTTCCGGATGGACGGCAGGTCGTACATCGTGTCGAGCAGCACGTTCTCCAGGATCGTGCGCAAGCCCCGGGCACCCGTGCGGCGCTGCATGGCACGCTTTGCAACAGCGCGCAGTGCGTCCTGGCGGAACTCAAGCTCCACGCCTTCCATGTCGAACAGCTTGCGGTACTGCTTCGTGAGCGCGTTCTTGGGCTCGAGCAGGATGGACATCAGCGCAGCCTCATCGAGCTCCTCGAGCGTCGCAACCACCGGGAGACGGCCGACAAACTCGGGGATCAGGCCGTACTTGATCAGGTCCTCCGGCTCGACGTCGTGGAACACGTCCGTTCCATGGGGACGGTCGTTCTGCTGACGCACGTCGGCCACGAAGCCGATGCCCGACTTCTGGGTGCGGTTCTGGATGATTTTCTCAAGGCCAGCGAACGCGCCGCCGCAGATGAACAGGATGTTGCCGGTATCCACCTGCAGGAACTCCTGCTGCGGATGCTTGCGACCGCCCTGCGGCGGCACCGAAGCGATCGTGCCTTCGATCAGCTTGAGCAGTGCCTGCTGCACGCCTTCGCCCGACACGTCACGGGTGATCGAAGGGTTGTCCGACTTGCGGGAGATCTTGTCGATCTCGTCGATGTAGACGATGCCGGTCTGCGCCTTCTCGACGTCGTAATCGCACTTCTGCAGCAGCTTCTGGATGATGTTCTCGACATCCTC
>CAIUGU010000126.1 GCA_903898785.1 uncultured Pseudomonadota bacterium | reverse complement strand
AGGCTCAGGGCCAGGTCATGTCGATGTCACCGCTGCTCTCACCGACCCGCAGCTGCTCTTGCGCATCGCGAAGTTCGCGCTTCACAAGAGCGAATCGGACATGTCCTCGATCTTCGCTTGTGCGGCGGCCCAGAGCCAAGGATTCGTGCGCATCGATCTGCTGACCAGTCTTGGAGCCCTGGTCCGCACCTTTGCACCCCAAATCCCTGCCGAGGCGGCCAACCGCCCGGCAGTCGACGCCTGGCAGTCCTCGCTGAAGGAACTGAACTTCAGCACGGCAACCGTCGAGCACGCAACACGACTGGCGAAGGTGGCTCCGCCTAGTTCCAAGGCGGCAGCCTTCGTGAAAGCCTGCACGCGCACTCGAGCACAGATACCGGGCGGAGGCTCTTGGGAGCCTTGCAGCCTCCTCCTGCAACTGCGCGACATCGTGGATCGGAAGTGGGGCGCCGGAACTTGCGCGCAGGTAGAGGCGTTCCAAGATCACAAGCGCCAGTGTAAAGCAGATGTGCCCACGCCCAACAGCTTGCAGGATCTGGGCAGTTGGTTCGCACGAATGAAGCAGTTCCGCAGCCTATTCACGGCAGACCTGCTGACCCTGTGCAGTGGGCAGGTCCTACGGTTGGCAGCGGACTTGCGCAAGGCGAGCCAAGTGGGCGACCCAGTGTGGGTCGCAGCCCAGCGTGGATGGGGCGATCTGGAACTTCCAGCCAACACGCTTCTGGAGTTGGTAGGCGTGAACCCGCACAAGGACAATCGATCACCGGCCAAGCAGCCGGCAACCAAGAGAGGTCGGCGATGAGCATGAGTGGCGAGCAACGACTCGAGCTGGAGCGTCAGCGCCTAGAAACCCTCAGGCTCGGCCAAGTGCGAGAAGAATGCACGGCAATCGTGTCGGCATGCGAGGCGATGCTGGCCGACGTACGCAACGTCGCAGTCCAGCAAATCGCTGCACCATCCCTTCGAAGGTCTCTGGAGCAACTGCGTACTTTTCGCGATCAGATCCAGGCATCACCGGACGCAACGCGAATCGGTTTGTTGCAGTTGTCTTCCCGAATGCACGAAGAGATCGCCATGGCCGAGGGCAAGGCCGAAGCCTGGTCGCAGCGCCAAGCCGAGGTGATCGCAAGAGCACGCGAAGCCGGACAACTTGCGGGAGCGAACGGAGATTCAGCAGCCACAGCGCGGTCCCTCAGCCAGCAGGCCGAGGCGATTGCCAAGCGAGGTGATCTCACGTCTGCGGAAACGCTCATCGAGCGAGCTCATGCGGCTGTCGCGACCGCTGCCAAGGCCAATCTGGACGAGATCGTCCGGCGAGAGGTGGTGAAGGGGCTCGTTCGCACCCTTAAGGACATGGGTTTCGTCGTCACCAGTCCCCAGCTCGACGACGGCAAGGTCGTTCTCGAAGGACGGTTGGCCAGTGGTCGGCAGGCTCGATTCGAGGTCTTCCTCGACGGCAGGATGCAGTTCGACCTCGATGGCTACGAGGACCGCACCTGTGCACAGGAAATGGAGAAGGTAGAGACGGCTCTGAGGGATCGGTTCGGGGTGCGGCTCGGCCCCAAGCAGGTCGAATGGAAGAACCCGGATCGCATGGGCAAGACGGCCCGCGATCTCCCCCCGGGCGAACACAGGAGCAAGTGACGATGTCGAAGCAACCCGGGTGGCTCGCCACCATCCAACGCGAGGCCGAGGTGCGTTCCGGACTCGTGCTATACGGCAACACCCGCGACCTCTTCTGGGCTGGAACCGGCGGCGACTACGTCTCTTTGCCGGCACTGCTGACCAAGCAGCTGAAGCAGTTCACCATCCGCGCTTCATGGGATCAGGTGGACGGCCTACGCTTCGCGAACGATGACGAACGCGGCCGCTGGGATCGTGCCCGCCAGTCGATCGCGGCGAAACCCGGAGCTGGCACGCCCTACGACATTGGGGACGACACCCCGGAGGGTTTAGCCACCACTGGCATCCAGATCCAACTGCAAGAACTCATCGCTCAATACCGAATCGTGCTTTCGAAGGGCTGCGAACGGCCGCTGCTGATCCTCGACTGGTCGCACTTGCTCGTCACGCAACCTGCTCACCCAGACCAGGCGGAGCGAACTTGGATCCAGCAGTTGGGCAAAGCACTGGTCGGCGAACGCTATCAGCGGATCGATTCGGATCGACTCCGAGGCAGTGGCCTCGTCGTCGTGGTGAGCGCCAACCTCGGGGCCGTACCGCCCACGATCTACCAGGGTGAGCCTCGCATCCGACTCGTGTCGGTTCCCGCTCCGAGCAGGGACGATCGCCGCGCCTTTTTCGATCGTCACGCCGACGACTTGCATGTTGAGGTCCCACGTGGTGCTCCAGCATCCTTGAAAGGCCATGCGCCCTCTCCGAGGCAATCGAAGGTGGAGTCTCTGGCGGAGTCATCGGATCAACTGACCACTGCAGACCTTCGCCAGATCGTTGCGCTGTCGAGGTCCGTGAAGCCTGCTCTGAGAACCGATCGCCTCCTCAACCTCTACCGATTCGGAGATCAGCGATCCCCGTGGGAAGAGTTGTCCGAGGAGCGACTCTCCGAAGTCGATTCGTCGCTTAAAGCCCGAGTCATCGGGCAAGACGCTGCCGTGACGCACGTCGCGACGATGATCCTCCGCGCATGGCTCGGGCTCGCAGGTCTCCAACACTCCGCCAGACGTAGCAAGCCAAAGGGGACGCTGTTCTTCGTCGGGCCCACGGGAGTCGGCAAGACCGAACTCGCCAAGGCGTGCGCCGCGTTCCTGTTCGGCGACGAGTCTGCGTGCATTCGATTCGACATGAGCGAGTTCAACCACGAGCACAGTGACCAACGACTCGTGGGGGCTCCCCCTGGCTACGTGGGTTTCGAGGAAGGCGGCCAACTGACCAACGCTGTTCGCGAGAGACCGTTCTCCGTTCTGCTCTTCGACGAGATCGAGAAGGCGCATGGCCGAGTGCTCGACAAGTTCCTCCAGATCCTGGAGGACGGACGCCTGACCGACGGGCGCGGCGAAACGGCTTGGTTCAGCGAGACCGTGATCATCTTCACGAGCAACATCGGAGCGGCGGATGCTCCCAAGGAAGCCGCTGGAGAGCGTGACTACGAACGCTACTTTCGTTCTGCTGTCGAGTCGCACTTCGTCCAGAAGCTCGGTCGCCCGGAGTTGCTGAATCGACTCGGTGACAACATCGTCGTGTTCCAGCCGATTCACGACGACGGCATGCGGCGTGACATCCTGCGGAAGAAGCTGAGCCCACTCTCCGAGCATCTTCGCGAACGCTGGGGCGTAGGACTCGAGGTCAGTGAAGAAGTGACCTCGAAACTGATCCTGGAAGCCCGAGTGGACCACGGCGGACGCGGACTGCTGAACTCCGTCGAACGGCAGCTTCTGAACCCGTTGGCGCGGTTCCTGTTCTTGCACCATGCGAAGCTCCGACAAGGACGGTTCGTCGTAGTGAGGCTCGTCGATTCCTCGATTGAATTCGAACTTCGCGATGTCTGACCTGCTCCTCAACGTGTCCGCAGTACGCCTTCGGACTCTGACCAACGGCCCTGGGATGCGTTCCGCGGTATGGGTGCAGGGGTGCTCGATCCAGTGCCCCGGGTGCTTCAACCCAGGCACTCACCCCCACGAGGCCAACCGTCTCTGGGATCCGGAGGCACTGGCCGAACGAATGATGGTCGCGCAGGTGGAGGGAGTCTCAATCCTCGGTGGGGAGCCGTTCGAGCAGGCAGCTGCTTGTGCGCGATTGGCCAGGAGGTCTCGAGCGCTAGGCGGCAGCGTGGTCTCCTATAGTGGATACACTTGGCACTACCTTCGCGACTGCAGGATTCCGGCAGTGCACGAACTGCTAGGAGCAACCGATCTGCTGGTTGCCGGACCGTTCGTGCAGTCGAAGGCGAACGATGGTCGCGGATGGCACGGCAGCACGAACCAGGAGTTTGTGTTTCTAACGAACCGCTACGACGAGAGTATTCGCGAGCAGTTCGACCGAATCCCCGTCTTCGAAGTGCGTACAGACGGTCACACCGCGGATTGGACGGGTATCCCTGGGATGTCGCCAACCGATCTGCTCCAGCACTGACCGAGCGCCAAGCACCGACGGCAACCGCTGCACGTCAACACCTAGGTGGAACCGCGCGACCGCGAGCTCCTGGAGGCGCTGTGCTGCTACGCAACGCGCACGGCGGTGAGTGAGTCTCGGCTGGCCGAGCTGCTGGACGACCGGATGGGTACGCATTGAAGAGACGGGTATCCGACGGCACGGCGGCGGTGGTGATCACGAACACGGTCTTGATGGAGCGCCTGTGCGCGCTTGTGCCGCCGCCGCGCAAGCACCTGGTGACCTACCGCGGAGCGCTGGCGCCGGCGCCGGGTCTGCGGCCGCAGGTGGTGCCGCGGCAGGCGGCGGCGGGTGAGAACGAGGGGTAGGCGCGTCCGCTGTCTATCGCCACGGTGCGGGAGGTGGTGGGGTCAGAGGGGCTGCGGGTGCGAACAAAGCGGCAACGCCGGCGATTCCTGCGACCGCTTCGCTACGTCGCCAGCAATCAGAACGCCATGTCCGCGTGCGCCTGTTGGTGCCGCACGGTGGCCGTCGCCGCAGTGGTCGGCGGCGGTTGCCGTGGGCGGACCTGCTGCGGCGCGGGTTTGGCCTCGACATGCTGGCCTTCCCTAAGTGAGCGGGCCCGCGGCGCGTGCTGGCGATCCACGGTCCGGCTGCGATCGCGCGGGTGGCCAGGGCGGTCGGGCTGAACGCGGATGGGGCCGATCCGGCGCGTGCCGAGCATCGCCGACCGAGGAAGGGGAAGCAGACGACTCCCATGCTAAGGAGTGACGGTGTGGGGCGAAGTTGCGGTCGCTGGCCGGTCGCGTCGGGGGAGCGGTGTGCTCGCGCGGCGGGAACGCGACGCAATGGGGCCGGGGATCGGTGCGTGCGTGCGGTTGCGGCCGGGTTGACGGGGTCGCACGCCGGAAGAAGGACCGAGTGGGCCGGGCCTGCAATCGCCAGCAGGCGACTCGTTTCTGCCATGCAAACACGAGTTGGCAACTCGGAACTGCGCGGATCGACCCGCCCCAACCCCCTTGCGCTCCTCGCCCCCTCTCCCTACCCTCCTCCGCCCCTGACACCGTCATGGGTTGGCACCGCATCGTTCTCGGCATCGGCAATCCGGGCCCGGAATACGACGGCACCCGGCACAACGCCGGGTT
>CAIUGU010000125.1 GCA_903898785.1 uncultured Pseudomonadota bacterium | reverse complement strand
TGAAGATGGAAGAAGTCACGCGCTTCCGCATGACGACCCATCCGGTCGAGTTCGACATGTACTACAGCCTGTAGACGCAGCCAGCGAGGGGAGCAACTCCCCTCGTGCGCCCTGCTGCAGATACCCCCTGAGGGGCAGCCTGTGCGGGGCGCGAGGTTGTCGTGGCACCGCAGACAGCGGCGCCAAGCCTTGGAAAAGGACGGGAAAGCGTGAAATATTTCCCGTCCTTTTTCATTTGTAATCAGTGGATTCTTCCCATACACTTAAAGTTCTCTCTTGGAAATGCGGACGCTGGTTCAACTCCATGAAATTTGCCGGACGCTTATTGGGAACCCTCATCCTGCTGGCCGGTGGCGGCACGTCGCCAGTGCTGGCACAGGGGACTCCGGCGGGCGGCACCTACAAGTGCGTGGATGGGGCGGGTCGCAGCACCTACACCAATGTCAGGGAGGAAATGACCGGCAAGAAGTGCGTTGTGGTCAGCCGGGAAGTGTCGGTTGTTCCCGCGCAGGAGCCTGCGCCTGTCCCGGCGCGACCCGCCGCGAAGTCGGCCAGTCCGGCCGCCAAGTCGGGAGGGTCAGCGGCTTCCCCTGCTGGATCGGCAACTCGCGATGGAACAGCCCAGCGTGTTGATCCCTCCACGCAGAAAACCCGCGACAACGACAGGCGGCGCATCCTCGAAGAGGAGTTGCGCACTGCCGAGCGGGAACTCGAGACGTCTAAGAAGAATCTCGCCGCCCAGGAGGCCGTGCGCAGCGGTGACGAGCGCAACTACCAGCGCGTGCTCGATCGTCTCAAGCCCTTCCAGGATGAAGTACGCCGCTCGGAAGACAACGTGGCCGCGCTCAAGCGCGAAATCTCCAACCTGCGCTGAGTTTCCCGCAGTGCTGGCGGCGGCCTGCCTTCGCGGGACTGTGGGGGGCACATGAGCCGGTCCGCAACGCCGCGTGCCTTTGCAGGACTGGACCTGCTGGCCACGTCGGTCATGGTGCTCGACGACAAGCTCCGGCTGGTCTACGTCAACCCCGCCACGGAAAGCCTGCTCGCACACGGCGGGCGATTGCTGGTCGGCCAGCGCCTCGGTGCGCTGTTTTCCAATGTCGATGGTTTTGAGAACCGCCTGCGGGAGGCGCTGGCCGAGGAGCGCGGATTCTGGGACCAGAACCTCAATCTGTCGCGTCCGGCCCACGAGACCCTGTACCTCAATTGCCTGGTCACGCCGGTCGAACTGCCGGAGCGCGGACTCATGCTCGAGTTGCGACCCATCGAGCAGCGCATCAGGGCCGAGCGCGAAGAGCATCAGCTGACCCAGCACCTGGCCAATCGCGAGCTGATTCGCAACCTTGCGCACGAGATCAGGAATCCACTGGGCGGCCTGCGCGGTTCGGCCCAGCTGCTGGAGCGCGAGCTCGATCGTCCGGAGCTGAAGGAATACACCCAGGTCATCATCAAGGAGGCCGACCGCCTGCAGGCGCTGATGGACCGCCTGCTGACGCCGCATCGCCTGCCGCACACGGTGACGATGAACATCCACGAGGTGTGCGAACGGGTACGCAGCCTCATCCTCGCCGAGTTCCCGTCCGGCCTGAGCATACGGCGCGACTACGACACCAGCATTCCCGAGTTCCAGGGCGACCGCGAGCAACTCATACAGGCGGTGCTGAACGTCACCCGCAACGCGGCGCAGGCGCTGCTGGGCGCGGGCGGCGTCAAGGGCGGGGCGGAGATCAGGCTGAGTACCCGGGTGGTACGCCAGGTCACCCTGGCCAAGCGTCGCTACCGCCTGGCACTAGAATTGCAAGTGATCGATAACGGGCCGGGCATTCCGGCTGAAATCAGCGACACCTTGTTCTTCCCGCTGGTATCGGGCCGCGAAGGCGGCAGCGGATTGGGACTTACGCTGGCGCAGACATTCGTCCAGCATCACCATGGAGTTATCGAGTGCGACAGTCAACCGGGACGTACCACTTTCAGGATCCTGCTGCCCATAGAGCCGGCAGCCGCAGGGGCGTGACGCCATGAGTGACATCAAGAGTGACGCCATGAGTGACACGGGGGACAAGTCCGATTCATCCGCCGCATCCGTCACGGGCGGGGTTGTGGCCGGCGGGCGGGCGTTCTTCCCGCAGATGAAGCCGGTATGGGTGGTGGATGACGATCGCTCGATCCGCTGGGTATTCGAGAAGGCGCTCGCGCGCGAGGCCATTCCGTTCAGGACCTTCTCGCTTGCCAAGGATGCCCTGGATGCGCTCGACGGCGGTGCGCCCCAGGTGCTGGTCTCCGACATCCGCATGCCGGGAACCTCCGGCCTCGAATTGCTGCAGGCGGTCAAGGCAAAGCATCCGGGCCTGCCGGTGATCGTCATGACGGCCTATTCCGACCTGGAGTCGGCGGTGGTGGCATTCCAGGGCGGTGCCTTCGAATACCTGCCCAAGCCCTTTGATGTCGACCAGGCGGTGGATCTCATTCGTCGCGCCATCGACGAGTCGCTGCGCGAGAGCGAGGCCGCAGTCACCGAGGAGGCCTCGCCGGAGATCCTCGGCCAGGCAGCCTCCATGCAGGAGGTGTTCCGTGCCATCGGCAGGCTGGCGCAGTCGTCGGCCACGGTGCTGATCACCGGTGAGTCGGGCAGCGGCAAGGAGCTGGTGGCACGCGCGCTGCATCGCCACAGCCCGCGCGCCGCCAAGCCCTTTGTCGCCATCAACACCGCGGCGATGCCCAAGGACCTGCTCGAGTCGGAGCTGTTCGGCCACGAGCGCGGGGCCTTCACCGGCGCGCAGGCCATGCGGCGCGGGCGCTTCGAGCAGGCCGAGGGCGGGACGCTCTTCCTGGACGAGATCGGCGACATGCCCGCCGAACTGCAGACGCGGCTCCTGCGCGTGC
>CAIUGU010000124.1 GCA_903898785.1 uncultured Pseudomonadota bacterium | reverse complement strand
GCCCGTACTGCAGGATGTCCTTGAACTCGGTGACGGCGATCGCGAGGTTCTTGTCTTCCTCTGCGGTGTTCTTCGGCGAGACCGGGGGCGGGCCGACGCCCGTGATGACCGGCACGTTCGGCTGGCCTGCGCGCGGCGGGTTCTTCTCGACGCTGTCCCAATGCTCCTGCACCTTGCCGTTCTGCACGCGGACGACGTCGAAGAAGTTGTACTTGTACGTCTTCGTCGGATCGACCGGGTCCTTGGCTTCACGCTCCCAGATCAGTGCGACGTAGTCGCCCTTCGCGAACTGCACGACCGGCGGGCTGGCCAGCGTCGGCTGGATGTCGCGCGGCGGACGGCCCGCGGAGATCATCGTGAAGAACTTGACGAACTCGGCACGGCCGGTCGAGATGTTCGGGTTGTGCTGGATGTAGTCCTCGGCCATGTACTTCGGCGCGAGTTCCAGGTGCCCCGCCTGGAGCACTTCGCGCCACCAGTCGAGTACCAGCTTCAGGTTGGCCTGTTCCTGCGCGGTCATGTTCTTCGACTGCGCGAAGACAGGCCCGCTCATGCCTGCGATGAGGGCGGCCCCGACGGCCACCGCCTTTAAGAATTTCATTGTCGTTCCCCTTTAGTTGTATCGACGAAAACGGTTCCCGTGTTGCCGGCGGCGCGATGTCCGACCGCTGCCGGCGACAGGAGAACCCGAACCCTGCCCGTTACCGCGCCTTGGCGGCCGCCAGGACGCCTTCGATGGCCTGCGTCACCGCCTGCGATTCAGGCGTGGCGTCGCTGTCGAAGTACCGGACGACCTTGCCGTCCGGCGCGACGAGGTACTTGTTGAAATTCCAGGCCGGTTCCTGCGCCTGGCGCGCGAGTTCCCTGAAGACCGGATTGGCCGCGCGGCCTTTCACGCTGCTCGGCGCGATCATCGTGAACGTCACGCCGTTGTTCAGGAAGCAGACTTCCGCCGCTTCGGCCTCGTCCTTCGCTTCCTGGTTGAAGTCATCCGACGAGAAGCCGATGACGACCAGGCCTCGATCCTTGTACTTGCGGTGCAGCGCTTCGAGTCCCTTGAACTGCGGGGTGTAACCGCAGTGGCTGGCCGTATTGATGATCAGCAGGGGCTTGCCGGCGGCCAGCTTGCAGACATTGACGGTTTCGCTCGAGTGCAGCTTGCGGACGGTCTGGTCGAGGTAGGCCGGACAGTCGGCAGCCGCGGCGTCCGGGCTGTGGAACAGGACCGCGAGGCCCAGCGCACAGGCTGCAACGGCAAACGGCAGACGACGCGTCATGGCAACTCCCCTTGAATGGACCGGGGGGTCTCGAAGCCCCCCGCCGCGGCCTTATGCGCGTACCGATCAGGATAACCTGACTCGCTCTTTCCCGCACCGTTTGCAGCGTTCCGGCGTGATCAATTTGCCTTCATGGACGTCAAATCGCGCCGCTGCAACCACTTCCCACTTGTGGAAGCCGGACACGCACAGGTTCCTGCCCTCGGCCCGCTGGCGCTTCACCTTCTTGAGCTTGATGACGTTGGAGGGCATCAATGCGTCAACGTATACAGCGCGTAGTTGACCCCTACGCGGATGCCGAGCGCCGAGTCTTCCTGCGGGTAGCTCGGATCGTCGGCCCACTGCATGGAGTCGCCCATGTCGTTGTTGAACAGGATGGCGGCCATCACGCGGCCCTCGTCGTCGAGCACGGCGCGCCAGTGCGGGTCGACGCCATCGGCGCGATAGGGCACGCCGCGGCCGTTCAGGGACTGCCAGTTCGAAATCTGCTTGCGGTCCTTGAGGTCGTACATCACATGGAAGATGGGATGGTCCTCGGGCAGCTCGACGATGGCGCGGTCAGGGAAGACGCGGCGCATGGTGTCCTCGAACCCCTGCCACTCGCGCGTGCCGAAGAAGCTGTCGCACAGCAGGAAGCCGCCCCGCAGCAGGTAGTCGCGCAGCTTGGCAGCCTGTTCGTCGGTCAGCTCCCAGGTTCCCGGCAGGCCCACCATCAGGAACGGCCAGTCGAACACGTCGTCGCCGTCGTCCAGGTTGACGGGCTGTTCCACGGAACGCACGTCGATCGTGGTGAGGCGCTTGAGCAGCCGCGCGTACGTGCGATCGCCGCGCGGGTAGTCGACGGCCCAGCTCGTGCCGCCTTCCCGCCAGTCGCCGCCGCGGCCGAACCGCCAGCCGGCGCGGGGCGGATACATCAACCGCCCGACGACGAATTCCGCCGGGACGTTGTAGTCGGGCGGCAGCGTGACGTCGGCCTGATCTTCGAGGCTCCGGTAGACGCGGAACTCGCGCTGCGCATACAGCGCCGTCGAGAACACGGCGAGACCCGCCGCGAGCACCCATGCCGCCCGCGTCACTCGCCGTCGAGACGGAGGGGCGGACATCACGGAGCCTGCGCCGAGCGGCGCTCTCGATCGTAGAGCTCGAGCGCATTCGCGATGAAGGCGTGCCGCTTCTCGACGAACGACTTGAGGCTCATGCCCGGCGTCGAGATCGGGCCGCCGAAGCCTTCCGGCCGGTCGACCGTCACGCCCGTCGCGAACTCTTCCGTGGTGCCGAGCTTGCGCTTGTCGGCCTTCACGTCGGCGGCGATGATCGCCTGGTACGTGGTGGCCAGCGGGCCGATCCGCGACCACGCCAGCCACTTGTCGTTGATGTCGCGGACGTAGCCCAGGTAGCGCGCGCGCAGCGCCGGCACCATCATGAGCCGGTTCAGCAACGGCTTGTTCACATCGTCGGCCCCGGCGAACAGGTCGAGTTCGACCGCGCCCATGCCGGCCGGCGGGTCATCGGCGAAGCGTCCCCAGCCGAGGTTCTCGATCGGCCGCAAGGCCTCGTTCACGTCGTGCGGCACCACGTGGAAGCGGTCCTTCTGGTCCACGTACAGGCTGTAGTCGCTGCCCCGGGTCCAGTAGCCGTCGTTGTTGATCAGCACCTTCTCGACGGCCAGGAAGCGCAGCACCTCGTCGATGTCGAGGATCGGTTCCAGCGCCTCGACCAGCTTGTCGGGTGGCGTCTGGTTCAGCACGCGTGTCAGGTTGACCAGCTTGTTCCAGGATTCGGGCTTGTCCTTGCTGCGGATCTCGTAGTACCGCCGGTACTGGGCGGCGTCCTCGCCGAGGTAGGTGAGCCCGCCGCCGCGGCTGCGGGGATTGCCCGGTACCTTCCAGCGCTCGCCGGACCCCGCGCCCGCCTCTTTCGTGAACTCCGAATTGAACTGCTGCAGGTTGACGTAGATGCCCCAGTTCTCGCCGTTGATGACGACGCGGACATAGTTCGCCTTGGGCGCAGCGATGTAGTCGCGTGCGATCTGCATGTACAGCATCGCGCGCAGGAAGGTCGGGTCCGCGGCGGAATTCAGCAGGTTCAGCGTCTGGTAGCCGAGCAGCCGCTGCTTGTCGTGCCGGTCGTCGAATGACAGGTTGAGCGAGCGCTTCTGGCCCTCGCCGACCATGCGGAACGAGGTCATGCCGCGAAAGTGCACGCCGACATCCTGGTAGGTTCTCCCGTCCACGACGGCCGTCGCCGGGACCTCCACGTCGGTGTTGTAGAAGAAGGCGAGCTCGTCCTCCCAGTCCTTGTTCTCGAACGTCAGGAAGATCGTCCGCAAGACGGACGGATCGTAGAGCGGCTCGTCGCCGTAGGTCTTCACGTCGGCCGCCGCGAGCAGCGGATTCAGCGGGGCCCGCGGCGGGCTGGTCGTGTCGGGCGGCCACGAACGGCCGGGCCGTCCCGACCCCATCGCAGCGGCGTCGCGCACTGCCTTGCGCTCGGCGGCATTGAGGTGGCCGTCCTTGTCGCGGTCGTAGGCCTCGACGATGCGGGCCTCGTTGTTCGCCATGCCGCCGCCGAAGCGGCCGCCGAACTGCGCGGAAGCGGGCAGGGCCGCCAGCAGCGCCGCGGTTGCAGCGACGCCGCGTACCCAGTGTGTCCGAGTCATGTCGTTCATGCCCGCTCCCCTTCATCCCTTTCAAGGCGGATGTCCTGGATGCCTTCCAGGAGGTTTACCGCCTTCACCATCGCCTCCGGCGAGCTGCCGGGCCGCAGGCGGGTCTCGATGAGGTATTCGAGCGCCGCGCCCTGGCGGTTCGTTGCCACCGAGAGCACGCGCCGCGTTGCGCAGAACTGGTTGAGCGTGGGCCCGACGGCGGTCTCAAGGTCGTGCCCGAGCGCCATCCGCATGCGCAGCGTGTAGGGCGTGTCGACGTCTCCCGCGAAGCCCATGCGTGATGCGATCACGAACGACGTGATGCCCACGATGGCGACACCGATGACCGCCGCCCACAGGTTGGCCGCGCCGACCGCCATGCCGACGACGACTGCGAAGATCACGAAGGCCGTGTCGCGCGTATCGCGAACGACGGTCCGGAAGCGGACGATGGACAGCGCGCCCACGAGGCTGAAGGCCCGCGCCACGTTGTTGCCGATGACCTGCGTCACCATCGCGATCAGTACCGACAGCAGCACGAGCGTGACGAGGAACGACGAGGCCGTCTCGCCGGGGCGGGACGTGCGCACGTAGATCCAGGCCACGACGCAACCGAGCAGGACCGCCACCGAGAGGCGGAGGGCGATGTCGAGCGGGTCGATGGCGGCATCGCCGACGAAGGGGGCCGTCAGGAACTCAGGCATCGACACTCTCCGTCGCGAGGCGGGATGGCGGGGAGGGCGCTGCGGCGGCCGTGAGGCCGAGCGCCGAGACGGCAAGGCGGTATTTCGATACGCGCTGCGGCGCGGGGGCGAGCTCCGTGATCAGCTGCTTGAAGAGGGCGGGCAGCGCGTGCCGGTACTTGAGTTCGAGGATCCACGACTGGTCCAGCAGCGGCGTCCCGTCGTCGCGGTTGTCAAACGGGTGTGCGACCTGCGAGGTGGCCCTCAGGTTGCGGTCCAGCGTCATCCGGATCGGCTGTCCCTCGGCCATGCCGACGCGTGCCGTCCGCTGGTAGGAAATCTGGCATACGGGATGCAACTGCCGTCCCAGCAGGCGGCGATGGAACCAGAATCCGGGCCAGTCGGCCGCGGCGGTGAGGCCATTCAGCAGCGGCAGGGTGTCCATGCCGACCAGCGAGCGTCGCTTGCTGACCCACGTCCGGGTCTTGGTCTTGCGTTCGAGGAAGACAGTCTCGTTGCCGTTGTAGCGACGTACCCGGTACTTGCTGCGCCCGAACGAGCCGCGGCCGTGGAAGACGTCGAACTGCACCGTGTCGAAGTACAGGCTCGTGATGCCGTAGGTGTCGTTGTCGGGGCCGACGCCGTGAGGGTCGGCCTGCAGGTAGGTACGGGCCCAAGCGCGGATCGAGTCGACCCGATCGGGGGGGATGAGGAACTTGATCTCGGACGCGAACTCGCGCCGCTCGACGGTTCCGGAATGGCGCTTCATCAAGCCCATGTATCCAAGGTGCTGGTGACGCTGTCCATCCCGACACTCCCCGTGACTGGTTCATCCAAGCCTAGTGGAATCCGGGGTGGGTAGAAAGGCGGGTTACATTTCTTTACACGGGCAAGTGATTCGGCGGCCAAGCGCATAGGCGGACAGGTTCAGGGCAGGACTTGACCTCGATTCGCAGTCCATGACTTTTCCTGCCCGCTACCCGCCAATCCCTGGCCACCCATCGCTGCTCGCTTACAAGGTATTGGTCACCGGGCATCCCTGCATGGTGAGGCGGGCGGCGGCCACGGAGGAACACAGCTTCACCGCATTGTCGGTCTGCTGCTTCAGTTGGCCCATGACCTCGGTCCAGGTGTGGATGTTGCCGTGCACGGGCAGGTCCTTGTCCACGGTCAGGTTCCAGTACTTGATGCTGTCGGGGTAGGCGTTGCCCCACCACACGATGTCCCAGCCTTCATCGACGAGGTCGCCCTGCGCCACCAGTCGGTCGCGCGCCACGTACGCGAACAGGCCTGCGGCGAAATGGCTGCTGTTGACCACGCGATAGATGTCGAGCTCCATCGACTTGTCCTTCAGCTTCAGGTGATCGTCGACCGGGATGACGTTCACCGTCTTCGGGTTCCGCCCAAGCGCATCGGGAAACAGCTTCGCCGGACGCGACGTCACTTCCCTCACGTAAGGGATGTTCTCGCGATTCGTGATGACCGTGAGACCTTCCGACACCGCGGCCCGCAGTCCGCCCGTATGGTCGATGTGGTGGTGCGACAGGATGACGTGGGTGACGGGCTTGCCCGGCACCGTCTCGCGCGCCTTGCGGATGACGGCGAGCGCGTTCGCCTCGCTGCCGTAGGCCTCGTAGATCACGAGGTGGTCGTCGAACTCGAACAGCGTCGAGTTGCCGCCCGGCGTGACCTTCAGGAACCACACGCCCTTGCCCATCGGCACGGCATCGACCTTCGGCAGGCCGGGTGCGGGCACCGCAGCGGCGCGCACGTCGGCGGGCGCGGCGAGGTCCGGGATCGCTCCGTTCACGACGTACTTGTCGACGTAGATCTTCTGCTGGACGAGGTTGCGGAAGTCGCTGATCTGGTTGTAGCCGCTCGGCAGCACGAGGCCGTTGCCGTCGAGCGGCTGGTAGCCGGCATAGTGCGTGCGGTACGTGACGTCGCCGAAGTTCGGGTGCGGGGCCACCCAGCTGAGCCACGCGGGCAGGTGCGTCTCGCTGTTGATGGCGAGGACGAGCTGGTCGCCGTGGCGCGTCGTGAGGTCGAGCACCTGCAGGTTGTCCTGCTTGCGCAGCTTGCCGAGCTTCGTGGCCGGATCCAGCGCCGTGCGGACGATGGACACGGGGTTGTTCAGCATGTCGAGGCGCCGCGCGCGCACGGCGGCATCCGGTATGCGGACCGACTTGCCGTCCGCACCCGTATTGAAGGCAATGTCGCCGTCGAGGGAGTTGTTCACGCGGACGTCGCCGTTCATGTTGCGCGCGTAGGCGAACACGAAGTCCTGGACGTTGCGCTGCTGCACGTTCATGCGGCCGCGCTCGAGGTCGATCACGCGCTGGTGGGCGTTGATGTTGATCCACTTCTGCGGGGCGTCAGGCGTGCTCGAGATGTTGCCGCCGCCGT
>CAIUGU010000123.1 GCA_903898785.1 uncultured Pseudomonadota bacterium | reverse complement strand
GTCAGCGGGTCGATGATGCGCGCCTCCGTGTCGAACACGGGGATCCCGAGGCACTGCTTCTTTGGGCGCCCGGGCGGGTTCATGTGGGTTTGCGAGATGGTCTCGGTCAGGCCGTAGCCCTCGATGTAATCGACGCCACAGGTGTCGCGCAGCTTTTGCGCGATGGCTTCGGGCATCGCCGCGCCTCCACCGAAAATCCATTTCAGCGAGGATACATCCCGCTTCATGGCCTCGGGGTGCGAAAGCAGGTCGATCACCATCGTGGGGACCTGGTCCCAGTGGGAAATCCGGTATCGCTCGATGAGATCCGCCGCCGCTGCCGGATCCCAGCGCGGCTGGATTACCACCGTCCCGCCGGCGTAGACCGTAGCGAGCAGGCTGTGGACGAGGCCCGTCACGTGAAAGAAGGGGGCGGTGGCAAGGGCGACGGTGTCGGCTGTGACATGCTTCCAGCGCACCGACCCGATCACGTTGTGCAGCACGGTGGCATGGGTGTGCATGCAGCCTTTGGGCAGGCCCGTGCTGCCGGACGTATACGGCATCAGGCATAGGTCCCCGGGGAGGGACAGCGAAGGCCCGGCCGCCGGGCTCGATGCGAGTGCCGAGCGCCACGCTGCGCTGCCCGCGGCCAGCAGGTGCGAGAGGGGCAGTCCGGCAAACAGCCCGGCCACTTCCTCGCCGACGATCGCGACCCGGGCGTCGCTGTCGGCAATGTAGTGCGCCAGTTCGCCGGCCAGGTTGGCGGGACTTACCGGGACCACCACCGCGTCGGCCCGCAGGATCGCAAGCAACGCAATCACGAAGTGGTCGCTGTTCTGCAGGTCGACGAGGACCCGGTCGCCGCGTGCGACGCCACAGGCTTGCTGAAGGTATCCGGCCAGGGCTTCGACCTGCGCGCGGGCATCGCCATAACTCAGCGTCGCGCCCTGGAAATGCAGCAGCGGCTTCTCCGGCGCGCGCGAGGCCGCGGCGAAGAACGTGGCGTGGATCGTCGCGTCCGCAGGCGGAAGCCCGTGCGGCAGGGCGGCGGGCCAGTGAGCAACGTGCAGTGGGGAGGTGTCAGGGGTCATTGGGGCAAGTATATAAGCGTGCGCGAAACGGGGACTTTCCGACGCGGGGATTCCGCTATGCTTTGGCGCATAAGAACCAGAACGGAGGAGACCCAATGAAACAGATAGTGCGGTTGGTAGTGGCGCTGTGCGTCGTGGCGGTTCCCGGGATTGTTGCGGCGCAAGCTTGGCCGTCCGCTCCCGTGCGCATGCTCATCCCGTTTGCAGCGGGAAGCGCCACGGATGTCTACGCGAGGCTGGTCGCCAAGCATCTGTCCGATGCTTTTGGCCAGCAGTTCATCGTCGAGCCCAAACCCGGTGCCAACGGTTCCATTGCCGCCCAGCAGGTGGCCAAGTCGAAACCGGACGGCCTGACGCTGTTCTTCACCACCAATACCACGCATGCGGCGAACCCCAGCCTCATGAAGCAGATGACTTACGATCCGGTGAAAGACTTCGAGCCGGTGACCAAGATCGGCGGCATCGCGTTCTTCATGGCGGTGAGCGGCGCCTCGCCGTACAAGTCCGTCGCCGAGATCGTGGAGGCCGCCAAGGGGCAGCCCGGCAAGATCGCCTATGCCTCGGGCAACAGCGTGGGCCTCCTGTCCGGCGCCACCCTGCAGAAGATGACCGGCACCCAGATGACGCACGTCCCTTACAAGAGCACTCCGCAGGGCCTTGTGGACGTGATCGGCGGGCAGGTGACCTTCCTTTTCGTCGACCTCTCGGTGAGCCGGCCGCATACGCAGTCCGGTCGTGCGAAGCTGCTCGCAGTGGCCACGCTGAACCGCTCGCCGCTCGCCCCGGAGATCCCGTCGATGGACGAGCTCGGCTTCAAGGGATTCGACATCCCAGCCTGGTTCGGCCTCTTCGCCGCGGCAGGCACCCCCAGGGACACGGTCGTCCGCCTCAACGCGGAGATGGTGAGGATCATGGCGCGGCCGGACGTGAAGCAGACGCTGGCCTCCATGGGCATCGACGCCTACACGAGCACGCCGGAGGAACTCGGCGACTACGTGAAGAGCGAAATCCAGAAGTGGGCGCGCCTTGTGAAGGACGCCGGCATCCAACCGGAGTAACAATGCTAGATGGCGTAAAGATCCTCGACCTGTCCCATGTGCTCGGCGGCCCGTTTGCCGGGCAGCTGCTCGCGCAGCTTGGCGCGGAGGTCTACAAGGTCGAGTCCCCCGAGGGCGACTACTCGCGCACCGTGCCGCCGCACTGGTTCGAGGGCGATTCGTCGTTCTTCCTGTCGTGCAACCGCGGCAAGAAGTCCGTGGTGCTCGACCTCAAGCACCCGGACGGCAAGCAGGCGCTGTACGACCTCGTGAAAGTGGCCGATGCCGTGATCTACGGGTTTGCGCCGGACGTGCCCAAGCGCCTTGGCATCGATTTCGATTCCCTCGCGAAGATCAACCCGCGCATCGTGGTCGGCGAATTGATCGGCCTGCACGACGAACCGCCGTATTCCAAGGCCCCGTCATTCGACCTGATCGTGCAGGCCCTGGCCGGTTTCATGAGCCTGACCGGGGAACCGGGACGCACGCCCGTGCGCGCCGGGTACCAAGTCGCGGACCTTGCGGGCGGGCTGTACCTCGCGGTCGGCACGCTGG